>CAYFLU010000022.1:0-27099 GCA_964343975.1 uncultured Solibacteraceae bacterium
CGCTGGTGCGCCCGAGCGAGATGTTCGGACAGAAGACGCCCGTGCTGCAGTGGCCGTACGTCGAGGGGCTGCGCATGGATGAAGCGATGCATCCGCTCGCGTTCATGGTGGTCGGCCTCTACGGCAAGGTGCTGGCGAACCAGAACGGCGCGCCGATGCGGATCCACCTGCCGTGGAAATACGGCTTCAAGAGCGGGAAGTCGATCGTGCGGATCCGGTTCACCGAGTCGATGCCGAAGACGACCTGGGCCGTCCAGAATCCGGCGGAGTACGGCTTCTGGGCCAATGTGAATCCCGAGGTGGATCACCCGCGCTGGTCGCAGGCGCGTGAGCGTCGTCTGCCCGGGTTTGCCACGAGCCGGCCGACGCTGCTGTTCAACGGCTACACCGACCAGGTGCAGAGTTTGTACGCCGGCATGGACAAGAAGGTATTGTTCTACTGATGCTGAAGACCGGGTACGCGCGGCTGGTCACGCTGCTGAACGCGATCGCGAACTGGAAGGGGTTCTGGTGGGCCACCTTTGTGGGTTGCACCGTCCCCGCCGTGTTGCTGCTCGTGAAGGTCTTGGCCAGCACGACGATGCCCGGTTGGGGCCCGACCGTGGATGCCACGATCGGCGGACTGGGCGTGGACCCGTTGAAGGCGCTGTTGCACGAGACGGGGGAAGACTCGCTCGGCATCCTGATCGCGTGTCTCGCCATCACGCCGATTCGCCGGTTGTTCAAGGTGAACGGCATCCAGAAGGTTCGGCGGATGGTGGGTGTCTGGTCGTTCGTCTACGCGCTCGTGCATTTCGGGTTGTATGTCGGGCTCGATCAACTGTGTTACTCGCTGGCGACCTGTGACTTCCGGGCGATCGGGAACGATCTGATCAAGCGGAAGTTCATCTTCATGGGCATGAGCTCGTTCTCGATCCTGCTCGTGCTCGCCATCACGTCAACCAATGGCTGGATCCGTCGGTTGAAGAAAAAGTGGCAGCCCCTGCACCGGTTGGTATACGTCGCGGCCATCAGCGGCGTCATCCACTTCATCTGGGTGCAGAAGGCGGACTACGAGGAGCCGCTCATGTGGGCGGGTTGGATTGCCGCGCTCCTCGGGGTTCGCGTGTATTTCTCCGTACAGAAGCGGCGGGCCACATTGGCCCGCGCCTAGGCGGACGGCGTCGGCAAGACCGGGCCGGGCGGCACGCGCCCGGCCATTCTCATGTACGGCCGTCTTCGGAATAGTCCGTCGTCATCTTTGCGGCCGATCCGGCCCTGCGGCGCTCGTTGCCGCGTGGCAGCAGGTCGTTCAGACGTTGAAGATCGGCGGCTGATCGGCGGTGCTAGCCGCCGCGCGTGTGCATTTCGAGGTGCGGTTCCTTCTTCAGGATCTTGACGGGGATATACGTGCCGCGATCGCCGACTCGGAGGCGCTCTTCGGCGCCGCGGTCGGCGCGACCCTGCCAGCCGGCGCGAATCAGATTGAGCATCGTCTCGTGCGAGGCGCCGGCGCGGAGCGGGCGCCGCAGATCGATGCCGTGTTGCGCGTAGAGGCAGAGCAGGAACACGCCGTCGGCGGTGAGGCGCGCGCGATCGCACGTGCGGCAGAACGGCTGCGACGTCGACGAGATGATGCCGAACGTCAGCCCGTCGGGGAGCCGGAAGCGCGCGGCCGGCGCGGAGGAATCCGGTTCCGGAATCGGCGCAATGGCGCCATAGTGCGCTGACAGACGCTCGATCATCTCGGCGCGCGTGACGACGCGCTGGCGCTGCCAGGCCGTGGCGCCGCCCACGTCCATGTATTCGATAAAGCGCACTTCGCCGTCGATCGAGCGCGCGAACTCGACGAGATCGATCAGTTCGTCGTCGTTGTCGCCGCGCGTGATGACCGAGTCGAGCTTCAGGTGCGAAAATCCGGCGCGGCGCGCGGCCTCGATGCCGTCGAGCACTTCGCTGAGCGCATCGATGCGGGCGAGGGTCTTGAAGCGATCGGAGCGGAGCGTGTCGAGACTCACCGTGAGGCGATGGAGGCCGGCGCGCTTCAGTTCCGCGGCCGCATCGGCGAGCATCACGCCGTTGGTCGTCATTGCGAGGTCACGGAGCCAGGGCCGCGCGGCGAGCCCGGCGATGACCACCGGGAGATTTCGACGCAGCAACGGCTCGCCACCGGTGAGCCGCACGCGGTCCACGCCGAGTGCGCCGAACAGATCGGCGACCGTCAGGATCTCTTCGAGCGTGAGCAGGTCTTCGCGCGGCAGCCAGAGGTACTCGTCCTCGGGCATGCAGTAGTGACACCGCAAGTTGCAGCGATCGGTCACCGACAGCCGGAGGCTGCCGAGCGGCCGGCCGAGGGTGTCGGTCACGCTCACTGCTGGTACTTGCCTTCCTTGTACACGTCGGTCAGCACGCCCTTCATCGTGCCCGGGTTGGGTTCGGGACCGCCCTTGGGCATCGAGAGGAAATATTCGATGATCGGCAGATCGTCGGAGAGGATCGGCCCGTCGCCGACATACTCGCGCACCTGCTTGTCGCCGGCGGAGTAGACGGAGAGCAACGTCTTGAAGTCGATGAGGCCGTTGGCGGCAAAGGCGCCGCGCGTCTGCGGATTCTGCATCTTGCGATCCCAGTCGACTTCGTGGAGTTCGAGGGGCTGGGTGGAGCCGACGGCCAGCTGGTGGTTCACCCACAGCGTCACGTACGGAAACACGGACGTGAAGGTGCGCAACATCATCTTGTATTGATACTCGGTGTCGGCGGCGATCCACTGCACCATGACGCCCGTGGGCGTGAGCGAGCGCTTCGCGAGCTCGAAGTAGTCGCGCGAGTAGAGATTGCCCGCGCCGGCCAGGTGCGGCAGGATCAGGTCCGCCGTGATCACGTCGAACTTCTTCGTCGTCGTGAGCAGGAAGTTGCGGCCGTCATCCACGCGGAAGTTCACCTGTGGATTCTCGAGCACGTTGTGATTCGCGCTCTTGAACCAGGCGCCGGCCGCGATCACCGACGGCGAGAGCTCGACGAGTTGCGTCGTGGTGCCGGGCATCACGCTGGCCGCGCCGGCCGTGGCGCCGCCGCCCATGCCGACGACCAGGATGCGGCTCGGACTGGGATGCACACCGAGGCCGAGGAGGCCGATGGCGCGATGCAGCGTGACTTCGCCGTCGCGATCCGTGGCGTGATGCATGCCGTCGATCAACAGCTGATTTCCTGCGTGACGGCGACCGTGGTCTGCGCGTCTTCGGAGAACCACAGGATCTTCTGGCCGTCGTAGCGGCGCGCCACGACATCGCGGAAGACGTCGGGCTGCGTGAGCGCGGCGGCCACGAACACCGCGCCGGCGAGCGCCGCGGCGCCTTTGGCTGCGCGCGCCCCTGAGGTGAGGAGTAGGCCGATGCCGCCGAGCATGGGCAGCGTCGCGATCAGGATGAGGCTCGTGCGCGCGCCGAGCACGGGGATGAGCACGAAGCCGGCGGCGATCGATCCGAGGATGGCGCCCGCGACGTTGGACGCATAGAGCGTGCCGATGCGCCGGCCGAGCCCGCGGTCATGACCGGCCGACCAGAGGACGACGCCAATCGGGAAGGCCGCGCCGAGGAGCAGTGAGGTGGGCAGAAGCGCGAGCATGGCGGAGCCGAGGAGCGGCAGCACGTAGTCGTACGGCGGCTTCATCCACGTCATCTTCCACATCCACTCCATCACGTCGTAGCTGCGCACGATGCCGTAGAGCGACGTCAGCGCCAGCAACGCGATGGCGGCTTCGAGCACGCCGAGCGCGAAGACCCAGTTCCACTTGCGCTTGAGGAGCGGCGTGATGATGAGGCTGCCGATCGCCATCCCCAGGAGCACCGCGGCGAGCATGCAGGCGAACGCGTAGGTGGTCGGTCGCAGGAAGAACACGAGGATGCGGAACCAGATGATCTCGAGCGCGAGCGACACGGCGCCCGAGAGGATCATCACGATGAGGACGATGCGGCGCGCGGCCGGTGAGGGCGGCGCCACGGTCGAAGCGGCGGTCTCGGCCGGCGCGTCGCCGGCGCCCAGATGGCGGCCGAAGAGCCAGGCCGTGGCGGCGACGGTGATGTTGATGCCGGCTGCGGCGAGGAATGACCGCTGCATGCCGAGCGCGGGCACGAGCCAGAGCGAGCCGAGGAGCGTGCCGGCAATGGCGCCGGCGGTGTTGATGCCGTAGAGGAGCGCGGCGCTGGTCGAGAGGCCGGTGGAGGTGCGGCTGGCCGCACGCAGGAGCAGCGGATACGTCGAGCCCATCAGAATCGCGGGCACGATCAAGGCCACGGCCGACAGGAGGCCGCGCGTGAGCGTTTTCAGCAGCGCGGAATCGTGGAGCGCGGGCGCGATCGCGACGTAGAGATGCTCGACGCCCTGCAGGGCATACGGCGTGATCAGCGCCGTGACTGCGATCAGAAGTTCGACGAGGGCGAAGACGCCCACCGGCCGCTCGACCCGGTCCGACACGCGATCGGCGAGGTAGCTGCCGATGGCCAGGCCGGCCATGAAGACGGCCAGAACTGTGCTCGCGGCATACACCGTGACGCCAAACGCCAGCGAGAGGCGGCGCGTCCACAACACCTGATACACGAGGGCCGCACCGCCCGACAGGAAGAAGGCGGCAAGGAGGCCAGCGCCGACCGCGGTCGGACGACGCGACGAAACCGTATGAGACATGTCTTCGGGATTATTACAGATGCGGCTTATCTATAATGAACGCGCCCGCAGGCCGGGCGAGGAGGCGAGATGGGTCGTCGAGTGCTGACCGCAAGTCTGTTTCTGTTGGTGATGGCCTCGGGTGCCACGCTGGCACAGCGGGGACAGGGGGCCGGTCCGGCGCCCGCGCCGCTCAACCTGCCCGCCGATTCGGCCAAGCTGGCCGCGCTCAAGACCGAGGCAGCCGCCGACGTTGACAAGATGGGCGACCTGATTCAGCAGGGCGTCGACTCGGTGTTCAGCTTCGCGGAGCTGGGCTTCCAGGAAGTCGAGACCGTGCGCTACATCAAGGACCTGCTCAAGAAGAACGGGTTCCAGATCCAGGAGAACATCGCGGGCGTGCCCACGGCGTTCATCGCCACGTGGGGCAGCGGCAAGCCGGTGATCGCCCTCGGGTCGGATATCGACGGCATCCCGCAGGCGTCGCAGAAGCCGGGCGTCGCGTACCACGACCCGATGGTGCAGGAGGGCCCGGGGCACGGCGAGGGCCACAACTCGGGCATGTTCGTGAACATCGCGGCGGCCATCGAGGTGAAGAAGCTCATGGAGCGCGAGCACATGAGCGGCACCCTCCGCATCTGGCCGGGCGTGGCCGAGGAACTGGTCGGCACGAAGGCGTACTACGTGCGCGCCGGCGTCTTCAAGGACGTGGACATCGCGCTCTTCACGCACGTGGGCAACAACCTGTCGGTGTCGTACGGCGAAGGCGGGGGCAACGGCCTCATTTCCGTCCAGTACAACTTCAAGGGCGAGTCGGCGCACGCGGCCGGCAACCCATGGCGCGGGCGCAGCGCGCTCGACGCTGTCGAGCTGATGGACGTCGGCTGGAACTTCCGTCGTGAGCACCTGCCGATCTCGCAGCGCTCGCACTCGGTCATCACGGATGGCGGGGCGCAGCCGAACGTCGTCCCGCCGACGGCGTCGGTCTGGTACTACTTCCGGCAGAACACCTACGACGGCATCATGGAGCTCTGGAAGACGGGCGACGAGATCGCGAAGGGCGCGGCGATGATGACCGGCACCCAGCTGGCCTCGACGCGCGTGCTCGGCTCGGCGTGGCCGCAGCATTTCAACCGTGCCGTCGCGGAGACGACCTACGCAAACATCCAGAAGGTCGGCCTGCCGACCTGGAGCGAACAGGACCAGGCGCTCGCCAAGGGCATTCAGAAGGAGCTCGGGCAGCGTGAAACGGGCCTCGCCAGCCGGATCGGTCCGATCGGCACGGGCGTTCCGCTCGCGCAGAACACGGGCGGCGGCTCGGATGACATCGGCGACGTCTCGTGGGCGGTGCCGACGGTGACGCTGCAGTATCCGTCGAACATCCCGGGGCTGCCGGGCCACAACTGGGCGAATGCCATCTCCATGGCCACGCCGATCGCCCACAAGGGCGTGATGGCCGGCGCCAAGGTGCAGGCGATGACGATGCTCGACATTTTGTCGAAGCCGGAAGTCGTGACGGCCGCGTGGGATTACTACAAGAACGTCCAGACGCGCGACCAGAAGTACACGCCGCTCATCCGCCCGCAGGACTCCCCGGCCATCGAGCTGAACAAGCCGACGATGGACAAGTTCAAGCCCGAACTGCGGAAGTTCTACTACGACCCCTCGCGGTTCAAGTCGTATCTGGAACAGCTGAACATCCAGTATCCGACGCTCAAGAAATAAGCACGGCGTATCGCACCGGAGAGGGCCGCGAATCATCAGGTTCGCGGCCCTCTGCCGTTACAATGGAAGATCCATGCGGCGTCCCTACAAAGGTGTCCTACCCACCGTGCATCCGTCGGCGTTTATCGACGACTCGGCGCAGGTCATTGGCGATGTGGTCATCGGGGCCGAGAGTAGCGTCTGGATGATGGCCGTGATCCGCGGTGACGTGAACTACATCCGGATCGGCGATCGGACCAATGTGCAGGACGGCACGGTCGTTCACGTGCAGCACGACACGCACCCCACGGTGCTCGGCAATGACGTCACGATCGGGCATGGCGCGATCGTGCACGGCTGCACGATCCGGGATCGCGTGCTCGTCGGGATGGGCGCCATCATTTTGAATGGCGCCACGATCGGCGAAGACTGCATCGTGGCCGCGGGGTCGCTCGTGACCGAGGGCATGACGGTGCCACCCCGCTCGATGGTGATGGGCAGTCCGGCCAAGGTGAAGCGGCCGCTCCGCGACGAGGAAGTCGCGATGATTCAGGCATTCGCGGACAACTACGTCCGCTACAGACGGGACTATCAGGCATGATCTCCGCCATTCGAGGCACCCACGACATCCTGCCGGGCGAAGTGGAGCGCTGGCAGTTCGTGGAGCGCATCGCGCGATCGCTCTGCGATCGCTACGGGTACGTGGAAGTGCGCACGCCCGTCATCGAAAAAGAAGAACTCTTCGCGAAGGGCAGCGGCGAGTCGACCGACATCGTTCAGAAGGAGATGTACGCCTTCACGGACAAGGGCGGCGAGCGCATCACGCTGCGGCCCGAGGCGACGCCCAGCATGGTGCGTGCCTACGTGGAGCACAGCCTCGAGCACGCGCTGCCGTTCGCCAAGCTGTTCGCGATGGGGCCGATGTTCCGCTACGAGCGTCCGCAGAAGGGCCGCCAGCGACAGTTTCATCAGTTCGACGTGGAAGTGTTCGGCATCAGCGATCCGGCGATCGATGCCGAAGTGATCGACCTGGCGTGGTCGCTCGTGACGGAGCTGGGCATCGCGCAGGCGGAGCTCGTGATCAACTCCGTGGGCTGTCCGACGTGCCGGCCGAAGTTTCAGGAGGCGTTGCTCGCGGCGCTCGGCGACGACCTGCCGAAGTTGTGCGGTGACTGTCAGCGCCGCGCGCACCAGAACCCGCTGCGCATCTACGACTGCAAGGTGCCGAACGATCAGCCGATCATCGATGCGTTGCCGCACGCGATCGACTACCTGTGCGAGCCGTGCGCTACGCACTTCACCGGCGTGCGCGCGCACCTCGACACGTTCGGCATCCCGTGGCGCATCTCGCATCGCCTGGTGCGCGGGCTCGATTACTACACGCGCACGACGTTCGAGGTGCTCGGCAATACGCTGGGTGCGCAGAATGCCATTCTCGGCGGCGGTCGCTACGACGGGCTTGTGAAGCAGCTCGGCGGGCCGGATCGCGTGGGCATCGGCTTTGCCGCCGGCATCGAACGTCTGGTGCTCGCCCTGCCCGAGAGCACGCAGGCGGCCAAGCCGGCGCGCGTGTTCGTGGTCGCGCTCGGTGACGAGACGCGTGCGGAGGCGCTGAAGCTGCTCCGCGAACTGCGCGCCGCCGGCATCCCGGCGGAGATGGAATTCGAAGCGCGCAGCATGAAGGCGCAGTTGAAGCGCGCCAACCGCGTCGAGGCGGCGCTCGCCGTCATCGTCGGCGGCGACGAGCTGGCGCGCGGGGAAGTGCTGGTGCGCGACATGCGCCTCGGCGAAGACAGTTCCGACAAACAGCGCGCCGTCGCGCGCGCATCGGCCATCGAGGCCATCAGGACGAGGTTGTGACGACATCGACTTTTCAGTATCGGACTCATACGTGTGGCGCACTGCGGGCGGGGGACGTCGGCAAGGACGTGATTCTGCTGGGCTGGGTGCATCGCGTGCGCGACCTCGGCGGCGTGACCTTCTTCGATCTGCGCGACCGCCACGGCATCACGCAGGTCGTGATTCGTTCCGAAGACAACGCGGAAGCGTCGAAGATCCGTCCGGAATACGTCGTCGAAGTGCACGGACGCGTCGATGCGCGGTCGAAGGATGCGGTCAATCCGAAGCTCGAGACCGGCGAGATCGAAGTCGCCGCGGCGCGCGTGAACCTGCTGAACGAAGCCAAGACGCCGCCGTTTCCGATCAACGAAGACACGCCCGTGTCGGAAGACACGCGGTTGCGCTATCGCTATCTCGATCTGCGCCGGCCGAAGCTGCAACAGAACCTCATCCTGCGCCACAAGGTCGCGCTGGCGGTGCGTCGCTACTTCGACGAGCAGGGCTTTCTCGAGATCGAGACGCCGATCCTCACGCGGTCGACGCCGGAAGGCGCACGCGACTACCTCGTGCCGAGCCGCGTCCATCCGGGCGAGTACTTCGCGCTGCCGCAGTCGCCGCAGATCTTCAAGCAGATCCTGATGATCGCGGGCATGGACCGGTACGTGCAGATCTGTAAGTGCTTCCGCGATGAAGACCTGCGCGCGGATCGTCAGCCCGAGTTCACGCAGATCGACGTCGAGATGTCGTTCGCGAGTGAGGAGCTGGTGTACGGCGTCGTGGAAGGCGCGATCAAGGTCATGTTCGAGACCGCCGGCTTCCAGGTGACGACCCCGTTTCCGCGGATGGCCTACGACGACGCGATGCGGAAGTACGGGTCGGACAAGCCGGACCTGCGCTGCGGCATGGAGATCGTGGACCTGAGCGAGCAGTTCCGCGACTCGGCGTTTGGCGTGTTCAAGGATGCGATCGCGAATGGCGGCGTGGTCCGCGGCTTTGCAGTGAAGGGCGGCGGGAAATACTCGCGCCGCGAAACCGATGAGCTCGTTGACGCGGCGAAGCAGCTCGGCGCGAGCGGCCTCGTGTGGGCCAAAGCCGACAAGAGCTCGGTCAAGGCCATCGAACCCGCGCTCGGCGGCATCTTCGCGGCGGCCGGCGCGGCCAGCGACGACATCCTGGTGTTGGCGTGCGGCCCGGAAGACTCGACGGCAAAGCTGCTCGGCAATCTGCGGCTGCACGTGGCAAAGAAGGAGAACCTCCTGAACCCGACGGACTTCAAGTTCTGCTGGGTCACCGAGTTCCCGCTCTTTGAATGGGACGGCGACGAGAAGCGCTGGAACGCGATGCACCATCCGTTCACATCGTGCCGGCCCGCGGATGAGCCGCTCCTCGATACGGATCCGGGCAAAGCGCGCGCACGTGCGTACGATCTTGCGCTCAACGGATCCGAGATCGCCGGTGGCAGCATCCGTATCCACTCGCCGGCGGTGCAGAAGCGCGTGTTCAACCTGCTCGGGATCTCCGATGAAGACGCGAAGGCGCGCTTCGGCTTCTTCCTCGAATCGCTGGAGTACGGCACGCCGCCGCACGGCGGCATCGCCTTCGGTCTCGATCGCATCGTCACGATTCTCGCGGGCGAGAGCTCGATTCGCGACGTGATGGCGTTCCCGAAGACGGCGCAAGCGGCCGACTTGATGGCCGGCGCGCCGTCGACGGTCGACGACAAGCAATTGCGGGAACTGCACATTCGCAATGTGTGACGCGTACGTGGGGACGGCCGTCTAGATGCGCATTGGCGTGGATCTGGGCGGCACCAAGATCGAGGCGGTGGTTCTCGATCAGGCCGGCGCCGTGCAGTGGCGCCGGCGCGTGCCCACGCCACGTCATGACTACGACGGCACGGTACGCGCAATCTGTGCACTCGTCGCCGACGCTGAGCGCGAGGTGCAGCGCACGTGCACGGTCGGCATCGGCATTCCCGGTGCGATTTCTCCGGCCACCGACACCGTCAAGAACGCCAACTCGGTGTGGCTCAACGGCCGCCCGTTTCATCTCGATCTCGCGAAAGCCCTGGATCGCGACGTGCGCTTGGCCAACGACGCGAACTGCCTGGCGGTGTCGGAGGCGACCGACGGCGCGGCGGCCGGCGCCGCCGTGGTCTTTGCCGTGATCCTGGGGACCGGCTGCGGCGGTGGCGTCGTGGCGCACGGCCGGCTGGTCGTGGGCGCGAACGCCATTGGCGGCGAGTGGGGGCACAACCCGCTGCCGGCGCCGCGCGACGACGAACGACCCGGCCCCGCGTGCTATTGCGGCCGCTCTGGCTGCATCGAAACGTTTCTCTCGGGACCGGGGCTCGCCGCGGATTATGCTCGGCGCACGGGAAGGGCTGGCATCGACGCGGTGGACGTGGTGGCGCTCGCGGCAGCCGGGGACGAGGCCGCCGGCGTGACGCTCGATCGATGGGAAGACCGGCTCGCAAAAAGTCTGGCCACCATCATCAACGTGCTCGACCCCGACGTGATCGTGGTGGGCGGCGGACTGTCGCAGGTGGCGCGGTTGTATACGAACGTGCCGGCCCGATGGGGGCCGTATCTCTTCACGGACCATGTGGCGACGCGGCTCGTGCCCGCCGCGCATGGCGACAGCAGCGGCGTGCGGGGCGCCGCGTGGTTGTGGGACAAGGAGCGTTGATGGCGAGTGCTGCGCGTGTGACGATGCCGGACGAGGGGCTGGAGACGCTGTATGGGCCCTACGACGAGAATCTGAAACAGCTCGAGACCGCGTTGTCCGTGAAGCTCCGGACGAGCGGCAGCGACATCGTCATCGAAGGCGAGCCGGTTGGCGTGGCGCGGGCCGAGCGCGTGTTTGGGCAGTTCGCGGGACTCCTGCGCGACGGCTATCGCTTTCAGCGCGGCGACGTGCGCACGGCCGCGCAGCTCGTGCAACAGAACCCGAACGTGGAATTGCCTGAGTACTTCCTCCGCGCCGGCACGAAGGCTGCAGGGCGGAAGCAGGTCGCGCCGAAGAGCGTGTCGCAGCGCAACTACCTCGAGTCGATCGAGCGGCGCGACATCGTGTTCGGCGTGGGCCCAGCCGGCACCGGCAAGACGTATCTGGCCATGGCGCAGGCCGTGTCCTTCCTGCTGGCCAAACGCGTGACCCGCATCATCCTCGCGCGTCCCGCCGTGGAAGCGGGCGAGAAGCTCGGGTTCCTGCCGGGCGATCTGCAGGAAAAGGTGAATCCCTATCTGCGTCCGCTCTATGACGCGCTCTACGACATGCTCGATGCCGAGCGCGTCGAGCGATTGCTCGAGCGCAACGTCATCGAAGTGGCGCCGATCGCGTTCATGCGCGGACGCACGTTGAACGACGCGTTCGTGATCCTTGACGAGGCCCAGAACACCACATCCGAACAGATGAAGATGTTCTTGACGCGTCTCGGCTTCGGCTCAAAGGCGGTCGTCACGGGCGATGTGACCCAGATCGACCTGCCGCCCGGGCGAACGTCCGGCCTCGTGGAAGCGCTGAAGGTCGTGCAGGGCATCGAGGGCATCGACGTGATCCACTTCGACGACCGCGATGTCGTCCGGCATCAGCTGGTGCAGCAGATCGTGCGCGCGTACGACGCCTACACGAAACAGGGCAAGCCGCCCGTCGCATGATTCGCGCCGAGGTGACAGACGGCCTCGGCCGTCGGCAAAGATCGCAGGCGCTGGCGCGCTGGCTCGAACGGCAGGCCCCCGCTCGTGCGCGCGGCACGGTCGTGATCGCGCTCGTCACCGATCGGGCGATGCGTCGCATGAATCACGAGTTTCGCGGCATGGACTACGCGACGGATGTGTTGTCGTTTCCGTCGCTCGCGCCGGGTGAACTGGGGGAACTCGCCATTGCCGAGGGCGTGTGCCGTCGTCAGGCGCGCGCGGCGGGCCACGCCGAGGCCACGGAACGGCGGATTCTGGCGCTGCACGGGCTGTTGCACCTGATGGGCTACGATCACGAAACTGACGACGGCGAGATGCGCCGGGTGGAGGAACGGCTGCGCAAGCGGGCCGGTCTGTCGCTGGGGCTGATCGCGCGCGCGACCCGATGATTCCTCTGGCCGTCTTCCTGGCACTGGCCGGCATGATCTACGCGGCGGCGGTCGAGACCGCGTTCGGCGTGCTCATGCGCCTGCCGCATCGCCTGGAAGCCGAGCGCGACCGGGATCACCGGTTGAGCGCATTCCTCGATGATCCGATCAAACTCTTCGTGCCCGCGCGATTCCTGCGCGGCGGTTTGCTGGTCACGGTCGTGGTGCTGCTGGCGCAAGTGGTCGGCACGGGCCTCGACGCGGCGCTGCTGCTGATTCTGACGGGCATTGTGCTCAACCTCATCTGCGGACAGTTGATTCCGGCGTGGGCCGTACGCAAGTCGCCGGAGCGCGCGCTCGAAGTGTTGCTGCCGGGGTTCACGGTGGCGGCGAATCTCGTTGCGCCCGTCACATCTGTGGTGGTGTCGTGGCTCGGGCCGCCGGAGGAGCCGCGCCGGCTGCTGAAGTCGGTGATCGACTTTGGCGACACGCAGGTGCGCGAAGTGATGACGCCGCGCCCGGATATCGTGGCGATCCGCGCGGATGCCACGCTCGATGAATTGCGACGGCTCGTGCAGGAGCAGGAGTATTCGCGACTGCCTGTGTATACCGACAACATCGATAACATCGCCGGTGTGATCGTCGTGAAAGACCTGTTCCAACTGCCGGAGCAGCCCGCGGGTGACCGCGCGGTGAAGGAGTTCCTGCGGCCGGCGACGTTTGTGCCGGAGACGAAACGCGTCGCGGAGGTGCTGCGCGAGTTTCAGCAGAAGCGCGCGCAGGTGGCGATCGTGGTGGACGAATACGGCGGTACCGCCGGCTTGGTCAGCGTGGAAGACGTGGTCGAAGAGCTCGTCGGCGAGATCCGGGACGAGTACGACGTCGAAACCGAGCCCATCGTTGCCGAACCGGCCGGGGGCTTCGTGTTCAGCGCCAAGGTGGCCATTGGGGACATGAACGACCGGCTCGGCGTGGCGATCGAAGACGACGGCTTCGAGACGGTGGGCGGGTGGGTGCTCAGCCGCGCCGGCCGGGTGCCGACGGTCGGCGAACACTTTGTGTTCGATGGATTGAACGTGGATGTGCTCGAGGCCGAGCGGCGACGCATTAATCGTGTGCGCGTCAAGACGTCGCGAGAAGATGGAGCGGCTGGTCTGTCGACTGGCCGGGAGCTATGAAATCGGGATACGTGTCTCTCATCGGCCGGCCCAACGCCGGCAAGTCGACGTTGATGAACGCTCTCGTCGGCGAGAAAGTCGCCATCACGTCGGACAAGCCGCAGACGACGCGCAAGAAGATCCTGGGCGTGGCCAACGTGCCCGGCGGTCAGATCGCGTTTTTGGACACGCCGGGCATTCACAAGCCGATGCACCAGATGAACCAGCGCATGGTGGACTCGGCGCTCGATGCACTGAAAGAGGCCGACGTCACCGTCCTCGTGGTGGACGTGACGGAGAAGACGGGCAGCGGCGACCACTACGTGCTCGACCTGCTCCAGAAGGCCCGGCGCCCGGTGATCCTCGCGCTCAACAAGATCGATCGGATCAAGAAGGTCGAGTTGCTGCCGCTCATGGAGGGCTATGCGAAGGCGCTGTCCTTCGAGGCGATCGTGCCCATTTCGGCGTTTGGCAAGGACGGCCTCGAGCCCTTGACGCAGGAGATCCTGCGCCTGCTGCCCGAGGGCGACGCGCTCTTCGACGAGGACTACCTGACGGACCAGACCATGCGGTCGATGTCGGCGGAGCTGGTGCGTGAGAAGGTCCTGCGCTATACCCGCGACGAACTGCCGTACACGACGGCGGTCGTCATCGACCAGTTCGAGGACGCGGAGCGGGAAGGCGGGCTGACCAAGATCTACGCCACGATCCTCGTGGAGAACGAGTCGCAGAAGCCGATCGTGATCGGCAAGGGCGGTTCGATGATCAAGCGCATCGGCACGGATGCCCGCATGGATCTGCAGCGCCTGCTCGGCGGCAAGGTCTTCCTCGAACTGCACGTGAAGGTGAAGAGCGACTGGCGCGACGACGAGCGGGTACTGGATCAGTTGTAGCCGTCGCGCGCCGAACGCCCGGCTCGAATTTCTTCCCGGTCGTGTGGTGTTTGCGATGGAGCCGCGGCGTCTCGCGTTCTACAATCGCTCTGTATGCCGGCGCAGCGTCGCATTGATGTCGTGCTTGAGTCAGTCAAGCGACTGCTGCGCATGGGCGCGACGCCCAACCTGCTCAACCTTCTCGTCAAACAGCATCCGGCCGACCTCGCCCAGATCTTCACCGAACTGGCGGAAAAAGAGCGCGCGGCCGCCTTCAGCATCCTCGTCGAGAAGAGCCCGAAGCTCGCGATGGAGACTGTCTCGGAGCTCGGCCCCGAGAAGGGCGCCGAGCTGCTCTCGATGCGCTCGGCGGAAGACATCGCCCGGCTGGCGCAGGAGATTCCGTCCGACGACGCCGCGGCGCTGATCGAGGGCCTGCCGGAGGACTTGTCGGCAGCCGTCCTCGAACTGATCCGGCCCAAAGCGGGTGGCGGCGTCTCTGAACTCCTCGAATACCCGGATCAGACGGCCGGGCGCCTGATGAACCCGAACGTCTTCGCGCTGCCGGAAGACCTCACGGCAGGCGAAGCGATCACGGCCCTCCAGAAGTCCCGCGACGTCGAGATGGTCTTCTACCTCTACGTCGTCGACGGCCGGCGTCATCTGGTCGGGGTCGTGTCCCTGCGCCGGCTGCTGCTCGTGCCGCCCGATACCCCGCTGAAGCGCATCATGACCACCGAGGTCTATAGCGCACGCGTGGACGTGGACCAGGAGGAAGTGGCCAAGCAGGTCGCGTCCTATAACTTGCTGGCGCTGCCGATTGTCGACAGCGAGAACAAGCTGGTCGGGTTGATCACGGTCGATGACGTCATCGACGTCATCAAGGAAGAGGCCACGGAAGACGTCCTGCGCCTGGCCGGCGTGTCGGCCGACGAACGGGTGCTGACCCCCTCGGCCGAATCGCTCCGGAAGCGGTTCCCGTGGCTCCTGATCAACCTTGTCACGGCGTTTCTAGCCGCCTGGGTGGTCGGCCTCTTCAAGCACACGATTGCCGTCGTGGTCGATCTGGCCGTGTATCAGTCGATCGTGGCCGGGATGGGCGGCAATGCCGCCACCCAGACCCTGGCCGTGATCGTGCGCGGCATTGCGCTGGGTGAGCTGACCTGGGCGAACGCCTGGCAGGCCCTCCGGAAGGAGATCTGGGTCAGTCTCGGCAATGGGATCGGCAACGGCGTGATTGCCGCCCTGGCCGTTGGGCTTGTGAGCGGGGACTGGGTCCTGGCGGCCATTCTGTGCCTGGCCATGGTCATCAACCTCTTCGTGGCGGCCACGGCCGGGACCCTGATCCCGCTGGGGCTGAAGGCCCTCAAATACGACCCGGCCTTGGCCAGCACGGTCTTTATCACGACATTCACGGACGTGTTCGGGTTCTTCTCCTTCCTGGGCCTGGGCACCCTGTTCGTCCGATTCCTCCATCACACCTAGCGAGCGGGATACAATTGCGGAGATGCGCGTATGAAGGTCCTCGCGAGTGACGCGCTGATCCTTCGCACGCATCGCTACGGCGAGGCGGACCGCATCGTCGTGTTTCTGACCATCGACCAGGGCAAGAAGCGGGGCGTGGCCAAAAATGCGACCAACTCGCGCAAACGCTTCGGGGGCGCGCTTGAACCGCTGACGCGGGGGATTGCGCACTACGTCGAAAAGGAAGGCCGCGACCTCGTGCGGCTCGACCGGATCGAGCCGAAGCGGTCGCCGCTGCAGTTGTCGGTGCAGGGCGATGACGCCGCGCAGGTGTTGGGGTATGCGAGCTACTTCTCGGAGTTGCTCGACGAGTGGTCCCCGGACAACCTGCAGAACGAGCGCCTGTTCCGGCTCGGCGCCGGGGTGGGCGATGCGCTCGGGCGCGGCGGGTCCTGCGAGGCGCTGGCACGGTACTTCGAGTTCTGGTTGTTGTGGCTCGAAGGGGTCTACCCGGCGCTGGCGGATTTGGAGCTGTCGTCCGAGGCACGAACGTTCTTGAACGCGGCGCGACGTCGGACGCCGCGGCAGGCCGCGCAACAGCCGCCCGACGTGCGGGCGTTGCGGGAGATCGAGCGGGCGCATCAGCGGCTGATCGCGATGCACCTCGAGAAAGAGCTCAAGTCGGCGAAAGTCGTCAGGGAGTTGAGACCAGAGTTGTGACCCTGCAGGATCTGATCTTCAAGTTGCAGACATATTGGGCGGCGCAAGGCTGCCTGATTCAACAGCCCATGGATATCGAAATGGGCGCCGGCACGATGAACCCGGAGACGTTTCTGCGGGTACTCGGGCCGCAGCCGTGGAATGTGGCGTACGTGCAGCCCTCCCGGCGTCCCGCCGACGGCCGCTTCGGCGAGAATCCCAACCGCCTCTTCAAGCATCACCAGTTTCAGGTCATCCTCAAACCCGCGCCGGACGAGATCCAGGATCTCTATCTGCAGAGCCTCGAGGCGTGCGGCATCGATCTGCGCGCGCACGATGTGCGGTTCGAGGAAGACAACTGGGAGTCGCCGACGCTCGGCGCGTGGGGCATCGGCTGGCAGGTGCTCTACGACGGCCTCGAGATTACGCAGTTCACCTATTTCCAGCAGGCCGGCGGCATTGATCTCTCGCCGATTGCCGTGGAGCTGACCTACGGTCTCGAGCGGTTCGCGATGTCGCTGCAGGGCGTCGACAACGTGTATGACCTCGAGTGGGCGCCGGGCGTGAAGTATGGCGACGTGCGACTCCGCGACGAGGTGGAGCAGTCGAAGTACTCGTTCAACCGCGACCTGAAGATGCCGGAAGGCCGGTTCGCGGAGTTCCACCGGGATCTCTTCCAGCAGTACCACGGGTTTTCGCAGCAGTTGCTCGACTCCGGACTCGTGTTGCCGGCGCTCGACTATTGCCTCAAGTGCTCGCACGTGTTCAACACGCTCGACGCGAGCGGATCGATTGGCGTGACCGAACGGACGAACTACATCCACCGCGTGCGGCAGCTGGCTGTCGCGATCGCGAAGGCGTGGGCCGGCGAGACGCCGGCGCTCGACTTCAACGAGTCGAAGGGAGGCACCACGCATGGAGCGTGAGCTGTTCCTGGAGATCGGGCTCGAAGAGCTGCCGGCATCGTGGATGCCCGGCCTGAACGTGCAGCTGGCCGAGAAGATGAAGTCGCGGCTGGCCGGATTGAATCTGAAGTACACGGGCGCGATCGAGGCGTTTTCGACGCCGCGCCGCCTGTGTGTGGTGGTGCCGTCGCTGGCGGACCGTCAGGAAGATCGTGACGAAGAATTGATGGGGCCGCCGGTGAGCGCCGGCAAGGCCGCGGACGGCTCGCCGTCGGCGGCTTTGCAGGGGTTCGCGCGCAAGAATGGCGTGGAAGTGACGGCGCTCATCGAGAAGGACACGCCGAAGGGCCGCTACTACGCGTTCGTGAAGCAGCATCGCGGGAAAGCCACGGTCGACGTGATGCCGGAACTGCTCGGCGGCCTGCTGCGCGAGCTCACGTTCCCGAAGATGATGCATTGGGACGCGATGCTCGAAGACGGCAAGGGTGAGTTGCTCTTCGGTCGTCCCATTCGCTGGCTGCTGTTCCTGTACGGCGGCCGCGTGGTGCCGTTCACGATCTCGCGCATGGCCATTGCCTCGTCCCCGCGTGTGCAGGATGTGGCGACCGGCGCGAATACATACGGACACCGGTTCCTCGCGACGAGTGGCCGCGCCGGGCGCGCCATCAAGGTGCGCAGCTTCGACGAGTACAAGAAGAAGCTGGCCGAGCAGTTCGTGCTGATCTCGCGCACGGACCGCCGCGACCGCATCCGTCGTGAACTCGACGGCGCGGCGCGCAAGCTGAACGGCCACGTGATGATCAAGGGCGAGCCGCAGGCCGAAGCGCTGCTCGATGAAGTGCCGGATCTCGTGGAATATCCGTCGGTGGTGGCCGGTGCCTTCGGTGCGGACTTCCTGCAGTTGCCGCCGGAAGTGCTCATCACGACACTCATTCATCATCAGCACTACTTCCCGGTCGTGTCGGCGCAGGGCAAGCTGATGCCGGCGTTCCTCGCCGTCACCAATACCCAGCCGGCGAACGATCGCGGCATCGCCATCAACGCGGAGCGCGTGGTCACCGCGCGCCTGCGCGATGCGCGGTTCTTCTGGGACACGGACCGCACGGTGGGGCTCGAGGCCCGGTTGGCGCGGCTCGACACGGTGCTGTTCCACAAGGCGCTCGGGTCCTACGGCGCCAAGGCGAACCGCATCGAAGCGCTCGCGAAGTGGATCGCGGAGCGCTTCCAGTTGCCGGCCGAACAGGTGGCGCAGGCGGCGCGCGCCGCGAAGCTCTGCAAGGCGGATCTCGCCACCGACATGGTGGGCGAGTTCCCCGAGCTGCAGGGGGTGATGGGCGGCGTGTACGCGAAGCACGCCGACGAGCCCGAAGAGGTGTGGAAGGCGATCTATCACCACTACCAGCCGATCGGCGTCGAAGCCGACGCGCCGCCGTCGATCGAGGCGCTTGGCGCCGCGAAAGCGACGTGGGCGTGTGTGGCGCTGGCCGACAAGCTCGACACGCTGGCTGGGCTGTTCCGGGCCGGTGAGAAGCCGACCGGGTCGCGTGATCCGTTCGGCATGCGTCGCGCGGCACAGGGCGTGATGAAGATCCTCGCCGACGCGCGGGCGCTCGGCCTGCCGGTCTGTAACGTCGGCGACCTGCTGAATCAGGCGTTCTCGCAGTTCACCGACGTGAAGGGCGACGGCACGCCGCTGGCGTTTGTCGACGCGTTCATGCGCGAGCGGCTCGTGCACCTGCTCGAGCGGCGCGGCTTCGGTGCCGATGCGGCACGGATCGGTGCGCAGATCTGGCAGGAGCCGGCCGACGCCGTGCAGCGCGCGCAGGCCATCGATGCCGAGCTCAAGAATCCCCAGAGCGAACTGCGGCCGCTGGCCGAGCTCTACAAGCGCATTGCCAATATCACGAAGGGGGTCGAGGGCACGCCGGCGGTGGATCGTGCCGTGCTGCGTGAAGCGGCGGAGATCGCGCTGTTCGACGCCTTCAATGCGGTGTCCGCGCAGGCGGAGGCGCAGTGGAAGAGCGGCGGGGGCTTCCCGGCCGCGATCCGTCAGTACGTGACGCTGACCCCGGCCGTCGACAAGTTCTTCACGGACGTGATGGTCATGGTCGACGACGCGGCGTTGAAGCAGGCGCGGTTGGCGCTCCTCACGCGTGTGCGTCACGCGATCGGCGCGAACATCGGCGACCTGACGCAATTGGGCGCAACGAATTGAGACCGGGCCGGACCACGGCCCACGGGTAGTGGCTGTCAGTGAAAGTCTGAAGCGGAGAAGCGGAGTCCAGCATGGCGAAGAGTGCGAAGAAGAGCGTGAAGGCAGCGAAGTCGTCGAAGAAGTCCACCAAGCCGGCCGCGAAGGCCAAGGCGAAGGCGGCGAAGGTCGCGAAGAAGGCGGCCCCGGCGGGCAAGTCGGCCAAGTTCGTGTATTCGTTCGGCGGCGGCAAGGCCGACGGCAACGGCTCGATGAAGCCGCTGCTCGGCGGCAAGGGCGCGAACCTCGCCGAGATGTGCCGCATCGGACTGCCGGTGCCTCCGGGCTTCACGATCACGACGGAAGTCTGCACGTACTACTACGCCAACAAGCGCTCGTACCCCGCCTCGCTGAAGGCCCAGATGGAAGCCGGCCTCGCGGCCGTTGAGAAGATCACGGGCAAGAAGTTCGGTGACCTGAAGAACCCGCTGCTCGTGTCCGTGCGCTCGGGCGCGCGCGACTCGATGCCGGGCATGATGGATACGATCCTGAACCTCGGCTTGAACGACCAGACGGTCGAGGCGCTCGCGACCAAGACCGGCAACGCGCGCTTCGCGTGGGACTGCTACCGCCGCTTCGTGCAGATGTATGGCGACGTCGTCCTCGGCGTGCAGAAGCTGCCGCACGAAGACCACGAGCCGTTCGAGACGGTCATCGAAGGCCTGAAGGCCGAGCGTCACCACAAGCACGTGGAAGACACGGCGCTGTCGGTCGACGACCTGAAGGAACTCGTGGCGCGGTTCAAGGCGCTCGTGAAGGAGCGCGCGGGTAAGGACTTCCCGGTGTCGCCGTGGGATCAGCTCATGGGCGCCGTCGGCGCGGTCTTCGGATCGTGGATGAACGATCGCGCGATCGTCTACCGCCGCAAGTACAACATCCCGGCCGAGTGGGGCACCGCCGTCAACGTGCAGGCGATGGTCTACGGCAACACGGGTGATCAGTCGGGCTCGGGCGTCGCGTTCACGCGCAACCCGGCGAACGGCGAGAAGGAGTTCTACGGCGAGTTCCTCATCAACGCCCAGGGCGAGGACGTCGTTGCCGGTGTGCGCACGCCGGAACCGGTGGCGCAGCTGAAGGCGCACCTGCCGAAGGCGTATCACGAGCTCGAGCGCATCCGTCAGACGCTCGAGAAGCACTTCAAGGACGTGCAGGACTTCGAGTTCACGATTGAAGACGGCGTCGTCTACATGCTCCAGACGCGGAACGGCAAGCGCACGGCCATGGCCGCGCTCAAGTTCTCGATGGACATGTTCAAGGAGAAGCTCATCGACTGGAAGACGGCCGTGATGCGCAACCCGGCCGACCAGCTCGAACAGCTCCTCGCGCCGGTGTTCGACGCGAAGGACGTGGCGGCAGCGGAAGTCATCGCCACGGGCCTCCCGGCCGGACCGGGCGCGGCGTCGGGCCGCATCTACCTCAACGCGGAACGCGCGGTGGTCGCGGCGGAGAAGGGCGAGAAGGTCCTGCTGTGCCGTGTGGAGACGTCGCCGGAAGATCTGCGCGGCATGATCGCGGCCGAAGGCATCCTGACCGCTCGCGGCGGCGTGTCGTCACACGCCGCGCTCGTGGCGCGTCAGATGGGCAAGGTCTGCATCTGCGGCGCGGCGGCGCTCGAAGTGGATTACAGCAGCCGCACCGTTACGGTGAACGGTCGCGTGTTCAATGAAGGCGACTGGGTCTCGATCGACGGCACGGCCGGGAAGGTCTACGCGGGCCAGGTCAAGACGGCGCCGTCGGAGATCGTGGCGGGCTTGCTGCACGGCGACGAAGCGGCGAAGCAGACGGAGAAGTTCAAGCACTTTGAACAGCTCATGAAGTGGTGCAGCCAGGCGTCGCGCATGAGCGTGCGCACCAACGCCGACGATCCGAAGCAGACCGCCAACGCCGTGGCGTTCGGCGCGGTCGGCATCGGCCTCACGCGCACGGAGCACATGTTCTTCGAGGGCGACCGCATCGACGCGATGCGCGAGATGATCCTCGCGGAGACGGAAGCCGAGCGCAAGGCGGCGCTCGACAAGCTGCTGCCGTACCAGCGCGAAGACTTCGCGGGCATCTTCCGGGCGCTCAAGGGCTACCCGGCGACGATCCGCTTCCTCGACCCGCCGCTCCACGAGTTCCTGCCGAACACGAAGGAACAGCAGGCCGAGTTGGCGAAGAAGCTCGGCGTCTCGGAACAGCGCATCCACCAGCGCGTGGAACAGCTGCACGAGTTCAACCCGATGCTCGGGTTCCGCGGCTGCCGTCTCGGCATTGGCTACCCGGAAATCTCGGCGATGCAGGCGCGCGCGGTGTTCGAAGCCGCGGCGATCGTGCAGGCCGAGGGCATCAAGGTGCATCCGGAAGTGATGATCCCGCTCGTGGGCTTCAAGAAGGAACTCGATCTGCAGATCGAGGTCGTGCACCGCGTGGCCCAGGAAGTCATGGCGGAGAAGCAGTGCAAGCTGAACTACATGGTCGGCACGATGATCGAGATCCCGCGCGGCGCGCTCACGGCCGACGAGATCGCGCAGTCGGCCGAGTTCTTCAGCTTCGGCACGAACGACCTCACGCAGACGGCGCTCGGCATGTCGCGCGACGACTCGGGCTCGTTCCTGCCGCACTACGCGGAACTCGAGATCGTGAAGAAGAATCCCTTCGCGACGATCGATCAGACCGGCGTGGGCCAGCTCGTGGAAATCGCGGTCAAGAAGGGCCGCGCGACCCGCGCCAAGCTCAAGCTCGGCATCTGCGGTGAACACGGCGGCGATCCGGCCTCGGTGGTGTTCTTCCACAAGGTCGGCCTCGACTACGTGAGCTGCTCGCCGTTCCGTGTGCCGGTGGCCCGCCTTGCGGCGGCCCAGGCGGCATTGCAGGACGGTAAGTAGGAAAACCAACCACGGAGGCACAGAGGCACGGAGAAGATCCGGGTTTTCGAAAACCATTCTGAAGACAGTTTTCGGAAAAGGTTTTGAAGATCCTGGGTTTCCTCTGTGCCTTTGGGCCTCCGTGGTAGTTTTGGAATTCCGACATGTCCAAAGTTCACCGACTTCCGGCGGCACTTGCTAACCAGATCGCCGCCGGCGAAGTCGTCGAGCGGCCCGCCTCGGTCGTCAAGGAACTCGTCGAGAACGCGCTCGACGCCGGCGCTCGCCGGATCAATGTCATCACTGAATTTGGCGGCAAGAAGCTGATCAGCGTCGAGGACGACGGCGAGGGCATGACGGCGGAGGACGCGCGTCTGGCTGTCGAGCGTCACGCCACGAGCAAGCTACGCACGTCGGATGATCTGGCCGCGATTCTCACCCTGGGCTTCCGCGGCGAAGCGCTGCCGTCGATTGCGTCAGTGTCGCGGTTTCGGCTGCGCACGCGCGCGCGCGGTGCGTTGTCGGGCACGGAGATCCGGATCGAGGCCGGCCACGTCGTCTCGGACCGCGAGGTCGGCGCGCCCGAGGGCACGCTGATCGAGGTGCAGGATCTCTTCTACAACCTGCCGGCCCGGCGCAAGTTCCTCAAGGCCGACACCGCGGAGTCTGCGCAGATTTCGAAGCTCGTGTCGCAACTCGCTCTCGGGTATCCAGAGGTGGGCTTCACCTTCAAGAGCGGGGGACGCACGGTTGTCGAGACGCCCCCCGCCGCATCGCTGGCGGAGCGGTTTTTCCAGATGTACGGCGACCGCCCGGATCTGATTGAAGTCCGCAAGCAGGCCGCCGGCATCACGATCTACGGCTACGTGGCGGCCCTCGCGGAGGCCGGGCCCGTGCGCGGCCCGCAGCATGTCTTCGTGAATCGCCGTCTGGTGCGCGACCGCACGATCAATCACGCCATCCAGCAGGCCTACAGCGTGGCCACGATCAAAGAGCGCTCGCCGGAAGTGCATCTCTTCATCGAGTTGCCGGCTGACCGTGTCGACGTGAACGTGCATCCGACCAAGGCCGAGGTGCGGTTTCTCGATCAAGGGCTGGTGCACGAGGTGCTACGGCGCGCGATTGTCGACGCACTTGGGCAGACCGGCGTGCCCGAATTGATCCTCTCGCAGTCGACGGTGCGCCCGCCGGTCCCGGTCACGGGCGCCTTGCCGCTCAACTGGGGCCAGTCGCCGTCGTCCGCGCCATCTGCTGGATGGAGCGGTGTGCCGTCCTCGGCGGATCCGCTGGCCGCCGCGATCGAGCGCGCCATTCAGGCGCCCGGCTCCGGCGAGAGCTCGGCGTTCATGGGAGCGTCGAACGCGGCGCTGGCTGGTTCGACGACGCAGGTCGGTGCCATGGCGGGTCGCGAGACGATTGCGAGCCTGATTCGGCCGATGGCACCGCTCGGGCAGTTCCGCAACACGTTCATCATCGCGGTGGACGAAGAGGGCATCGCGATCATCGATCAGCACGTTGCCCACGAGCGCATTCTCTTTGAACAGATCTCGGAGCGGCTCCTGAGTGGCACGCTCGAGTCGCAGCGTCTGCTGACGCCGATCGTGCTGGACTTCGGCGCGGGCGAGCACGCCGCCCTGAAGACGCACATCGTCGAGCTCGAACGGTTCGGCTTTGAACTGGCGGATTTCGGCGGCACCAGCATTCGCGTGAGCGCCGTGCCGGCAATCCTGAAGATCGAGGAATGCGCCTCCGCGCTGCGGGCTGCGGCCGGCGATCTCGAAGGGCTGGCACCGGGGGCGGGCATCAACGAATCCATTCGTCAACTCGCCGCACTGATGGCGTGTCACGCGGCCGTGAAGGCGAACGATCCGCTGACGATCGACAAGATGAAGTATCTGCTCGACGAACTGCGCCGCACCGCCCATTCGAGCGTGTGCCCGCACGGACGTCCCGTCGTGTTGCGCCTCACGCGACGCGAGATCGAGCGGAACTTCGACCGGATCTAGAGGCCGCGATGGCGCCCGGGACCTTCCAGGTCCCGGGGTTCAGGTTTTCTTCCGTAGTGCCCGCGCGCGTTCCAGCGCCTGCTTGATGTTCGCTTCGAGCCCGCGTTCCGTCGGCTCGTAATACCGGCGATCGGCGAGATGGTCGGGGAGGGCGGACTGTTGAGACACGCCTTCGGCTTCGTCGTGGGCGTATTTGTAGTCTTTGCCGTAGCCCAGATCCTTCATCAGTTTCGTCGGCGCGTTGCGTAGGTGGATCGGGACCGGCGAGGCCAGATCCTGTGTGGCGTCTTTGGCCGCCGCGCCGTAGCCGACATACACCGCATTGCTCTTCGGCGCCGCCGCCATGTAGGTGACCAGCTGCGCGAGCGCGGTGTTGCCCTCGGGCATTCCAAGAAAATGCACCGCGTCTTTCGCCGCGACGGCGAGTTGGAGCGCGCGGGGATCGGCGTTGCCGATGTCTTCCGACGCGAAGCGCACGAGTCGGCGCGCGATATACATGGGATCTTCACCAGCCTCGAGCATGCGGGCCAGCCAATACACCGCGGCGTCCGCGTCGCTGTTGCGGATGGACTTGTGCAGGGCCGAGAGCAGGTTGTAGTGCTCTTCGCCGGTTTTGTCGTAGAGCAGCGCACGCCGTTCCACGAGGCTGGCGAGGTGCGCCATCGTGAGCCGCGGCGAGTCGCTGATCGGCAGCGTCACCACAGCCTGCTGCAGCAGATTCAGCGACACGCGCGCGTCCCCGTTGGCATACACGGCAATGGCGCGCAGGGCGGCGTCGTCGGCATCACAGCCCAGCTTGCCGAGGCCGCGCTCCGTGTCGGTGAGCGCCCGGCGGAGCAGGCTCACGAGGTCGTCGGGCGTCAGCGCTTCGAGCACGTACACCTTCGATCGCGACAAGAGCGCCGAGTTCACCTCGAAGGATGGGTTCTCCGTCGTCGCGCCCACCAGGATGATCGTGCCGGCCTCGACGTGCGGAAGAAACGCGTCCTGCTGGCTCTTGTTGAACCGGTGGATTTCGTCGACGAACAGCACGGTCTGCTTGCCGAACTCGCGACGGACGGCCTGCGCCCGCCCGACGACTTCTTTGATTTCCTTGA
This sequence comes from uncultured Solibacteraceae bacterium, assembly GCA_964343975.1. GTDB lineage: Bacteria > Acidobacteriota > Vicinamibacteria > Vicinamibacterales > SCN-69-37 > SCUN01. The sequence goes on from CAYFLU010000022.1 coordinate 25,545, forward strand.
TGCCCGACATCACGGCGCTGAAGGCGAGAAACTCGCCGCCGACGAAGTCGGCCATCAGCCGGGCGAGCGTGGTCTTGCCGACGCCCGGCGGGCCCCAGAGAATCAGCGAATGAATGGCGCGATGCTCGAGCGCCTGCCGGAGCGGCCTCCCCGGCCCGATCACGTGACGCTGCCCGACGTATTCGTCGAGCGAGCGCGGGCGCATCCGTTCGGCCAGCGGCGTGCCCGGCCCGAGCGTCGTGTCTGATGTGGCCGGCGCGCCCGGTTCGTCGAAGAGGGAGCTCATGCGCGCTGACGCCGGGCTTCGTAAAGCAGCAGGGCCGCCGTCACCGCGACATTCAGCGAGTTGATGGGGCCGCGCATCGGGATCGCGATGCGTTCGTTCGATTCCTCGATGGCGGAGTCGGGCAGGCCCTGCCCCTCGCTACCAAGGAGCAGGAGCGTCGGGCCGCGCAGGTCGCATTTGTCGACGGCGATGCCGTCCGCAGCCGCGGCGTAGATCTTCGCGCCGGCGCTGCGCGCGGCCGCCAGAGTGGTCTCGAGCGTGGCGCGCGCCACAGGCAGGCGGAAGGCACTCCCCATCGAGCCGCGCAGGGCCTTCCAGCCGGCCGGGTCCGCGCTCGCGCCGGCGGAGATCACGCCGGTTGCGCCCAGCGCATCGCCCGACCGGACGATCGCGCCGAAATTGCCCGGGTCCTGCACATCGACCGCCGCCACGGCCAAGGGCGTGCCGCCCGTGAAGGTGTCTTCGATGTTCGCGGGCTGCCAGCGGGCCAGCGCGGCAATGCCGGTCGGCGTCTTGACCGGGCTGGCCGCGTCGAGCACGGTCGGCGCGGCTTCATACAGTGCGACGGGGTGTTCGCTCGCGCGCAGTTGCGCCGCCAGATCCGCACAGAGGGCCCATCGATCACGCGTGCCGATGACGACGTCGAGCACGACGCCCGACGCGATGGCGTCGCGAATCAGGTGGTCGCCATCGAGCAAGACGCACGGCTCCGACGGGGCGCGGCGCGCCGCACGACGGAACCGGTCGACGATGGCGTCCTGGCGCCGCGTCAGGTGGAGCATGGCTTCATGTTAACCTCTACGCACTGTCATGAAAGCGCGTCTAATCAAGCGATTCGAAGACGAGATCGCGGTGTTGGAGCGGGAGCTCAACCACGATCTGCCCAAGGAGATTCAGCGAGCGCGTGAGCTTGGCGACCTGCGTGAAAACGCCGAGTACAAGGCCGCCAAGGAACGGCAGACGCTCGTGCAGACGCGGATTTCGATGCTGCGTCAGCGGGTCTCCGAGATTCAGCTCATGAGCCTCGACCGGATTCCGCGCGACAAGGCCGGATTCGGGTCCAAGATCACGGTCAACGAGAACGGCAAGACCACGATGTATGAACTCGTCATGCCGGAAGATGCCAATCCGGACCTCGGCTTGATCTCGGTCGCATCGCCACTGGGCCGTGCGTTTTCCGGCCGGGAAGAAGGCGACGAAGTCGTCGTGACCACGCCGGCCGGCACCCGTGAATTCGAAATCATCAAGCTCGTCACCATCCACGACGAG
>CAYFLU010000023.1:0-25708 GCA_964343975.1 uncultured Solibacteraceae bacterium
TCCAGCATCTCGAGACGTTGAACGACGCGGTGTATCGCGTGACCGGTGTGCGCGTGCGGGAAACGGTGCCCGACACGATCCTCACGCGCGCCGACGAGGTCATCAACGTTGACGTGACCGTGGAAGAGCTGCGAGGCCGCATGCGGCGCGGGCAGATCTACGCGGCCGATCGCATCGAGCGCGCGCTCGCGAACTTCTTCCGCGTGGGCAACCTCTCGGCGCTGCGCGAGCTGGCGCTGCGGGCCACCGCCGACGAAGTGAGCGAGCAGGCGGCCGAGTTCCGGCAGCGGGAAGGTCTCGAGCCCGCGCTCATGCCCGACCGCGTGATGGCGTGCATGAGCTCGAGCCCCGCGGCCCCTCGGGTGATCCGTGCCGGCGCCCGCATCGCTGGGCGGCTCGGCTCGCGCTGGTACGCCATCTACGTGGAGACCCCAGCCGAGCAGGACGGCAAACTCCGCGCGACGCTGAAAGACGCGCTGGCCGCCAATATCCGCCTCGCCGAATCACTCGGCGCCACGGTCGTTCGCGTGAAGGCCGACCGGCCCGCCGATGGCCTGATCGCCTTCGCCAAGCGCGAAGGCATCACGCACGTGATCTTCGGCCAGTCCGCGCGTTCCCGCTGGGAGATTCTCTGGAAGGGCTCGACCCTCAATCGCTTCCTCGACGAAGTGCGCGACGCGCACGTGCAGGTCGTGCCGCTCTGAAAAACTGATACAGTCCCGCGCGTGACTGCGGATGTCGTCATCATCGGAGGCGGGTGCATTGGCGCCAGCGTGGCCTGGCATCTGGCCGAGCGCGGCATCACGAACGTCGTGCTGCTCGAGCGGGAATCCCAACTCGGCACCGCGTCCACCGGGCGCAATGCCGGCGGCGTGCGTCATCAGTTCTCGACCGAAGCCAACATCCGGCTCTCGATGGAATCGATTGCGCTCCTCGAACGCTTCGAAGACGTCGTCGGCGCCCCGATCGATCTCCATCAGGACGGCTACATCTTTCTGCTGAGCCGTCCGGAAGACGTGGCCGCATTCGAAGCGTCTGTGGCGTTGCAGCGCCAGTGCGGCGTGGCCGTCGATTGGCTCGACGCCGCAGCCGCCGCGAGGCTCGCGCCAGGGCTCACGACCGACGGCGTGCTCGCCGCGACCTACTGCGCCAAGGACGGCATCTCCGATCCGAATGGCGTGACGATGGGGTTTGCGGCGGGAGCGCGGCGGGCCGGGGTGACGATCCGTCGGGTAGCCCCGGTGACTGGCCTGCGTGTGGAAGGCAGCCGCGTCACCGGCGTCGAGATCGGCGACGAGACGATCAGCGCGCCCGTCGTCGTGAATGCCACGGGCGCGTGGGCGTCACAGATTGGCGCGATGGCGGGCGTGGCGCTGCCGATTCAGCCCCTGCGCCGGCACATCTTCATCGGCGCACCGCCGGCCGGCGCCGTGTGGCCGCAGAACCGCGTGATGGTGATCGACTTCGCGACCGGTTTCTACTTCCACCGCGAAGGCGCGCATCTGTTGTTCGGGATGGGCGATCCGACCGAAGTGCACGGCTTCGACATCACGGTGGATTGGAGCGTGATGGACCACATCGCGCCGGTGGCCGCCACCCGCATGCCGGCGCTCACCGACGCGTCGATCGTGAAAGCGTGGGCGGGCCTCTACGAAGTGACGCCCGATCACACGCCGATCATCGGCCCGACGGGCCCCGACGGCCTCTTCACGATCGCCGGCTTCAGCGGCCACGGCTTCCAGCATTCGCCGGCGGCCGGCCGCGTCTTGGCGGATGTCATTGCCGGGCGTGATCCGCAGTTCGACCTCACGCCCTTCGCGCTCGAACGCTTCGCGTCCGCAGCGTCGTCGCACGAACGCGGCTTCGTCTAACCTCCACTACATCTCGTAGATCGCGGCCTTCTTGCCCTTCACCCACTGGCTGATCGCCTCCATGTAGAGGTAGAACACCGGCGTGATATAGAGCGTGAGGGTCTGCGACACGAGCAGGCCGCCGACGACGGCGAGGCCGAGCGGGCGGCGGGCTTCCGCGCCGGCGCCGAGGCCGAGCGCGATCGGCAACGTGCCCACGAGCGCCGCCATCGTCGTCATCATGATCGGACGGAAGCGCACGAGACAGGCTTCGTGCATCGCCGCGGCCGCCGTCTTCGCGTGGTTGCGGCGCGACTCGATCGCGAAGTCGATCATCATGATGCCGTTCTTCTTCACGAGACCGACGAGCATGATGACGCCGACAAACGCGTAGAGGTTGAGGTCGACCTTGAACCACATCAGCGTGATCAACGCGCCAAGGCCCGCCGACGGCAGGCCCGAGAGAATCGTCAGCGGATGGATGAAGCTCTCGTAGAGGATGCCGAGGACCACATAGATCACGAAGATGGCGAGGATGAGGATCACGCCGAGACCCTTGGCGGAATCCTGGAAGGCCTGCGCCGCGCCCGAGAAGGTGGTCGTGATCGTGGCCGGCAGCACCGTGCGCGCCGCGCCCTGCACCGCGTCCACGGCGTCGCCAAGCGCCACGCCGTTGCGCAGGTTGAATGAGATCGTCACCGACGGCAACTGCATCGTGTGGTTCACCTGCAGCGGACCCACGCCCGTGCTTACGCGCGTGAGCGACGAGATCGGCACGAGCCCGCCCGTCGGGTTCTTCAACTGAATCTGCGACAGCGCGGTGTCGTCCTGCTGGAATTCCTGCGACACGCGCAACATCACCGCGTACTGGTTGTTGGGCATGAAGATCGTCGAGATCTGCGCGCCGCTGAAGGCCGCCGCAAGCGCCTGCTCCACGCCATCGGCCGTGAAGCCCATGGCGGAGATGCGGTCGCGGTCGAGTTCCACCGTGATCTGCGGGTTGGTGAGCTGCAGGTCGCTCGACACGTCGGCGATCATCGGCAGGTCGCGCATCTTCGCTTCGAGTTCCTGCGCGCCCTTGTAGAGCTCGGTCGTGTCGCCGCTGAGGAGCGTAAACTGATACTGCGCGCGCGCCTGACGGCCGCCGATGTTGATCACGGGCGGGTTCTGCAGATACACGCGGATGCCGGGAATCGCCGCGAGCTTCGGCCGCAGCTCCTCCACCACCTGGTCGGCGCTCAGCTTGCGTTCTTCACGCGGCTTGAGGTCGATCGAGAGGCGGCCTGTCGACGCCGTGCCCTGACCGACCGTGGACGTGAAGCCACGCACGTTCGGATCCTGCCGGATGATCTCGGCCACCGCCTGCTGGTGCGCCACCATCGCTTCGAAGCCGAGACCCTGCGCGCCTTCGGTCTGCGCCGTCAGCTGGCCCGTGTCCTGGCTCGGGATGAAGCCGAGCGGGATGTGCTGGAAGCACCACACCGTGGCCCACACGAGCAGCGCCGAGATCAGCATCGTCACGTAGTGGAAACGCATCGACTGCTTCAGCGTCCAGTTGTAGACGTGCAGCGCGCCATCGAACACCTTCTCGATGGCCATGTAGAGGAAGCCGTGGTTGGTCGTCGGCGGACGCAGGAAGCGCGCCGACAGCATCGGCGTCAGCGTGATCGACACGAAGCCCGACACGAGAATCGCCACGCCGATGACCACCGCGAACTCGTGGAGGAGGCGGCCGACGACGCCGCCCATGAAGAGCACCGGGATGAACACGGCCGCGAGCGACAGCGTCATCGACAAGATCGTGAACGCGACTTCCTTCGCGCCGCTCAGCGAGGCCGTCAGCGCGTCTTCGCCGTGCTCCATGTGGCGCACGATGTTCTCGAGCATCACGATCGCGTCGTCGACGACGAAGCCGACCGAGAGCGTGAGGGCCATCAGGGAGAGGTTGTCGAGGCTGTAGCCGAGCAGTGACATCGCGGCGAACGTGCCGATGATCGACGCGGGCAGCGCGAGACTCGGAATGATCGTGGCCGAGATGTTGCGGAGGAACAGGAAGATCACCGCGATCACGAGGCCGACGGTGAGGAGCAGCGTGAACTTGATGTCGGCCACCGACTCGCGCACGGCCTGCGAACGGTCGCTGCGGACGGCCAACGTCACCGAGGCCGGGAGCTGCTTCTGCAATTCGGGGAGCAGCGCCACGATGCCGTCGACCGTTTCGACGGTGTTGCTGCCGGGCTGGCGGTTCACGGCCAGGTACACCGTGCGCGTGTCGTTCAGCCAGCTCGCGGTGCGCTCGTTCTCCACGCCCTCGTACACGTGCGCGATTTCGCTGAGCCGCACCGGGTTGCCGTTGCGGTAGGCCACGATCACCGGCCCGAATTCCGCGGCGGTGTGGAGCTGGCCCTTGGTCTTGAGGGTGATCGCGCGATCGGGGCTGTAGAGCGTGCCCGTCGAGCGGTTCGGGTTCGCGCGCTGGATCGCGTTCGACAGCTCGTCGAAGCCGATGTCGCGCGCCGCGAGCGCCAGCGGGTCCGCGTCGATGCGGATCGCGCGCTTCTGCGCGCCGAACGCGTTGACCTGCGCCACGCCCTTCACCATCGAGATGCGCTGACTGATCATCGTGTCGGCGTACTCGTTCAGCTCCGACAACGGCATCGTCGGCGACGTCATCGTCAGGATCAGGATCGGGCTTTCCGCCGGGTTTACCTTCTGGAACGACGGCGGCGCCGGCATGTCGTTCGGCAGGGACCGCAACACACGCGAGATGGCGATCTGCACGTCCTGCGCGGCCGCGTCGATGTTGCGGTCGAGCGAGAACTGGAGCGTGATGTTCGTGCTGCCGACCGTGCTCGAGGAGCTGATCGAGTCGATGCCGGGCAAGCTCGAGAACTGCTTCTCGAGCGGCGTCGCCACGGCCGCCGCCATCGTCTCGGGGTTCGCGCCGGGCAGGCCGGCGTTCACGCTGATCGTGGGGAAGTCGACCGTGGGGAGGTCACTGACCGGGAGTGTCCGGTAGCCGATGATGCCGAAGATGACGATCGACAGCTGGATCAGCGTCGTCGCGACGGGGCGTTTGATGAAGCCTTCAGACAGGTTCATTGGTTACCGATCACTTGTTACGAACAGGGTTTCGTGAACGCTTACAGAGTGTAGCGGTTTCTCTTTGCGGCAATGTTTTTGCAACCTTAACTGCGCGAATCTTTCTGCGCCCCGGACGACGTCCGGTGAGCTGTGGAATTCCACGGTGGCGCGGGTGTTTTTCCGAACAGCACTCGGAGCCACCGGCGGATGTTCACGCTTTCGGGGGTACGCACGAGCTCAGGACGGAGGCCGGCGCCGATTGGCGCGGGCGTGATCTGGGCCGTAGTACTGGCGGTGGCGCTCGTCGGCGCCGCCTTCGGCTGGTTACACACCCAGGACGAAGCCACGATTCAACGGACCGGCACTGCGGCCACGGCGGTCGCAGAGGCGCGCGTCGATCTGGCCGAGGCCCAGCATCTGATCCTGGCAGGCGCGCCGGCTGCCGCGGAGGCCGCTACCAAACTCGTCGAGGTCGATCAGGATCTGAGCCTCGCGCTCGACCGGCTTGGAGCCGGTGCCGGCTCGTCGGCATTCCAGTCGCAGGTCGTCGCGCACCGGCTGCAAATACAGGCGTTTCGCGCCGCTCTGGCGCGGGGGCGACCCCCCGAGGAGCTCGATGCCGAAGCGACCACGCTGCGACGCGACATCGAGAGCCTCGACCGCGTGGCTCGCCAGTTGTGGCAAGACGCCGGTGTGCGGCTCGATCAGCTCTTCTCCCGCATGGTCATGGGCATCGCGGTGCTACTGGCCGCAGTGGTCGGCATCGTCTGGCTGATCTCGACGGCGGCCGGGCGGTCGCGCGCGGCGCACCTGCGCGCGGCGGCCGAGTCGCAACGGCAGAACAAGCTGCTCGGCGCGATCGCCGACGGCACGACGGATGCGGTGTTCGTGAAGGATCGAGAAGGGCGCTACCTCTACGCCAACCGCGCGACGGCCGATTTCGTGCGCAAGCCGTTGAGAGATCTCATCGGCAAAGACGACCGCACGCTGTTCGACCCGCAGAGCGCCGACGCGCTGATCGCACACGACGCGCGGTTGATGAACGAGAACCGGACCGAGACCTTCGAAGAGACCGTGCACGTGAACGGCGAGGCCAAGACGTTTCTCGTCACCAAGGGGCCGCTCCATGACGATGACGGCGCGGTGATCGGGTTGATCGGCGTCTCGTGCGATATCACGGCGCGCAAGCGCGACGAGCAGGCGCTGCGCGAGAGCGCGCAGGCGCTGCGGGTCAGTGAGGAGCGGTATCGACGGTTCCTCGACGTGCTGCCCGACGCGGTGTTCGTGCTCGAGCAGGAGTGCATCGCGTTCTGCAATCCGGCGTTCGTGCATTTGCGCGGCGCGACGTCGGCCTCCGCGATCATCGGCACGTCGGTGTTCGAGATGTACGCGCCGGACGTGCACCGGGCGGTGCGCGCGCGCCTGGATGAGCTGTTCTCGCGCGACGTGCCGCTCGCGCCGGTGGAGCGGCGGCTGCTGCGGCTCGACGGCCGCACGGTGCCGGTGCTCGTGTCGACCACGCAGGTGATCGACGCCGACAAGCGCACGGCGCTGGTCGTGCTCCGCGACCTCAGCCGCCAGCATCATGCGGAAGCGTGGGCACAGTTGCTCCTGAACAACACGCGCGATGCCATCTTCAGCACCGACCAGTTCGGCACGGTGACGTCGTTCAATCCCGCCGCCGAGCGCGTGTTCGGATGGTCGGCCGCCGATATCGTTGGTCGCAGCGTGCAGACGTTGTTGCCCGACGTCGCGCTCGAGGCGTTGACGCAGGGAGAGGTGTCGGCGCAGCGCTACGATGGCAGCACCGTGCCGCTCGAGATCGCCGTGAGCGCCTTCGACCTCGACGGTGAGCAGCAGCTGATTGCCGTGGCGCGCGACATCTCGGAGCACCGCAAGCTCGAAGCCGAGCTGCGGCAGGCGCACAAGATGGAAGCGCTCGGCCAGGTCGCCGGCGGCGTCGCGCACGATTTCAACAACCTGCTGACCGTGATCCTCGGCTACAGCGACATGCTGCAGGAGCAGTTCCCGGAAGGCGATCCGCGCCGGCAGTTCGCGTCGGACATCCGGCGCGCGAGCGGGCGCGCGGCGGATCTCACACGGCAGCTCCTGACGTTCAGCCGCCGCACCGTCGTGGCGCCAAAGGTTGTTGACGTCAACGCCGTCGTCCGCGACATGAACCGGATGCTGCGGCGCGTGCTGGGCGAAGATGTGGAGCTCGCGATCGGACTCGACGCCGAGGCGCGGACGGTATTCATCGATCCGGGCTCGCTCGAGCAGATCGTGATGAACCTCTGCGTGAACGCGCGCGACGCGATGCCGCGGGGCGGTCAGCTCACGATCACGACCGCGCACGTCGACCTGGTGGGTCGCGAAGACGCGACCGGGCGCACCGTGCCGGCGGGATCCTGCGTGACGATTGCCGTGGCCGACACGGGCGAGGGCATTTCGCCGGATGTGGCCGCGCACATCTTCGAGCCGTTCTTCACGACGAAGGGCGCCGGCAAAGGCACCGGGCTCGGGTTGGCCGTCGTGCAGGGCGTGGTGGAGCAGAACCGCGGCGCGATCTTTCTCGACACCGTGATGGGGCGCGGCACGACGTTCACGATTGCGCTGCCGGTCGCGAACGAACCGGCCGTCGCCTCACACGAATTGCGCGCCACTGCGCCAAAGGGCGGCGGAGAAACCGTGCTGGTGGTGGAAGACGAAGAGCCGGTGCGTCGCCTGGCGGTGATCGCGCTTGCCTCGGCCGGCTATCGCGTGCTCGACGCGCCCGACGGCCAGGCGGCGATCGACGTGTTCGACCGTCACCGCACGCATGTGGACGTGGTGTTGACCGATGTGGTGATGCCGCATCTCAGCGGGCGCGAACTGGCCGAGTCGCTCCTGGCGCGTCGGCCCGACCTGCGTGTGATCTTCACGAGCGGATACGCCGATGACGCGGTGTTGCGTCATGGCATCAGCAAGTCGGATGTGCCGTTTCTCGCGAAGCCGTATACACCGACGACGTTGCTGTCGAAGGTGCGGGAGGTTATTGAGCTCCCGCCGGCGAATCCTTGGTTGCCACCGCCGGCTTGATCGAGACCTTCGCGCCCGGCGTGAGCCGTAGCTGGCCGTCGGTCACGACCTGATCATCGGGCGTGAGGCCCTGCTCGATCACCGTGGTCGCGCCGTCAATCCACGCCACGCGCACCGCGCGTGATTCCACGGTCTTGTCGGAACGCACGACGTACACGAACTGCCCCTGCTGGCTCGCCTGCAGGGCCGCGGTCGGGATCACGATCGCGTGCGGCTCCACCGCGAGCTGGAGCGTGACGTCGACGTACTGACCCGGCCAGAGCGCGTGATCCGCGTTGGGAAACGTGCCCTTCACTTTGATCGTGTCGGTGGACGCGTCGACGCTCGAGTCGATGAACGCGAGCGTGCCGTTGGCGAGCGACTCGGCCACGCCGGGGATCGAGGCCTGCACCTTGAGCGTGCCCGCGTCTTTGCCGGCGCGCAGCTTCGGCAGCAGGCGCGCGGGCACGGCGAACGACACGTAGATCGGCGCCGTCTGGCTGATTGTCACGAGCGGCGTCGTGTCGTTGGCGCGCACGAGCGCGCCTTCGTGTGCGAGCAGGGCGCCCGTCCGTCCGGACACCGGCGCCGTGATCTTGGTGAAGGAGAGCTGGAGCCGCGCGTTCTCGACGGCGGCCGTGTCGGCCGCCACCGTGCCGCGGAGCGCCGCGGCGTTCGACGCAAGCGTGTCACGATCGGCCTTCGGCACGAGGCCCTTGGCCAGGAGTTCATCCGAGCGGCGGAGCACGTCTTCCGCGTTGGCGAGCTGGGCCTTGTCGCGCGTGAGCACGGCCGTGGCCTGATCGAGCGTCGCCTGGAACGGCCGCGCATCGAGCGTGAAGAGCAGATCGCCCGCCTTCACGTCCTGGCCTTCGGTGAAGCCGACCTTCAGGAGGTAGCCGGTGACCTGCGAGCGGATGTCCACGGTCGACATGGGCGCCACGGTGCCCACGGCGCGCGCGGTGACGGGCATGGCGCGCTCGATGACGGGCGCCACCGACACGGGCGCGGCGCCGCCGCCTCCGCCACGTGCATTGCCGCTGGCCTGGCCGCCCTTCTCGCCCTGGCCGCCGGCCGCGGGCGTCGGGGTGTCCGCCTTCGAGCACGCGACCGCACTAATAAGGAGGAGACCCGCCAAGACGTATCGCATGTTCTGTAATACTGCCATCGCACTCCGCCCGTTACACAGATCGAAGGGGCCGACGGCATTCTATGCGAGGTCAGATGAACGGACGGTTAACCGCCGTTCAGGCGAGCGGGCGCACGTGCGTCGAGACGCAGGTGAAGAGCGGCCGCTTGTAGAACTCGCCGGGGAACTCGTCGAGCGCGAACCCGCGCAGGCCGGCGAGGAGCACTTCCTCGAAGACATGCTCCGGGTCGTCGTTGAGCGCGCCCACGACCATCTCGGGCAGGTCGTGGTACGCGATCACGCCGGCGGTGCGCTTCGGATACGCGACCCGGCAGATCGTCCAGCCACCGTTCACGAGGAGCGACGCGAAGTAGCGGAGCTTCTCGATGTGCGCGTCGCGCGGCACGAGCGGATTGTGCACGTCGCCGCCCCAGTTCGAGCCCATCTGGAAGAACAGGTACTGCCGCTTGCCCGCGAGCGCCTTGAGGTAGTCGGTGGCGTACTCGGTGAAGGCCGCGACCGTGCGCGGCAACGACGGGTCGAAGTCGTAGCCGGCATGGTGGAGCACGTTCAGGAGCAGCACGGCATCCTTCGGCTGGAAGCCGCTGAGCGCGCGCAGCGTGACGCCCTTCGGAATCACATCGAGATTGGTGAGCGAGAACGCCGAGGCGATCGTGCGCAGAAACTTCGCGTGGGCGCGGTCCGGCTCGCACGCTGTGACCTGCAGATGCGGGAACGCGTGCGCGAGGCTCAGCGAGAAATACCCGGTGTTCGCGCCGATGTCGGTGACCGACGTGAGGTGTTCGAACGGGAGCGCGCGCAGGAGATAGTCGAGCCGGCAGCGATCGCCGCGCCAGCTCTGATCGATCGGTTCACGGTAGTTGATGGCGGCCGTGACAAAGTCGGGCACGCTCTGATAGCCGTGGTGCTTGGACGGCTCCTGATAGAGCGCGTGCAGTTCATTCGCCAGTTCCGGACTCATTCGAGACTCCCCGCCCACTCGTCAAAGAACACCGGCCACGTGTCGGGCCGGAGATAGATGTCGCCCGCGGCCTGCGCCGCCAACGCCAGCCACGGAAAACGCGGCGGCGGTTCGTGCCACACGAGCCCTGCGCGCGCGCCGCCGAGCCACACATACGAAGCGGCATGGCCCGCATGCGGATCCGACGCGTGAATGTCGCCGTGGAGCGCCTCTTCCACGAACGCCCGCAGGAGATGCGAGCCCGCGTTGCGCACGAGCTGCAACGGCCCCCACAACCGCGGATTGAGCTCAATCGCGCGGAACGTGTCCGCGTCGCGTATCAACTCGATCATCGCCAGGCCGTGAAAGCCCGTGGCTCGGAGCGCGCCCACCAGCTGGTCGGCAATCGGCGCGTCATGCAACGTGTCGGAGGTGGCCCACAGCATGGATTTGCCGCCCGGTTGCTGCGCGCGATTCCGCTGCGACCACCGGAACACCGGCGCGGCCGGATTCGCCGGCACATAGAACAACAGGTAGTAGCTGGGCCCGTCGATGAGGGCTTCGAAGTAGTAGTGGGCCTCGCTCACGGCCATTGCCTGCGCCGCACGCCAATCGTCGTCGGTGTAGATGAGGACCGGATAGAGCGACTGTCCGTCCGCCGTGATGTTGGTGCGCGGCTTGGCCACGAACGGGTAGCGCCCCGCGGCCGGATCGACGAGCGGCGGCACCCCCACGCCCGCGCCTTCGCAGAGCGCCCGGAACGACCACTTGTTGGTCACGCGCGCGTAGATGTCGCGGTCGACGAGCGGCACATCGGCGCCGCGCGCCTGGAACCACGCGCGATGATCGAGCACGTACTGATCCAGAAATTCCGACGAGGGCGCAATCACGTAGCGCGCGGCCGGATGGCGCGCGCGCACGCGCGCGAGGCACCGGTCAAGGTCGTCGGCATCGAGCGACCGCACGGTGCGGATGGCATCCACATGCGGCCGGTAGGCCGTGCGGAAGATGCGGTCGCGTCCGTGCGCCGCGATGATCGAGAACGGTTCGCCGAGCGCCGTGAGTTCGCGGCAGAGCGCGACCACGGCCCGGTCGTTGTACCCGCTGAAGATCACGAAGCGCGACGACATGATCAGGCCACCCGGATCGCGGGCCGCCGCGCGGCCTGCGCCTCGGACACAAAGGTCCGCACGAGCCCGACGACCTTGGCGATGTCGTCCGGTGTCATCGCCGTGCCCGTGGGCAGGGAGAAGATGCGCTCCGACAGCGCTTCGGTCACGCGCAGCAACAGGCCCGCGTTCGGGAAATACGATCGATAGGGTTCCATCCGATGGCAACCCGGATGGAAGTAGCGGCGGCACAGGACGTTCTCGGCCTGCAGCTTCTCGACCAGCGCGTCGCGCGTGAGTCCTGCCACGGCCGCGTCGACGTCGACGACCACGTATTGATAGTTGTGCGACTCGGCCGGGTCGTACGCCTTCAGGCGCAACCCGGCAATGCCCGCGAGGCCCGCCGCATACAACTCGTAGTTGCGTCGGTTCACATCCACGAAGTCCTGGATGCTCTCGAGATTGGTGAGTCCCATGACGGCGCACACTTCCGGCATCTTGCCGTTCGTGCCCACGTGGATCACGTTGTCGTAGCCGCGGAAGCCGAAGTTCTGCATCAGCCGCATCTTCTCGGCCAGTGCATCGTCATTGGTCAGCACCGCGCCGCCTTCGAAGGTGTTCAGGAACTTGGTCGCGTGGAAACTGAGGACTTCGGCATGGCCGAAGCCGCCGATGCGCGCCCTGATACGTGCTGCCGAGCGCGTGCGCCGCGTCATAGAGCACCTTGAGGTTGTGCCGCTTCGCAATCACGTCGATCGCCGCGATGTCGCAGGGGCGGCCCCAGAGGTGCACACCGATGATGCCGGTGGTGCGCGGCGTGATGAGTTGCTCGATCCGCGCCGGATCGATCGTGCATGACACCGGATCCACATCGCAGAAGACCGGCGTGATTTCCTGCCACTGCAGCGCATGCGCCGTGGCCACGAAGGTGAATGAGGGGACGATGACTTCGCCGGTCAGCCCGAGCGCGCGGATCGCGATCTCGAGCGCGATGGTGCCGTTGCACATCGCAATGGCGTGTTGCACGCCGCAGTACCGGGCGATCTCGGCTTCGAATTCGCGCACGAAGGGGCCCCGGTTGGTCAGCCACCGGTTGTCGAGCATCTGCGGAATCCGCGCCATCAACCGGTCGCGGTCACCGATGTTCGGCCGGCCCACATGCAGGGGCTCGGGGAAGGCGGGGGGCGTGTTCGGGCGCTCAGCCATAGAGGTCCGACCCCCTCTAGTGCAAGGCGGGTACCACGCCAGACCTCCGGCGATTTTCGTCGGATTCCTTAGGAAATCCGCCGGATCCCCCGTTGGGGTGTCGGCCAGCCGACGCTCGGCTGCCGTCCGCCCGGCCCGGCGCGACCGGTGTAAGCTGGCTCTGGGGAGAAAGGGTTTCACCTCAAATGAACGATCCTCGCGGCAGCGCGGCGCGGACGGCGATCGGCTATGCCGTCTTTGCTGGCGCGTGGATTTTTCTGAGCGATGCCGTGGCCACGGCGCTCGTTCGCGATCCCCACACTCTCGAAACCGTCAGCGTCGTGAAGGGCTGGGTCTTCGTCGCCGTCACCGCCGGGCTGTTGTATCTGCGCGTGCGCGATCAGCTCACGCGCTGGAGCGCCGAGGTTGAACGCCGCCAACACTCCGAAGCGCAATTGCGGCGCATCAGTCGCGCCGTCGAGCAGAGCCCGGCCTCGGTCGTCGTCACGGATCCCCACGGCGTGATCGAGTACGTGAACGAGAAGTTTACGAAGGTCTCCGGCCACACGCGCGAGGAAGCCATCGGCCAGCACACGCGACTCCTGAAGTCGGGGCAGACGCCACCGGAGGTGTACGCGGCGTTGTGGCAAACCATCACGGCCGGCGGCGAGTGGCGCGGCGAACTGTTGAACCGGCGGAAGAACGGCGAGCTCTTCTGGGAGTTCGCCTCGATGTCGCCGATCGTCGACGCCGACGGCACGATCACGAACTTTCTGGCGGTGAAGGAAGACATCACGGAGCGCAAGGCGCTCGCCGATCAGCTCCGGCAATCGCAGAAACTGGAAGCCATCGGCACGTTGGCCGGCGGCATCGCGCACGACTTCAACAACCTGCTCACGGTCATCCTCGGCGGCGCCTCACTCCAACTCGAACCGAACGCCACCCAGGCGGATCAGCTGGAACTCGCGTACGAGATCAAGCAAGCGGCCGACCGGGCGGCGAGCCTCACGCGACAACTGCTGCTCTTCAGTCGCAAGCATCCTGTGCAGCGCGCGCGTGTCGACGTGAACGGCCTCGTGACCAATGTCGGCGGCCTGTTGCGGCGTGTGATCGGCGCCAACATCGTGATGGAGACGCGATGCGCGGCCACCGTGCCGCCCGTCTGCGCCGACACGGGCCTGCTCGAACTGGTGCTGATGAATCTGGCCGTGAACGCGCGCGACGCGATGCCGCACGGCGGTCGCCTGGTGATCGACACCGCCGCGCTCGACGTGGCCGCGGGCGACGCCGTCGCGCCGGCCGGCACCCGTCCCGGCGCGTATGCGGTCGTGCGCGTCACCGACACGGGCACGGGCATTCCGCCGAGCGTGCTCCCGCACATCTTCGAGCCGTTCTACACCACGAAAGACGTTGGCAAAGGCACCGGGCTCGGCCTCTCGACGGTGTACGGCATCGTCCGGCAACACGACGGTTGGATCAGTGTGCAAACGGCCGACGGGCAGGGCACGACCTTCACCATCGGCCTGCCGGTGATCACCGAGCCGGACGAAGCCAAGACGGGCGATGCCCGCGCGGGCGAGACGACGCGCGGACACGAGCGCGTGATGCTCGTGGATGACGACGCGCCGGTGCGGCGGATGACGGCGTCGATCCTGCGGCGCGCTGGCTACGACATCGTCGAGGCCGGGTCCGCCGAGCAGGCATTGCGTGTGTGGGGGACCGGAGACAGTCGCGTGCAGTTGCTGCTCACGGATCTGTTCTTGCCTGGCGAGATGAGCGGGCTGGATCTGGCCACGGCGCTCGTGGCCCGCCATGCGCCGCTCCGTGTGCTGTATACCAGCGGATTGCGTGAGCGGTTCGAGTCGCCTGATGTGCCGCTCGAACCGGGCCGGAACTTCCTGCCGAAACCGTTTGACGCGGCCGCGTTGCTCATGGCCGTGCGCCAGCGCCTGGACAGCGACGCGATCAGCCGATCGTGATCTTGCGCACGCCGCGCGCTGTCAGGAGCGCCGGCAGCCGCTTGCGATGATCGCCTTGCAGGACGATCGCGTCGCCTTCGACCTGACCGCCGCAGCCGAGTCCGGCCTTCAACGCCTTCACCCACTTCTCGCGGTCCATCGGCGGCAGGCCGAGATGTTCGATGACCGTCACCTCTTTACCGCCGCGGCCGCTGCGCTCCATGCGGACGACCGCACGTACCGGGCCCGTGGGGGCGGCTTTCGCGGGCTTTGGCGCCGGTGTGGGGACGGCCGGTGCCGGGCGCTCCGGCAACTGATCGCGGATTGCGCCAAGTGCGCCGAACGGATTGTGAAAGGGGCTCTTCTCGTCTGCCATGGCGTCGCTCAGCGTCGGCCGGAGAACACGGAGGTGATGAAGCACACGCCGGTCACGGCGAAGGCGAGCGGCGTGATGTCGAGGCCCCGGATCGGTGTGAGGTCGAGGATGTACATCAGGTTGCCGATCCACGGTGCGGCGACACCGAGAATCAACAGCCACAGCTGCACGCGATACCGTCCACGGTAGTGGGGCAGACTGGCGGCAAGCCAGGCGGTGGCGACGGCGATCAAGGTGTAGGCATGGACCCAGTTGAGCCAGAAGATCGGGCCGTGCTCATACGCCGTGAGCTCATCGGGATTCGTGGCCGGTGTGATCGACCGCCACAGCAGGTGATGCGAGTCGTTGGTGAAGGCCGCGATCACGGTGACGATGGGCACGAGCCAGAGCGCGCCGAGCCAGCGCTTCCGTGTGTCGATCCGTCGCGTGTAAGCGCCCGCAAAACGCAGCCAGAACACGGGCAGGCTCACGATGCCGAGGTACTGCACGCATGAAATCCAGAGCAGTGCGCGGCTGTTGCGGTTCAGCGCTTCGATGCCGGCGGTGGTGGCCCATAGCGCGATCGCCCACTGCAGCCACATGAACGACCGGCGGCCGGCCACCGAGACGTTGCGCGACGCCGACAGCGCGGCCCACACCGCCACGGCGGCGGCAATCCACATCGTGCCGGCGTTCAGGTCGATCCACGACATGGACGGGAGCCGTTACTTCGCGCGGAGCTTGTCGAGAATTTCTTTCGACGACTGGTAGCCGACGACGCGCCAGAGTTCCTTGCCCGTGCCGTCGAGCACGATCATCGTCGGGTAGCCGGCCACTTTGTATTTCGTGACGGCGGCCTTCTCCAGATCGCCGTCCAACTTCACGCCGATGAAGCCGGCGTTCAGTTCACCGGCGACTTCGGCGTCGGTCCAGATCCACTGATCCATCTGATGGCAGGGGCCGCACCAGTCGGTTTCGAAGTCGATGAAGATCTTCTTGTTCGAGGCCTTCGCGCTCGTGAGCGCGGCGGCGAGCTGCTTGCCCCACGTGAACGGCGTGGTCGCGCGCGGACGGGCGCGCTCGGGCGCCAGTGCGTCGTCGGGCTTGCGATCCTCGGCCTTCGTGACGGGGCGGTCCACGACGGCGATGTCGATGCCGCGGCCGTCGGGACTGAAGCCGCGGAACTCGAGCACGGCTTCCTTGGCGCCGCCCTTCACGAACATGAGCCGCGAAGTCTCGCGCGCTTCGGTGATCGACAGCACGGCCTTCTCGGCATCGGGCGCCGAGGCTTCGATCACGCTCCACATGTCCTGCTTGTCGAAGACCGCGTTGTTGTCGCTGTCCATCGCCGCGACGAGCGTGTCGATGCCGTTGATCTTCGTCGTGCCGTACCGCCACGAGCCGACCGAGAACCGCAGGATGTTCGGCGCCGGGCCCTTGTCGGGACGCACGATCCAGAAATTCACGAAGTACTTCTCGGTGCTCTTCGTGGCGGCGTAGGGCACCGTGAGCTCGACGTTGCTCATCGAACTCCACCACTCGAGTGTCTTCTCGCGCTGCGACGGCGTGGCGACGAGCGCCGGGCCGTCATCCGCGAAATTGCCGTTGCGGTTGCGGTCGACGAACAGCTGGCAGAGATCGTCGGGATGCTCGGCACTTGCGGCGGCGAGCACCGGCACCCAGCCGGCCTGATCGGTGCCGAGCTGCATCTTGCCGGTTTTGGCCGGCCGCACCGCGCCGGTGGGCAGCGTCATCGTTGCGGCCACGTCCGTGAGCGCAACCTGCATGCCCTTCGGGCTGAAGTTCGGTTTCGGCTGCCCCGTGACCGGCGCGCGGTACGCGAGGTCCACGTGCACCACCGTGCCTTGTGCCGAGAGCGTAGCCGGTGGCGCGCCGCCGATCAGGAATGCGAGGCCAAAGCCAACGAGGGCAGCGCGGCGGCAAATCGTCATGGGGCCTCAGTTTATCGCACGGTGAGGAGCGCGCAGACACGAAGACGCGTCCCGCGCGGAGTGTGGCATCGTATGAGCCGGTCCATTCGTCGTGATGCCGTTACCGCCCCCCACCGCCCGCCATCGTCTGGCAACAGACGGCACCGCCGCAAACCGCGGTGGCGCCGCGCGAGCCCGTGCAATGTGATGTGGAGGGCGTGATCCACCGCCTGACGATCGAGACCGTGGCCGCGTCGCGCAGCCTCTTCGATCTGCAACGCATCGCGAAGTTCGTGGCGCTCGTCTCCGAACGCAATCGCCGCTTCTACCTGTCCTGGCACGAGAAGTTGCCGTCGGCGGCCTATGAAGTGGTGCGGCGCATTCACTCGCGGCCGTATCTGCCGTACAACGACATGTACGGCATCACTGACATGCGGCTCATTCATGACGAGGCCAACAACCGCCTGACGGTGCGCTATCTGAAGCGCCCGAACGACACGCGCACGGAGCTGAACGAAGACGACTGGGTCACCTACAGCACGGACCTCGGCGCGTTCATGCGCACGATCGAGAAAGAGATCGAGAAACTGAAGAAGTACGACGGCGGCGGATCGCGATGACCCGGCGTTCGGTCGTGCTGTACAACCCGCGCGCGGTGTTCTGGACGATGCCGTTGGCGCTCGTCGCGATCGGTTCCGCGCTCGATCGCGAACGCTGCGACGTGCGTATCGTGGACGGGCGGCTCGTGGCGGATCCGTCCGCCGCCGTGCTCGCCGCGATCGACAGCTCCACGGTGGCCGTCGGCATGACGGTGCTGACCGGCGCGCCGATCCGCGATGCGCTCGCCGTGACACGCGCCGTGCAGCGCGCGCACCCCTCGCTGCCGATCATCTGGGGCGGGTGGCATCCAAGCTTGTTTCCCGAGCAGTGCGTGCGCGACGCGCGCATTCAGGCCGCCGTGGTCGGGCAGGGCGAGCGCACGTTCGCCGAGTTGGTGGAACGCTGTGCTGCCGGCGCGTCACCGGCGGGTGTCATGGGCGGCGCCTGGCCCGACGGCGATCGCGTGGTGATCGAGCCACCGCGACCGACGGAAGACGTGAATCGGTTTCCCGCGCATGACTACAGCCTGATCGACGTGCCGGCGTACTTCGCGCGAAAGGGGCGGCGGCAGTTCGACTACATCTCCTCACAGGGCTGTCGCTTTCGCTGCGAGTTCTGCGCCGATCCGTTCGTGTACGGCCGCAGCTGGTTCGGCCTCGCGCCCGCGCGCATGGCAGAGGAACTGGCGGCCGTGCATGCGCGGCATCCGTTCGACGACGTGAACTTTCAGGACGAGACGTTCTTCACGAGCGGTGCGCGTGCCGCTGCCGTAGCTGAGGCGCTGCTCGCGCGCGATCTGCGCGTGACGTGGGCCGCGACGATGCGCGCCGATCAGGGCGCGCGCATGGACGACGCCGTGCTCGCGCTCTGCAAGCCCCACGCACACGTGGCCGCTGCTCATGGGCTTTCATCCGTCGGCGCGCGGCCGCGCCATGGTCGAGACCTACCAGGCGGCGGCTGAGAAGTACGGCTACGTCGTGATCGGCTCGAACAACTCGCGCAACAACTCGTGGGAGAGCTCGAGCAAGTCGCTGACGGCCATGGCCGGCGACGTGTTCAAGCGGTTCCCGATTGCGGAAGGCCGCTTCTATCTCACCGGCATGTCGGGCGGGTCGCGTGTGGCGCTGCAGATCGGGCTCTCAGTCAATCAGGTGAGTGGCGTCATCGCGTCGAGCGCCGGATTCCCCGACTCGCAACCGCGGAAGTCCGTGGCCTTTCCCATCTTCGGCACGGCCGGCACGGAAGACTTCAATTACGTCGAGATGAAACTGCTCGGACGTGAGTTGAAGACGCCCCATCGCATCGTGATCTTCGAGGGCGGTCACCAGCTGCCGACGGCGCCAGTAGCCATGCAGGCCGTCGAATGGCTTGAACTGCAGGCGATGACGGGCGCAAACGCGAGAAGGACGCCGCGCTGATCGACCGGCTCTACACGGAGAGCCTGATGCGCGCTGAGCAGGAAACCGCGCCGGCGATGAAGGCGCAGGCGCTCGACGGCGTCGTGGCCGACTTCAAGGCGCTCCGGGATGTGACGGCACTGGCGGCTCGCGTCGCCGACATGCTGAAGGACAAGGACATCAAGAAGGCGCTGTCGCAAGAAGAGAAGAACGACTACACGGAAGCGCGTCTGCTGAACGAGCTCATCGAGTTGGAGCAGAGCCTCGCGTCGGATGAGCGGCACACGCTCAGCCTGTTGCGATTGCGCTCGATGCTCACGGACATGTACACGGCCGCCAACAAGGCCGACGACACGCCGGAGCGCCAGCAGGCGAGGCGCGTGCTGCGCGCGATCCAGTCGGGGGCCTCGGCGCGCACGCAGGACATGGACTATCTCAAGCTCCTGCAGGACGTTCGGCTGCCCGGCTCAGGCCGCGGCGGACACTGATAGATATTTCTTCCTAAAGTCGGTCAGAAATGTGCCGATTGCCACGTTGGGAGGGCTTTGCCTTCCGGAAGGATCGTCACGTGGCGCAACAAATCTCTCCGTGGGTGCTCTTGCGACTGGGCGCGAATGTGCTGGCGATCGAGTCGGCCCTCGTGCGCGACATGTTGATCCTGCCTGCGTGCGTGCCGATCCCGCTCTCCGGCCCCGACGTGCGCGGCATGGTGACCCTGCGCAATCAGGCGGTGCCCGTCGTCGATCTGCGCCGCGCTCTCGGCATGCCGTCGCTGCAGGATGAACAGCAGGCCCTCATCGCGACGCTCGCGGAGCGTGCGGAGGATCACAAGCGGTGGGTCGCCGAGCTGGATGAGGCCGTCACCGAGCGTCGTCCGTTCACGCTCACGCTCGATCCGCACGCCTGCAAGTTCGGCAAGTGGTACGACTCCTTCAAGACGTCGAGCATCGTCCTCGAGGGGCACCTCAAGCGATTCGACGCGCCGCACAAGGCGATTCATGCGCTCGGCGAGCAGGTCATGACGCTCGCGCGCGCCGGCAAAGACGCCGACGCGCATGCGCTCGTGGCGCAGGCGCGTCAGACGACGCTGGCATCGCTGCTGCAGCTTTTTGCGCAGACGCCGCAGATCTTCGAAGAGATGAACCGCGAGATGCTGCTCGTACTCCGCGACGGCCAGCAGATGCTCGGCATCACGGCCGACTCGGTGGAATCGGTGGAGCCGCTTCGGCTCGACTCGATGGCGCCGATCGAACTCGGCGCGGGCGCGGCCAACGGCCTCGTGTGCCGCACGGCCAAGACCGCGCGCAACGAAACGCTCCTCCTCGTGCTCGAAGGCCGCGCGTTGCTCGAACGCTTCTCGGAACGGAAAGCCGCGTAGCAGGGGAAGGGACGGTCGCGGTCAGGGGCGTCGATAGACCGGCTGCCACTCCGGTGCGTCGTGGGCGGCGCCGATCATGCCGCCGGCCAACGCGACCACCGCACCGAGTGCGAGTCCGCCGCCGGCTGATGGACAGGACGGCTGGCAGCGTGTCTCTGAGAGCCCGGTCCACACCGCTCGCCCAGCGAGGAACAGCCCGAGACCCACCCCAACGAGCACGCCCTTGGTCGCGCTCGCGTGCGAGGCCGGTCGGAAGTGATCGACCGAGTTCACACGTTCGCGCGGGAAGGTGCGGCGGAGCTCGGCAAGTGCGCCGAGGCGAGTTGCATCCACGAAGACGCCCTCGGGCGCGATCCGGACGTGCTCGCTCGGATACGCCCGTTCGTTCATCGTCGATTCCACGAATGCCTCGGGATGATCGCGCAGCACCGTCGTCAATCGATTGAGGGATCGCTCCGACGTGCCCTGTGGGGCGACGAGCACCGTGATTGCGTCGTCGCTGATGGAGACAAAGGGCCCGATGGCGCCCGTGTGGTCGTCGCTGGCGACTTGGATGGTGTCGCCGATCGGCACGCGGCCGATGCGGCTCCACTGTTGGAGGTCCGTAGACTGTGCACGCGCGGTCGACACGTGCGAGAGCGCGAGTGACAGAGTCAGCGCGACGGCCGTACACCGCAGCGCGCGCGATGCCATCAGAGCATGCTCTTGATCCATCCGCCATCGACGGCGATGGATTGGCCGGTGATGTAGCTGGCGCGCTCGGAGGCCAGGAAGGCTGCGAGGGCGGCGAACTCCTTCGGTTCGCCGAGGCGGCGCATCGGGATTTCGCGTTCCCACCGTTCGTACACCGCATCGACCGGCACAGACTCCCGCTGCGACACCTGCGTCGAGAGATCGATCACGCGATCCGTGCGGGTGTAGCCGGGGAGCAGGTTGTTCACGGTGATGCCGTCGGCGGCGACTTCGTTGGCGAGCGTGCGCGCAAAGGCGATCACGGCGGCGCGCAGGCTGTTCGAGAGCATCAGGCCGTCGACGGGTTGCTTGGCCGCGATCGAGGTGACGTTGAGGATGCGTCCCCAGCGACGCTCGCGCATGCCCGGCAGCACCGCGCGCGTGAACGAGACGGCGCTCGTGAGCAGCACGCGCGCGGCATCGTCCCAATCACTGGCGCTGATCGATTCGAACCGGCCGGAGCGCGGGCCGCCGGAGTTGGTGACGAGGATGTCGATCGGGCCGAGCGTGGTCGTGACCTCGTGCACGGTCCGCGCGATATCGTCGGCGGCGGTCACATCGGCGACCACGCCGTGGACGCGCGCGCCGGACGCGCGCATGCCGTCGACGGCGCGGGTGAGCGCGTCGGCGCCGCGGGCGCAGATGCCGACAGCCGCGCCTTCCGCGGCCAGTTCCTGCGCGACCGCGAGACCCAGACCTTTGGATCCGGCGGCGACGAGCGCGACGCGACCACGCAGCCCGAGATCCATCGCTATTTCCTCAGGTAGTCGTCCGTCTTGTTCAGCCAGTCCTGGCGTGGCGGATCGAAGATGTCGACGTCGAGCGTGTCCTCGATCGCTTCGGCCTTGTGCCAGACCATCGACGGAATGTGGAGGACTTCGCCGGCACGCACGATTACTTCCTTCTCGCCGTGCTCGCCGATCCAGAAGTGCAAGGCGCCCGAGAGGATGTAGGTGAGCTGCTCGTTCTCGTGCTGATGCTTGGGCACGACGCAGCCCTTCTTTAAGTACACGTGCGCGAGCATCATGCGATCGCCGGTGATCAGGCGACGGTCGAGCAGGTCCGTCACCTTCTCTTTCGGCATGTCATCCCAGCGATAGAACGTCGTGGTGCGGTCGGCCATGCGCGCCATTCTATCGCGCTGCGTGATATCGTCTCGCCGGGTTCTCGAACCGAGGCGGGGAGGCAACGCATGCGTGTATTCACGATGGCGGCTGTGCTGGCCGGGGTGTGCAGTGTGACCATGGCGGCGCGCGCGCCGCAGTCGCTCAACGCCAACGACCTGCTGAAGCTCGACAACATGCTCCGCGACGGCTACGAAGCCGTGAAGAAGAACTACTACGACCCGGCCTTCCACGGCGTCGATCTCGACGCGCGGTTCAAGGAATATCGCGAGCGGCTGAAGGCCGTGCCCACGATGAGCGTGGGGTTCACGACGGTGGCCGCGTTCCTTGATCCGCTTAAAGACTCTCACACAAGCTTCCTGCCGCCGTCACGGTCGGTGTCGCTCGACTACGGCTATCAGCTGCAGGTCGTCGGCGACGATGTCTTCGTGGTGCGCGTGCGGCCCGACACCGATGCGGCGACCAAGGTGCATGCCGGCGATCAATTGCTCACGCTCAACAACGGCGGCGTCGGCCGCGAGAGTTTTGCGCGGATGCAGTATCTGCTGCAGATTCTTCAGCCGCAGCCGTCGACCACGCTGCAGCTCAAAGCGCCCGGCGGCGATGTGCGCACGGTCGCGGTCACGACCAAAGTCACGCAGGGGCGCGCGCTGCGGAACCTCTCCGGCGCCGGCGCGGGCATGGAATTTCAGGACCTCGAGTTGCAGCAGGAGGCACTCGATCACTTGATGCGCCAACGCCATCTGGAACAGCACGGCGTGATGATCTGGAAGATGCCGGCCTTCACGATGGAGCGCGGCGAGATCGACGATCTCATCGAACTGGCGCGAAAGCAGCAGACGCTCATTCTTGACCTGCGCGGCAACCCCGGTGGGCTCGTCGACCGCCTGCAGCGCCTCGTCGGGTCGCTGTTTGCCAAAGATCTGCCGATGGCCACCCGCGTGACGCGGAAGGGCATGGACCAGCTGACGGCCAAGACGCGCGGGGACAAGGCGTTCACCGGCAAGCTGATTGTGCTGGTCGACAGCGCGTCCGCCTCCTGCTCGGAACTGCTCGCGCGCATCGTGCAACTCGAACAGCGCGGCACGGTGATCGGCGACCGGTCTGCCGGTGCGGTGATGGAGTCGCGCCTGTTCCCGTTTGCGGTCGGTGAGCCCGTCGTCACGCTGTATCAGTTCTTCGTCACGGACGCCGACTTGCGCATGCGCGACGGCAAGAGCCTCGAAGGCGCGGGTGTGCTGCCGGATGAGCGGATGCTGCCGAGCGCGGCCGATCTGGCCGCGGGTCGTGATCCGGTGCTCGCGCGCGCGGCGACGCTCGCCGGCTGGCCGCTCGATGCGGAGGCCGCCGCGAAGTTGTTTCCGTTCGAGTGGAAATAGCCGACAATCGGCGCGTGAATAAGCGCGCGTTCCTGAAAACCCTCGGCGTGGCGGCCGCCGCACTCGCGGTGCAGCCGTCCGGCGTCGTCTCGGCGTTCGCACCACAGTCCCGACGCACGAAGAACTTTCTCTGGCTGCGCCCCGACATCAAGAAGACGGCCGACGACTGGAAGCGCGAGTTCGCCCGCATGCGCGAGTCGGGCATCGACGGCATCAACCCCGAGATCTACAACGGCAGCAGCGCGCTCTACACCTCGAAGCGGTTCCCGGTGCGCGCGCCCTGGCTCGACACGGCACTGCCGCTCGCGCGCGCGGCCGGGCTCGAGGTGAATGCGTGGATGTGGACGATGCCGTGCCTGTTGCCCGAGATCCTGAAGGGGCACCCGGATTGGTACAACGTCAACGCCAAGGGCGAGAACGCGGCGACGAAGCCGGCGTACGTCGACTACTACAAGTTCATGGACCCGGCGCGGCCGGAGGTGCGCGAGTTCATCCGCGACACCGTGCGTGAGCTCGCCGCGATTCCGGGGCTCAGCGGCATTCATCTCGACTACGTGCGGCATCCCGATGCGGTCCTGCCATCCGGCCTCTGGTCGAAGTACGGCATCGTCCAGGACCGCGTCTATCCGCCGTACGACTACGGCTACACCGAGTACAGCCGCGCAAAGTTCAAGGCCGCGCACGGTGTGGACCCGATCACGCTGCCTGATCCCGAGACCAATGCGGCGTGGTTGCAGTACCGGCTCGATACGGTCGTGGATCTCGTCAACGACTACCTCGTGCCGGCGGCGCACGCGGGCGGCAAGACGATCACGGCTGCGGTGTTCCCCGGCCCGGGGCGCGCCAAGACGATGGTGCGGCAGGACTGGGGGCGGTTCCGGCTCGACGGGTACTTTCCGATGCTCTATCACGCGTTCTACGACGCAGGGCCGGAGTTCGTGAAGACGTACACGCAGGAGGCGGTGCGCACCGTCACGGCGCCGGTCTACTCGGGCCTCTACATCGCGCCGCTGAAGGATGACGAGTTCGAGCGCACGATCCAGATGGCGCTCGAGGGCGGGGCCGCCGGCGTGTCGATCTTCGATCACGGCGCGATGACGCCCGCGCGATGGGCGCTCGTGAAGCGGGTGCTCGCATGAAGCTCGTGGCGACCGCCATCGCGCTGGCGCTCGTCGCGCAAACACCTACGCCGTTTGCGCCGCTGCCGCATCCGCGCGGTTATGTCGCGATGCGTGCGGCCGCGCCGCCGGTGATCGACGGGCGGCTCGACGACAGCGTGTGGGTGAGTGCGGCGTGGACGGAGGACTTCGTCGACATCGAAGGCGGCACGAAGCCCGCGCCGCCGCTCCGGACTCGCGCGAAGCTCGCGTGGGACGACAAGTATCTGTACGTCGGCGCGGAACTCTCCGAGCCGAATCTCTGGGCGACGATCTATCAGCACGACGCGGTGATCTTCAAAGATCACGACTTCGAGGTCTTTGTGGATCCCGATGGCGACAGTCACGAGTACTACGAGTTCGAGATCAACGCCCGCGGTGCGTTCTGGGATCTGTTCCTGCCGCAGCCGTACCGCGAAGGTGGCCACGCGGTCGATTCGTTCGAGATGACGGGCGTGCGCGCGGCCGTGGCGCTCGACGGCACGCTGAACGATCCGCGCGACACGGATCGTGGCTGGTCGGTGGAGATCGCGTTTCCGTGGTCCGCGTTCAGTCGCGATCAGCGGGCCCCGTCGGTGCCGCGTGTGGGCGCGCAGTGGCGCGTCAACTTCAGCCGCGTCGAGTGGACGCTCGACGTGAAGGACAACGCCTACGTGCCGCGCCCGAACGTGCCGGAGGCCAACTGGGTCTGGTCGCCGCAGCACGTTGTAGACATGCATCGTCCGGAGCGCTGGGGCTACGTGCAGTTCGCCTCCGCGCCGGCCGCGTTCGTGCCGGATCCGGCCTGGGGCGCGAAGCAGTGGCTGCAGGCCGTGCACGAAGCGCAGCGTACGTATTGCACACGCACCGGCCGGTACGCCGCCACACTCGCGGAACTCGGCGTCGCGGCCCCGGCCGATCATTCGTTGTCGGCGCCGACGCTGGCCGTCACGCCGTCGCTCTATGAAGCGACGATCACGCTGACGCAAGCCGGGCAGCCCGCGGTGGTCTGGCACATCCGCCAGGACGCGAAGGTCTGGCGGGACGCGCCGAAATAGGCATGTAACGTTTTGGACGAGGGCACGGTCTCAGGAGTGTGCTCAAGAAGGCCTGCCTCGGCCTCGTCTTCCTCCTGACGTGCGTGATGGCGCTCGTGGTCGCGGGCGTCACTTCACGCGATTGAGTCACCACGGAAAAGGGAACGGCCGGCGGTGCCCCTCCACACCGCCGGCCGTTGTGTTGTACGAACCCCGAACTCCGGACTGAACCCGGGACCCGGGACCGTTCTTCTAGAACATGCTCCAGAGGTACTGGTTCGTCACCTCGTGGTGGAACTGCACTTC
>CAYFLU010000024.1:0-5274 GCA_964343975.1 uncultured Solibacteraceae bacterium
ATCTGCCACTTGCCGCCGCGCTCAGACGCGTAGATCAGCGACTTGCCGTCGGGCGCGAACGACACGCTGTTCTCGGTCTCGGGCGTCTTGGTGATTTGTTTGGTCGTCGAGCCGTCAACGCTCGTCACAAACACATCACCACGCGCGATGAAGGCCACTTCTTTGCCGTTCGGCGACACCGCAAGTTCGCGGGCCCCGCCGGTGATGGGCACCACCTTCGCGCCTTCGCGCGTGTCGGTGGCAATCGTCACGTCGAGCTTCTTGGGCGTGCCGCCGCCGGCCGCGAGCGTGTACAGCTGCCCGTCCTGCGAGAACGCCATCGTCCCGTTGTCGGCCACGGTGAGGAAGCGCACCGGCATCACCTTGAATGAGGTGAGCTGCTGCGACGCGCCGCCCTGCACGCTCATCTTATGGACGTTGAAGTTGCCGCTCTGCTCGCTCAGGTACACGAACGCCTTGTCGCCGTCGACGAACGACGGCGAGCGATCTTCACCGGCAAAGGTCGTGATCTTGCGATGGGCGCCGGTCTGCGTGTCGTAGGCCCAGATGTCTCGCGCGATGGACGACGTGTGGTGCTTGCGCCAGATGTTTTCGCCGCCCTTCTTGTCCATGTAGAGCATCGTGCGGCCGTCTTTGCTGAAGCGCACATCTTCGGCTGGCGTGGTGAGCACCTGCTCCACGCGGCCGCCCGTGACGGGCACCTTGTAGAGCTCGGGCTGCGACGCCGCCGGGTACTGGCGGTTCTCGGCGGTGTCTTGCCGCGCGGCGCCGAAGACGACGTAGCGATCATCAGGCGTGAAGGTGAACGGCGACTCGGGCGCCGAGTGATACGTCAGCCGCGTCGGCTCACCACCCTCGGCCGGCATCACGAACACGTCGAAGTTGCCGTTGCGGTCGCTCGCGAAGGCGATCTGCTTCCCGTCGTGACTCCACACGGGCATGTAGTCGTACGCCTCGTTCTGCGTCAGCGCCACCGCAGCGCCGCCGGTCGCCGGCACGCGCCAGAGGTCACCTTTGTATTCGAAGGCGATCGTCTTCCCATCCGGCGAGATCGCCGGATAGCGCATCCACACCGGCGCGGAGCCGGCGGCTTTGGTCAGGACGCTGAGGGTGACGATCAGAGCAAGGGCGAGCGCAGTCTTGGAGAATCGCATGGCGCTCGCATGCTAGCGCAAACGACCTCCAAACGACCTCGGGAGTCGTCGTAGCCCGAAATGGAAACTCGTGGCGACACGGAGACCGGACCGCCCTACTTCACCGCCGTCGTCAGCGGCTTGCCGTTCTCCGCCACCAGGGTCCCGATGAGCATCGCCTTCGCGCTGCCCGCGTTGTGGCCGTTGTGCACCGCGCCGGCCGGCACGAAGAAGACTTCACCAGCCTTGAACGTCTTGGCCGGCTGACCGTCGATCTCGAGCCGCACCTCACCCGCCATCACGTACTCGAACTCGTCACCGGGATGCGTGTGACGCCCCGACTCGGCGCCGGGCTCGATCTCCACCTTCAACGCCACACCGTGATAGCCCGCGATCTTCAGCGGCTGATCGAGCAGCGGCGTGCGCGTGAATCCGGGCTGCTGCGCCAGCACGGACGACGTGACGCCGACGACAGCGGCGACGCCAGCACAGGCAATGAACAGAGTGCGGCTCACGCCGGCCGCTTGCTTCACCGAGGCGCGGCTCACGCCGGCCTCGCCATCTCGAGCGCCTGCTCGCGACTCAGCTCCATCCCGTGCACGCTCTTCGCGTGCTCCTGCGCCTTCTTCACCACTTCATCGTCCGTCTTGCCGCGCAGTGCGAAGCCGCACGGGCACGTGATCACCTTCTCCATACAGACCTCCCTGGTCAGCTGTGTGACGGCGGGTAATATAGTCGCCCGGCCTTGCCGGAACCTTGCGGAAACCTTGCGGCAGATGACGCGCATCTATCTCACCGGACGAATGGCCATCGAGCACGATGGCGTCGTGCGCGTGGACGAGAAGGACCTGCCCGGCCGGCAGGGCCGCCTCGGCTTTGCGTTCCTCATGGCGCACCGGCGCGTGCCCGTGTTGCGAGAGGCGCTGGTCGACGCGCTCTGGCCCGATGGCGATGAGCCCGACAGCGACACGTCGTTCAGCGCGATTCTCAGCCGGCTGCGGGGTCTGCTGAAGAAGAGCGGCCTCACCGACGCCGCCATCGTCGCCGACCGCGGCAGCGTGTCACTGCAACTGCCGGGCGATGTCTGGGTCGATCTCGAAGCGGCGGCGAATGCGATTGATCTCTGCGATGGCGCGCTCCGCCGCGGCGACCGCGCGGCCGCCTGGGGCCACGCGAATGTCGCCATCGTGATCGCGAAGCGCCCATTCCTGCAGGGCGAAGACGCGCCGTGGATCGCGGGATGGCGACAGAAACTGCAGGCGATTCTCGTGCGCGCGCTGCAGGCGCTGGTCGCGATCAGCGCGGAGAACGGCGAACCGTCGGTGGCGATTCAGCACGCGGAAGAGATTCTCGAGATCGAGCCCTACCGTGAAACGGCCTACCAGGAGCTGATGCGCCTGCACGCGTCGATGGGCAACCGCGCGGAGGCGATGCTCGTGTTCAGCCGATGCCGCGATCGCCTGAAAACAGAACTCAGCACGACGCCCTCCGCCAAAACCCTCGACGTGTGGCGCGCCATCGAGCGCGAAGAGTAACGACCTCGGGAGTCGTTTGGCGCCATTTTGACAACCGGAGTTTCCATGTCGACTCCGGTTGTCATTTTGGGGCGAAACGACTCCCGAGGTCGTTTTGGCGCCGCTCGGCTACTTCCCCGCCAGGAACGGCTTCACTTCGGCGAACCAGTTCAGGACGATGTCGAGCGAGGTGATCGCACGTTCGGGCTCGACGCGCTGGATGCGCAGGAACCGCTTGCCGTCGGGGCTCACGACCCACGGTGTGTTGCCGTTGATGGACGCCAGAAAGCGCCCCTCGAAGAGCGGCCGCGGCGTGCCGCTCGTGAATGTCGCGCCCGTCGTGACATTCGCGCTCATGAGCGTAGCGCCGCGCTGGTAGAAGAGCTCGTGGCCATCACGCGACCAGAGCGGCTCGTAGCCGCCATCGACCGACACCTGATGGCGCGGGCCCGGACCTGGGAAGGGCGACACGTAGATCTCCCACCGTGAGGAGACTTCCACCTGATACGCGATCCACTTGCCGTCGGGCGAAATCTGACCGTCTTGCTCACCGCCGCCGGATTCGAACAGGCGGCGAACCGCGTGGCTCCCATCCAGCGCGAGCACCCAGATGCCGACGCCAGCGGCTTCCGCCGCGCTGTTCTCGTTGAACACTGCCCAGCGGCCATCCGGCGATACCGACGTCGGCGAATGCGACACGTCCGGCTTGGTCAGAATCCGCTCCTCCGGTCCGCCATCGACGGATCGCCAGAACAGATTGCGCAATCCCGCCTGCGTGGAGCGGTAAATGACTTTCTTGCCGTCGACCGTCCAGAGCGGCGCCTGGCTGCTGCCGGCATTGGGACCGATGGGCGTGAGGGTGTTACGGTTCAGGTCAAACATCCACAGCGCCGTCATGCCCTCGCGCAACTGCACGATCGCGCGCGTCCCATCGGGCGAGAGGACGACGCCTTCGTAGTCGCGCTCCGGCAATGGGATGGGGTCGACGTGGCCCGCACGATCCACCCAAACCAAGCGCGATGCGTTGTGCGTGCGGCCGCCAGCCAGATACAGCAGCGTGCCGTTGGACGACACGGCGTACTGGCCGACGCCT
The DNA here is from genome assembly GCA_964343975.1 of uncultured Solibacteraceae bacterium. GTDB lineage: Bacteria > Acidobacteriota > Vicinamibacteria > Vicinamibacterales > SCN-69-37 > SCUN01. The sequence continues at coordinate 3,741 of CAYFLU010000024.1, forward strand.
TCGTTGTTGGTCATGGCGGTGTGCTCCGACACCGTCACCGGCACCGCGCGACCGAGATCCGCCTGCGACGGATTCCACGGCACCGCAAACAGATCGCCGAAATGCGCGTAGAACAGCAGGCCCGCCTCCGCGGAGTACTGCCGTGCGTTCCCGCCCTTCACCACGATCCGGTGCGTTTTCTCGGTCACGCGCTGCGCGGCGATGTCCTGCTCGTCGTTGCCGGGACCGGTCCAGCGCGCAAACAGCAATGTGTCGCCGACCACCTGCGGCCATCGATGACTGATTTCGCCGGCCGGCGCGTCCTTGAATGACACCTGCGTGGGCGTGCCGCCGCCTTCCGCCACGCGCCAGATCGCGCCGATGTTGGTGGGCGAAAAGTAGATGAAACCATCCGTGCCCCAGCTGCCGCCGCGTTCATACGGCGCATCCGCCAACGTCTGCAGCGCCGCGCCGCCGATCGCGATCTTCTTGAGCTTGCCGTTGGCGAAGAAACCGATCCACTGACCATCGGGTGAGAAGAACGGACTCTCCGCGCCTTCGGTGCCGTCCAGCAGCCTGCTGGTGCGTCCGGCCATCGCGCGCACGAACATCATCGGCTTGCCCGATCGGGCGGTGACAAACGCGATCGACGCGCCATCGCGCGACATCGCAAACCCACTGAGATACGAGTAGAGTTCCTCGCCCCCGGGCAACGCCACGCTCAAGTGCGCAACGCCGGTGTTCTTCGCAGTCGCGCGCCACGGCGCCCACTGCCACAGCAGCTGCAGCAACAGCAAGAACAGCGCGAGCGACAGCACCCACGGCAATCGCGCCTGTGCGCGCGTGCGGGTGACCATCGTCACAGACCCCGTCGTGACGTGCTCGCCCACGCGCAGCGGCGCGCCAGCCGGCGCAGTGACGACGCTGATGTCGGGCGCGCCGGATTCGATCTTGGCAATCTCGAGTCGAGCTTCGCCGATATCGCGCAGCCGCAGCTTCGGATCCTTCTCGAGACACCGCAACAGCAACTGCCGCAACCGCACTGGTGTTGCAGACGGTAGCGCCGAGAAATCCGGCGTGTCGCGCAGCACCGACACGAGCAGGTCGCTCACGTCATCGCCCGTGAATGCGCGCTGCCCCGTCAGCATCTCGTAGAGCACGACACCGAACGCCCAGATGTCCGCGCGCTTGTCGACGGGCCGCCCCTTCGCTTGCTCCGGCGACATATACGCCGCGGTGCCGAGGATCATCCCCATCCCCGTCATCGCCGGGCTCGTCATCGTCGGCGAATTCGCAAGATTGGCGGACGACGACGCGGCGGGATCGATGGCTTTGGCGAGACCAAAGTCGAGCACCTTCACCGCGCCGTCGGCCTTGATCTTGATGTTCTGCGGCTTCAGATCGCGATGCACGATGCCCTGCTCGTGCGCCGCCTCGAGCGCATCCGCGATCTGCCGCGCGATCGGCAACGCCTCGGCGAGCGGGATTCCCCGGGCCTGAAGGCCCGGGGCTCCAGTTGTTGGGAACCCTGTCCCGTTCGCCTGGAGCCCGGGAC
>CAYFLU010000024.1:5374-25306 GCA_964343975.1 uncultured Solibacteraceae bacterium
AGGCCCGGGGCTCCAGTTGTTGGGAACCCTGTCCCGTTCGCCTGGAGCCCGGGACCTTTAGGTAGGTCCCGGGTTCTTCGCAATCAACTCCGAGAGGTCATCGCCCTCGACGAGTTCCATCACCAGCGCCGAGAGGTCGTTGACGGCCTCGAGCCCGTAGATCTGCGCGATGTTCGGGTGATTCAGTGACGCGAGCGTCTTTGCTTCGCGTTCGAAGCGCGCCACGCGATCGCGGTCGTCGGCGAACGAGGGCGGCAGCACTTTGATGGCGACGTCGCGGCCAAGACGCGTGTCTTTGGCGCGATAGACCTCGCCCATGCCGCCGGCGCCCAGAATGTTCGTGATCTCGTAGTGACTGATCCGCGTGCCGGACGTGAGTGACATGGGAGCGCGTCGGATTATATGCGGCGGGCCGGGCCCATGGCAGAATCACCGCCACACGCCATGATGTGGCCATATGCCGCTGCGATTGCCATCGCTCGCGACAGGGGTGTGCCCATGTTCATGCGACGACGCGGTCGACGATTGGGGATGTGCGGGCTGTGGCTCTGCGTGGCCGCGCTCGGTTTCGTGTCATGCGGCAGCACGGCCACAGGGCCGTCGTCGTCGAGCAATGTCGCTGCGCCGCCCGGTGGGGTGGCGCAGTTCTCGGTGAGCCCGATCGCGGATCCGGTCACGGGCTCGCTGACGCCGCTCGGCAATCTCAACCCGCCCGGACACACGGTGCCGAGCGATCACGTGTACTTCTATCCGCAGAGTCTTGCCGGCGGGAATCCGTTCGGTGGCGGCGCGCGCACGGTGTACGCGCCGGCCAAGGGCGCCGTGAGTTTCGTCCTCAACAACGGCAGCGAAGTGAAGGTCGGCTTTCAAGCCACGTCGACGTTCCTCTACTACTTCGATCACCTCACACCGCGCGCGAGTGGGCTCGCGGTCGGCACGATCGTGGAAGCGGGAGAAGTGGTGGGCACGGCGGCCACCACACTCGACCTCGGTGCGTGGGATACCTCGGTCACGCTCTCGGGGTTGATCTCCCCCGAGCGCTATCCGTACGAAACGCTGCACTGCGTGTCGCCGTGGAAGTACTTCACGGAGCCGCTGCGTTCGCAGCTCTACGCGAAGATCTATCGCGCGCCCACGGCGGCGGACAAAGACGGCAAGATCGACGTCGACATCCCGGGGCGTCTCGCCGGCGCGTGGTACGAGTCGTCGCTGGCCAAGAACTCCGACTCGGCCGGACCGAACGGCTGGCCGCGCACGCTCGCGTTCGTGTACGACATGTACGATCCGTCGATCGTGCGCATCTCGATCGGCGGCACGATCGCGCCAGCGGGCGTGTGGGGCATCGACGACACCGCACCGCGCCCGGAGAATGTGTCGACCGCGAACGGTCTCGTCGCCTACCGGCTGCGGTGTCCGTTTCAGACGAACGCCACCTACGGCGTGATGCTCGTGCAGATGGTCTCCGACGCCGAGATCCGCGTGGAAGTATTCGTCGGCGCCACGTCCGCGAGCGGCTTCACGAGCAACGCGCTGCGGTATCTGCGATAGCGCGGCGCACGGCGCTACTTCTTGACGATCTCCGCCGCAGCCAGGAGCTTCACAGAAGGATCGATCACGAGCGACGTGGGTTCAGTGGCGACGTTGAACACCGCGTGTGCCGATGCGCCGGTCATGTCGATGCGCTCCACGCGTGACGCGCCACCGGCGAGCTGCAGACCGATCTCCACCGGAATCTGAAACGGCGCGCCGGTCTGCGTCTGTGTGAGGTCCACCGTCACCGTCTTCGCGGCGGCATTCCATGACCACGTGCCGCTCAGGCGCGGCACACCGCCGCGATAGAGCCACTGATCGAAGAACGGCCCGAGCGGTTCACCGGCCGCCACTTCCATCGCATGGCGGAAATCCGCGGTGAGCGCGGTGCTGTTCATGTGCGTCTGGTAGTACGCGCGGATGCCCGCCCAGAAGCGGTCGTCGCCCATGCGCTGACGCAGCATGTGCAGCGTCCAGCCGCCTTTCTGATACGTCATCGCAGACGTGACCTTCGACATGTCGTCGAGGTTCTCGTGCACCACGCGGTAGTTCGGCGTCTTGGCGTTGAAGTCGAGCACGGTCTGCCGCGACTTGCGCATCGTGTCGACGAACTCGTCGCGGCCGTACGCGTGTTCGATGAAGAGCGCGGTGAAGTACGTCGCGAAGCCTTCGCTCAGCCACACGTCGTTCCAATCGCGTTCGGTCACCGCATTGCCGAACCACTGATGCGCGATCTCGTGAATCACGACGTTGCGCCACCGCACGTTGCGATCGCCGACCACGCTCGAGGCGGAGTAGAAGATCGACGAGGCCGACTCCATGCCGCCGCTGACGGAGTTCGACTGCACGTTCGCGAGCTTCTCGTACGCATACGGCCCGATCCACTCGCTGTAGAACGCGAGCACGTCTTTCGTGGGCACCGCGAAGTCGTAGAAGCCTTTGTCGCGATCCTTGGCAAAGACCCACGTCTCGATCGGCACGCCCCGGTAGTCGCCCACGTACTGCACGGCAAATTCCGCGACGCCGAGCGTGTAGAGCCACGGCGCAATCGGCACCGACTCGCGCCACACGGTGCGCCGCATGCCGTTGCCGAGGTCCGTCATCTCGATGCGACGGCCGTTCGAGACCACCTGATAATGCGCCGGCGCCGTGACGTCCATCTCCATCGTCGCCTTGTCGGCGATGTGATCGACGAGCGGCAGCCAGTTGCGTGCTTTCGTCGGCCAGTCGTCGGTAAAGAAGGTGCGGTCGCCGTGCGGATTCGGTTTGATCTGCAGCCCGTCGGCGGGAATGCCGGAGTACTTCACGCGCGCTTCAACGATCTGCCCTTCGCGCGACGCCGCCGGCAGCGTGATCACGAGCCGGTCGTTCTGGTGCGTGAAGGTCGCCGCCTTGCCGTCGACCGCCACCGACTCGACGGCCATGCCCTGCCCCTGCCGTGCGGGTGTCACGGCGGCGAGATCGAGCGCGAGCGTGCCCGTGCCGTTCGCAAGCATCCGCGCGCGCACCGTCGCGTCGCCGACCACGCGATCGTGCGCGTCACTGAGCGTGACACCGAAGTGGTAGTGCTCGACGTCGATGGGCTGGCGCGGATACGTGTCGCGCGCCACGCCAGTCGCAGTGGCCAGCGCACAGGCAGTGAGGGTGAGCAGCAATCGGCGCATGGCGCCTATTGTGCCGGAGAAGACCGACCTCGGGAGTCGTTTCAGGCGCGCACCGGGACGCGGTCTTTGCGGAGCTTCACGAGCACGGTGTATTCGGGATCCACGAGCTGGACGATGGGCGCCTTAGTGTTCTGCGACACAAACTGGTAGGCGTCCATGAGCGACATGCCCGTGCGGGCGCGGACCCACTGCACCATGGCCTTGAAGGCCATACGTGCGGCGTCTTCGAGCGGGCGGCCGCTGCCGACGAACATGATCTCGTCGGCGTTCTCGATGCGCGGCACGGGTGTGGCGCTCTTCTTGATCAGCTCGACGAAGACCTCCACGTGCATCGCGCCCTCGATGGCCGCGCCCATGATCTCGCCCTCACCCATGGCGTAGTGACCGTCGCCGAACGAGAGCATCGCGCCAGGCACATTCACGCCGAGAAACACCGTGTTGCCGGCGCACACTTCCCAGCAGTCCATGTTGCCGCCGAACACGCCGGGCACCACCGTCCACCGCGCTTCGTTGTAGGCCGGCGCCACGCCCATGCAGCCGAGGAACGGCGCCAGCGGCACCGACCACCGGTACTTCTTGTCGGCCGACGTCGTGGTCGCCACATTCGCGGCGCGGTCGACGTCATAGCGCCACGTCATCTCCGGCAGATCGTCAGCGAGGATCGCGGTGCGATCCGTGCCGACGAGTGCGCCAAAGCCCGGCGCGAACGACGACACCGCGTAGTCGCGCGCAGGGTCGAGCTTGAGAATGTGCACCGCGATCGTGTCGCCCGGCTCCGCGCCCTCGATGTGAAACGGCCCCGTCTGCGGGTTGTCGTGCCCGGGCGGCATCACCTTCGACGGCAGATCGGTGGCCTGCTTCACCGCGCCGTCGAAGCAGTCTTCCGTCCACGTCACGATCTTCGTGCCCGGCGCGATGCGATGCTTCGCCGGCACGCCACCGAAGGTGTACGCGAGGTCTTCGTGCTTCGGCGTCCACTCGAGCACGGGCGCATTGGCCGGCACGGCCGCCAGCAAGGGCTTGCGCAGCAGTGACGACGCCGCGGCGGGTGCTGCGGCGGGCGTGGACGCCGGCGCCGCGTTCTCGGCGGGTCGCGCGCACGCGGCCAGCGACGCCGCCAAGCCGAGCGGCACCTGTTTCACGAACTGTCGACGTGTGGACATGGCGGCGATTGTAGCCGCGTCCGCCCTACAGCGCCTTCGTCATCATGATCAGCTGCGTGTCGCGCGTGCGATGCGGATTGAGGAACGGCGCCGCGCCCGAGCGCGTGAAGCCGAGCCGCGCATAGAACGCCGGCAGCTCTTCGCGGAGTTCGACGACGTCGATGTCGAGCGCGACGCAGCCGGCGGCGCGGAAGTGCGCCTCGATCGCGTCGATCAGCGCGCGGCTGTGGCCCTGTTTCTGCTGCGCGGGGTCCACCGACAGCATGCCGAAGTAGCCGCGATCGCCGCGCTGTTCCACGAAGACCGACGCGCACAACCCGCCCTGTGGCGCATCGATCACGAGAAACGCAGAGCCCGGCGCCGCCATCTTCTGCGCGACCTCCGCGGCATTCGTACGATCGCCGTTGATGAAGAAGTCTTCGACGCGATACGCCGCGCTCGTGACGCGCACGATCTCGGGGATATCGGCGGCGGTGGCGTTTCGCACCGCCATCATGCGCCCCACGCCTGCAGCTCGATCACGTTCCCTTCGATGTCCGTGACGTAGCACCACGTGACCACACCGCCCGTCGCGGTCGTGAGCGTCGTCACATCACCCACAGCGCGGCCGCCGGCGCCGAGCACCTCCGCACGCGCTGCAATCACGTCGTCGACGACAAATGCGATGTGGCCGAAGCCGGGGCGGTTCACGGGATTCGGCGGTGCATCGGGCTGCACGCTGTAGGTGTAGATCTCGAGCGTCGGACCGTCGGGGCCCACGCCCGGCAGACGCAGATGCAGGCCGTCGAGCGTGGCGTCGGCGACGCCGGTGCCGGCTTCGAGAGCGGCGCCCGAATAGTGACGCTCGGGTGGGACGGGAGTGCAGCCGAACACACGTTCATAGAACCCGGCCAGGACGCGCCAGTCGCGAGCGATGAGATTGGTGTGGGCGTATCGGGCGCGAATGGGCATAAGGAGTACGCGTAGAGGGTTTTATTGGAGAAAAGTCTGTTAAAGTCCTTTAGTCATTCCCATCTCTCAGGAGTATTTCTCACTATGTTGAAGCGTTTCTTCATCGGTTCGGTTCTCGCTCTTGGTTTCGCGGCGGCCATCACGGCCAAGGCGTCGGCGGCGGCTCCGAAGCTTGACCTCGAAATCACCAACGAGACGGGCCACACCGTCGTCGCGTTCTTCTTCAAGGACGGCGTCGCTCACTACAACGAAAAGGGCGGCACGCAGTTCGGTGTCATCGAAGACGGCCACTCGGCGGTCGCGCATGCGCCCAACTGCAACTTCTCGATCATGCTGATCGATCACGAAGACATCTGGCACGCCGAGTTCCATGACTGCGACTCGACGCACTACGTGTTCCACAAGGACACGGGCCACGACAAGAAGAAGTAAGACCCGTTCGACCCGCGCGGGCCGGAGCGATCCGGCTCGCGCGGCGCCTCACCCCACCTGCCCTACTGCACCGCCGGCACGCGCACCAACGTCTCGGGCTTCTGCGCCGCCACCACAACGAGCCACGCCGCAATTTCCGCCAACGTCGGCATCACCGCGCCGGGCACGTTGCCCTGCACGAGCATGGCTTTGCCGGCGAAGCCTTTGATCACGGCATCCACGTCCTGCGCGAGCTTGAACTCCGGCCGTAGCAACGTGAGACGACGAATGAGATCCGCGGCTTTCGGCAACGGATCTAGATCTCGGAAACCTTGAAAGACCTTTTGCAGCACGGCGCCCGGATCGGCGTCTTTCGCGATCGGATACAACGCGTCGCGCATCGCACTCAGTTCCACCGGCGCCAACGTCACGTCGGCCAGGCGCGTGGTCCACTCACCGCCATCGGCGATGTGCGAATCGGCCCAAGCCGGAATGTCGCGCTCGTGCGCGAGGCCGACGAGCAGGGCCGCACGCAGGTAAGCCGCTTCGAGGGGAATGTTCATCGACATCTTCACTCTATGACGATCGAACCCGGTCGGCGGATCTGTTCAGGAACGAACCTGGCCCTGGACCTGAACCTGGACCTGGCCCCCGGACCTGTGACGACCGCGGACCCGGAACCCGGGACGAGGGACCCGGGACGACATGTGCTCTTTACTCCTGCGGTTCTTCGAGATACGTGTAGCCGTGGAGGCCGTCTTCGTAGAAGCGGAGGAGCTGGCCGGCTTCGTGGGCGTCGAGATGGTTGTGGCGCACGGCGGTTTCCACCGAGTCGCGCAGGCGGCGCACGAGCGTGTCGGCGTCGAACTCGACGTAGTCGAGCACTTCGCGCACGGTGTCGCCCTTGATCACGGTTTCGAGGATCGTGTTGCCTTCGGCGTCGAGCGTGACGTGCACCGCGTGCGTGTCGCCGAAGAGGTTGTGCAGGTCGCCGAGAATTTCCTGGTAGGCGCCGATCAGGAACACGCCGAGGTAGTACGGATCGCCGTTGAAGCTGTGAAGCGAGAGCGTGCGCTTCACGTCGCGGCGGTCGATGAACTGGTCGAGCTTGCCGTCCGAGTCGCAGGTGATGTCGCCGAGCACGGCTTCGCGCGTCGGCGCTTCGTCGAGGCGGTGGATCGGCATCACCGGGAAGAGCTGCTTGATCGCCCACGAGTCGGGGATCGACTGGAACAGCGAGAAGTTGCAGAAATACGTGTCCGCCAGCGCGTCGTCGAGCCCCTGCAGATCTTCGGGGACGTCGTCCATGCTCTGCACGAGCTTGCGGATCTTGGCGGCGATGGCCCAGTAGAGCGTTTCGGCCTGGCAGCGCTGCGACAGCGGGAGGTAGCCGCCATTGAACAGGTTGAGCGCCATGTCGAGCGCTTCCTGCGCGTCGTTGTAGCTTTCGAGCGCGTTGCGGGCCGTGAGGTTGTCGTAGGTCTCGCGGAGCGCGACGATCGGCTGCTCGGCTTCGTCGAGGTTCACCTCGGGCACCGCGTCTTCGCCGAAGCTCGACACGCCGAGCACGTTGAAGATGATGCACGAGTGGTAGGCCACGATGGCGCGGCCGCTCTCCGACACGATCGTCGGGTGCTTCACGCCCACTTCGTCGCACACCGTCTGCACGTGATAGACGACGTCGGTGGCGTATTCCTCGAGGGTGTAGTTCACGCTCGATTCGAAGTTGGTCTGCGAGCCGTCGTAGTCCACGCCGAGGCCGCCGCCCACGTCGAGGTACTCGAGGCCGGCGCCGTCCTTCACGAGCTCCGCGTACACGCGGGCGGCCTCGTTCAAGGCGCCTTTCACGATGCGGATGTTGGGGATCTGGCTGCCGAGGTGGAAGTGCAGGAGCTTGAAGCAGTCCTGCATGCCGTGCTTCTTCAGTTCTTCGAGGCCTTCGCGGACTTCCGCCACGGTGAGGCCGAACTTCGACCGGTAGCCGCCGGAGGATTGCCACCGGCCGCCGCCGCGGGCGGCAAGCTTCACGCGCATGCCGATGTTCGGCCGCACGCCGACCTTCTTGCTGTAGTCGAGGATGAGCTTGAGTTCGGTGTATTTCTCGACGACCGGGATGATGCGGCGGCCCATTTTCTGGGCCAGCATCGCCATCTCGATGAACTCGGCGTCTTTGAAGCCGTTGCAGATGATCGGCGTGTCGTTGTCGGTCATCGCGATCACGGCAAGCAGTTCCGGCTTCGAGCCGGCCTCCACACCGAACCCGTGCTCGCGGCCGAACTGGATGACTTCCTCCACGACCTGCCGCTGCTGGTTCACCTTGATCGGATAGACGCAGACGTACTTGCCGGTGTAGTTGTGCTGGCTGATCGCGCCCTGGAACGCCGACGCGATGTCGGCCAGGCGGTGTTTCAGCAGTTCCGGGAACCGGACGAGGATCGGCAGCCCGATGCCGCGGAGCTGGAGGGAGTCGGTGAGCTGCTTGAGATCGATGGACCGCTGCGGGTCCTTGTTGCCGTGCACGAGCAGGTGCCCGCTCGGGCCGATGGAGAAGTAGCCCTTGCCCCAGCGATCGACCTCGTACAGCTCATTCGCATCCGTGACCGTCCACGGATCGCCTGCCTGTCGCTGCCGCGTCGTGCGGCCGGGTGTACTCACAGCGTTCGATTCTAGACGGAAATTTGTCGCAGGTGAATTGCGTTCTTTGCCCGGCGCGCGTTCTCCGGCGTCGCGCCGCCGTTACTTGATCTCCACCGAGACGCCGAACTGACGGAATTTCTCGTAGGTGGCGCGGCCCTGGATCATCTCGGGGCCCTTGTACTCCTCGAGCATGAGCACCGGCACCCACACCGAGAGCTTCGGCACGGCCGCGTAGGTCACCGTGATCTTCGCCGTCGAACGCCGGTCGGCCAGCGTGAGCTCGCTCTTCACCACACGGCCGGAGTCCGGCTCGATCCAGAAGGTCCCGGAGGCCGGCACGTCCGCGTCGGCCGCACGGATCATCGTCGGCGTGGCGCGCTCGGTGAATTCGAGCGCCACAGTCTCGATCCCCTCCACCTTTTTCCGGCCGCCGACGGTGAAGCTCGACCGCGACTGATTCGCGCCGCGCAGAAACCCCAGCGCCATCGTCGGCACATTGATGTCGCGCTTGAGCACGCCAAGGTTGAAGCGCGCGCTCTCGGCCGCGATGCGCCGCGCCTGAGCGAGGCCCTCCGCCGGCGAATCCACAAACAGCTTCTGCAGCCGGGCCTCGTGATCTCGCACGGGACGGCCGTCGACTTCGTAGACGTCGCGGAACGCCACCCACTCGGCGGCACCGATCTTCGTCTGGAGGAGATCCGACCGCAGCGTGCGTTCCCGCCGAACCGTTCGATCGACATTGGGCGTCCGCGTCGACGCCGCGGGCTGAATCTCCAACTCCTGCGTGTAGGTCTCCTCCGACACCACGACCGAGAACGCTTTCTCGTAAGCGTCGAGATAACTGGCCGCCTTCGCCAGCACAGGAACCGAGGTCGCATCGTGAACGGCACGCGCCGGCGGGGCTGGAGCCGGCACTGCGGGCGGTGCAGTCGGCGGTGGCGGCGGTGGCGGCGCCACATTGGGAATAGGCGGGGCCGCGTATCGGGCGGCCAGCACGCGCACGCCGGGCCGCTTCACCGACACCGTCAGCTGATACTGGCCATCCGGCGGCGCTTCCTTCGGCAGGTCGACGCCGAGTCGGTACACGGCGGACGCAGACTTTAGGACCCGCGCGAAGAACCGGTCCGCTTGCCCGACGACGTGAAAGAGCTGGCCGCCGGCCATCTCGGCAAAGGTCTCGGACTCCTGAAGCATGCGCCGCTGGTCCTGCACCCAGCCGCCAGGCGCAGAAATGTCGTCGCCCGGCTCTTCCATCAGCACAGTGATCTGCACGCCTGCAGCCGCTGCGGCCTTCGTCGCCGGGACGAAGTCGAGGGAATCGATGGGCCGCAACGCGAGCCCGCCGGTGAGAATCACGAGCTGTTTGACGCCCGGCGCGGAGGCCATCGCTTTGATGACGGACATGTACGCGTCGAGCTGATTGCGCGTGTTGGTGCGGGCGAACGTCGCGTTATTGCGCGCTGTGGGCTGAACATCCGACGCGCACTGGTTCTCGGCTAACAACTGGGCGAGCGTCTTCGTCCCGAGCGGCACCTTGCAGGTTGCCTCTATGAGGTGAAGCAGCGAAGGACCGCTCGCATCGGCGTCGAGCGCGTCCATGAAACCCACGAACCCCCGAGAGTCTCGACGCGGATCGTTCATCTGGCCAAATGCGCGCTTCAGCGTTTGCAGCAGCGGCCCTCGATCCAGCGAAGGGTTCACCGTCATCCGCCCGCTCGTGCTGGCCAGGCCGACCCAATCCTTCGCGGGAATCGTGTCGAGAAAGCGTTCGGCTGCGACGAAGAGCCCCTTGCTGTCGTTGGGGTAGATCGAGATGTCGTCGACCAGCAGCACGAGCAGCTTTGGATCCGGCTCGCGGCGCGGTTCCGGCTGCGCGTCTGAAGTCCGCGTCGCCTCAGTGCCAGACGACGAGGCGGTGACCGCCGAGCGATTCACCTGCTGCCGCGTGGCGAGAAACACCATCGTCTGCACGGACTGCACAGACTTGTTCACAGTGACGACGAAGTCGTCGGGCGTGAGGCCAGTGACGGGATTGCCGTCCCCATCGAGGACCGAGACATCGAGCGTGAGGAGCGACGTCGTGCTGGAGAAGCGTTGCTGGGCGATCACCGTCGCGCTGACGATGCAGAGCATCGCCAGGACGCGAAGGTACGGTCGGACGCGCGGCATAGGCCCTGGCGCGGATAGTGTCAGATGTGCCGGCGTCCGGCAAGGCGCCGGCGGGGTGCGCTGAGGCGCCATCAGAAAGTGGACGAAACTCGTCCACTTAGTGGTTGATTTTCAGCCACTCACTGGCGCATTCTCTCTACATGCTCTCCCGGAACACGGCGGTGCGTGTGCGCGAGGCGCTGGCGGATCGTGCCGTCGTCCTGCTCAACGGTGCCCGACAGGTCGGCAAGTCCACGCTGGCCCAGTCGCTGGCGGACGAGTCGGGCGCGCGCTATGTCACGCTCGATGACGCGACGGCCGCCGCGGCGGCGCGCGCGGACCCGGACGGGTTCATCGGCGCCGTCACCTCACCGCTCGTGCTCGACGAAGTGCAGCGGGCACCGGACCTGTTCCTCGCCATCAAGGCCTCCGTTGATCGCCACCGCCAGCCCGGACGATTTCTCCTCACCGGATCCGCCAACGCCCTGCTCCTGCCGCAACTGGCCGATGCCCTCGTCGGCCGGATGGAGATCGTCTCGCTCTGGCCGCTCTCGCAGGGCGAGATCGGCGGCGTGCGCGAGGGCTTCGTCGATGCGTTGTTTGGACGACACGCCCCAACGGCCGGTACTGCGAAGCCGGAGGGGCCGTCGCTGGTGAACCGCGTTCTTCACGGCGGTTACCCGGAGGCCCTGGCCACGACGACGGACGACCGTCGCGCGGCGTGGTTCAGTGCCTATGTCACGACGCTGCTCGCTCGTGACGTGCGTGAGCTCGCGCGCATCGACACCATGACCGACTTGCCACGGTTGGTCAGCCTCGTAGCCGCGCGGCCGATGGCCCTGCTGAACTACGCCGAGCTCTCACGCAGCACCGGATTGCCACAAACAACGCTCAAGCGGTACATGGCCCTGTTGCAGGCCGTGTTTCTGGTCCGTACGCTGCCGCCGTGGCACGGCAATCTCGGCAAGCGGCTGGTCAAGACGCCGAAGATTCTGTTCACTGACGCCGGCGTGGCCGCGCATCTCATGGGCGTGGATCGCGCACGACTCACCGCAGATCGCTCGCTGCTCGGCGGTCTCCTCGAGACATTCGTCACAATGGAGTTGACGAAGCAGTTGGGGTGGAGCACGGTGACGCCCGCGATGTATCACTTCCGAAGTCACGCGGGCGACGAGGTCGACATCGTGCTTGAGCAACGGTCTGGCGTGCTCGCCGGCATCGAGGTGAAGAGCGCGGCCACGGTGACCGAGGCGGATTTCAAAGGCCTGCGTGCCTTGTCGGAGGCAACCGGCCACAAGTTCCACCGCGGCGTCGTGCTCTACACGGGTCGAGAGGTAGTGCCGTTTGGGCCACGGCTGTTCGCCGTGCCGATCGAGAGTCTCTGGCACTGGGGCGCCGAAGCCACACCGCGGGCGTCATCGAAGCGGAAGGCCCGTCGCTAACCATGCGTTTCCGTGCGCGCACCGCACTCGTGATCGTGCTGGCCGCCGCAGCCGCGTCGGTATTCTCGACGTCGCTCGCCTACCAGACGACGCGCAACGACGGCCGCATCCCCGATACCTTCGCGCTCGCGGCGCTCAACACCTCGTTCTGGTTCGGCTGGGCGCTCCTTGCCGTGCCCCTCACCGCGCTCGCCGCCCGCTGGCGCGTGGATCGCGTGCCCCGCATCGCCATCCCCGTCAACATCGTCGCCGCCCTCGCCGCCGGCGCGGCGCACATCGCCCTGCAAAGCGCAACGGCGTCCGCCCTGTGGGTGCGGTCGATGCCGTCGCAGGACGAAGCCTCGGCCGTGTTGGCCGCGTTCGGCGCGCGCTGGCTCGTGGCCTTCCCGAGCCAGCTGTATCAGCTCGTCGACTGGGAACTGCTCGCCGCCATGGGCATCCTCGCGCTCGCCCACGCCGTGTTCTACCGGCGCGAAGCCCAGCAGCGCGCGCTCCGCGAGGCGCAGCTCGAAGCGCGGCTGATGGAAGCGCAGCTCCTCGCACTGCAACAGCAACTGCAACCGCACTTTCTGTTCAACACGCTCCACGCGATCTCGGCGCTGATGCACCGCGACGTGAACCTCGCCGACAAAGTGCTCGTGCGGCTGAGCGACCTGCTGCGCATCACGCTCGAACTCGGCGGCCAGAAGGAAGCGCGGCTCTCGCGCGAGCTCGACGTCGTGCAGAGCTACCTCGAAATCGAAAAGGCGCGCCTCGGCGACCGGCTCACGGTGGCCTACGACATCGACGCCACCTGCCTCGACTGCTTGGTGCCCGTACTGATCCTGCAGCCGCTCGTGGAAAACGCCGTGAAGCACGGCATCGCGCGCCACACCGCGCCGGGCCGCGTCGAGATCTCCGCGCGCTCCACCGGCGAATGGCTCGTGCTCACCGTGACCAACGCCGGCCCGGACCTCACCGAGAGCGCGCCGCACGCCGGCGCCGGGATCGGCCACGCCAACACGCGCGCCCGCCTCCTCCACCACTTCGGCGACGACGGCCGGCTGGATCTCGAGCCGGAACCGCATCGCTACACGGCACGGGTCACCTTCCCGTGCCGGAAGTGAACACGTTTGAACCGTCGCTCACCGCTGTGGCACCGTCCAAGACACCGACGGAGGCTCCCGCATGATCCGCACGCTCATCGTTGACGACGAACCGCTCGCGCGCGACCGCGTGCGCGCGCTCATGGCCGATCAGCCCGACTTCGAGGTGATCGGCGAAGCCGCCGACGGCGACGCCGCCGTGCGCGCCATCCTCGCCACGCAACCCGACCTCGTCTTCCTCGACGTGCACATGCCGAAGCTCACCGGCTTCGACGTGATCAACGAAGTCGGCCCCGACCGCATGCCGGCCGTCGTCTTCGTGACGGCCTACGACCAGCACGCGATCCGCGCGTTCGACGTAAATGCGATCGACTATCTCTTGAAGCCGTTCGACCGCGAGCGCTTCGAGGGCACGATCACGCGCGTAAAGAAACAGGTGGACGCCGAGCAGAGCGGCGCCCTCAAAACGCAGCTGATGCAGCTCGTGCGGGATCTGAAGCCGGCCGGCGCGGCCTCACCCGAGCGGCTGGTCGTGAAGTCGAACGGCCGCCTCTTCTTCCTGCGCACCGACGAGATTGATTGGATTGAAGCTGCCGGCAACTACGTAAAGCTGCACGTCGGCAAGGAAGCCCACCTGCATCGCGAGACGATGAACGCGATCGAGGCGCGGCTCGACCAGCGAATGTTCTTCCGCATCCATCGCTCGCGCATCGTCAACATGGAGCGCGTGAAGGAACTGCACCCGTGGTTCAACGGCGACTACGCCGTGATCCTCCGCGACGGCACCAAGCTGATGCTGAGCCGCGGCTACCGCGAGAAGCTGCAGGAGCGGCTGGGGTAGCGCGCTACTTGATCGTGAACACCGCGTTGTCGACCACGGGGTTGATCTCGATCTTGTCGACCTTCATCTCGTTCACCGTCATGCCGGCGGCGACGGTCTTGATCGAGAACGGCATCATCAGCCCCTGCACGGCGCGGTAGTCGGTGAGGAGCGTTTCGAGCACGCCCGAGCCGGGCACCTGGGTCGTGACCTTGGCCTCGAGGAACGTCTTCGCGTCGAGGTAGATCTCCTGCATCGGCAGCGCCTTGCGCAGCACGCGCAGGTGAATGAGGTTGCCCTCCGTGCCCATGTACTCCACGGTGTTGCCCTTCTTCTTGTAGTCGACGAGCGGGCCGTCCATGTCGGACTGGTCCTTGATCATCTCGACCTGCTCGGCCGGCACGTCGATCACGCCGGGCCCGGCCATCGGATTGATCATCCGCGCCGCCTTCCCGTCGAACGCCATCACGATCGTCTGCCCGTTCATCGTCATTTCCTGACGCGACAGGTTCGGACGCTTCGAGATCGACACCATCGTGAGCGCCTGCGGCCCCATGCCGGTCATCGTGCCGGTGGTGCGGATCGCCTGAATCGCGAGAATCTTCTCGATGCCGCCCTTGGCCGCCAGATTCTTCGCGACGATCTCGTCGGCCGTCTGTGCATGCGCGGTCGACGCAACAAGAAACAACGCGGACACGGCCGACACGGCGATCAACGTCTTGCGGATCATGTGAATGTCTCCCTCAGACAGGCAACACTGAGCATAGCAAGTTGGAAGTTAGAAGCAACACGTGGGAAGTAGAAGGGGGAAGTGGAAAGTGGGAAGGGGCGGCTTCCGCTTAGAAGCTGAAGCCGCCGCCGACGAGGAATCTTGTCCCGGCCCCCTGGCCGTGGGCCACATCGAGATTGATCTGGAAGACCGCGGCGTTCAGGAAGAGACCCGCGCCGTAGCCGCGCTTCAGCGTTTGATCCGCGTAGCGCTGGCCTTTGTCGTACACGGTGCCGGCGTCGTAGAACACGCGGAAGCCGGTCTTGCCGACGTTCAGCGGTGGCGTCACCGGGATGCGCAGTTCCAGGGTGCCGGCCACGAGCGAGTCGCCCACCCAACGCGCCGCATCGAAGCCGCGCAGGTTCGGCATGCCGCCGAGTGTGTTCTTGAAGTACGACGGCTGGCTCGCCGTCGCGTCGGCGCGGACCACGCGGGCCACGAGCACCGTTTGGCGAATGAGACCCAGATAGCCCGTCGCATCAATCGACGTGCGCACGTACGGATCACGCGCCGTTCCGCCATCCGGAGTCACGCGCACCTGATCCGCTTTCGCCACCACGAAGAGCGCGTTCCGGGGCTGCAGTGGATCAAGGCGCGTGTCGAGCGTGACATCGCCACCGACGGTCGTGACCTGATCGACGACACCGCCGAAGTTCACGCGCTGTGCGGTGGCGGTGCCGCCAACGTGGAAGCGCGACACGGAGACTTCCGCGCGCGCCCAGCCGCGGCGACGCTCGTCTTTCACCTCGTAGAAGGGATGCTTGCTGCTCGTGAAGGCGCCGCCAACCTGCAAGCGGCCGTAGGTAAACGTGCGCTCCCACTCGAGGCCGGCGCGGCGCTCGCCGCCCCAGGTGAGCGGCATCGACACGCGCGTGTGCGACTTGCCGCTCGGCACATACGCCACGTTCACGCCGAACTTCAGCGCATAGCCATCTTCGGCATCGAGAATCGGCAGGTACATCAAGCGCCCGAGAAACCCGCGCGACACGATCTTCGGCGCGGCGCCCGGTGCATCAGGCAACTCGATCTTCACCGGCCCTTCGTTCACGACGAGCATGATGACGATCTGCGTGGGGTCGTCGATCGACCCGAACCGCTTCAGCACCTGCACATCGTCGAACTTGCCGGAGCGCTCGAGCGCGCGCGTGGCGGTCTCGACGGTGGTGGCGGTGACCGGATCCCCTTTCTTCAGACCCGAGAGTTGAATGACCTCCACGTCGGACGTGAGGTGGTTGCCGTGCACGCGGATGTCGAAGATCACTTCGCCGGGCGCCGGCGTTTGCGGCGCCACGCCGAACCAGAGCGCGAGAAAGAGGGCGAGACCGGCCATCGCTACTTGATGCGGCTGGACGTCTCGGCCAGCTTGTAGTCGGCGTAGTTGATCGTGGCGCGGAAGTCGAACTGCCCGAGCGCCACCATCATCGAGAAGTACGCCTCGATGTCTTTCGGCAGCCACACGTCGGGGTTCGGGTTGGCCGACGAGGCGGGGAGTTTGGCGAAGGGCTGGCCCATCACCATCGTGGCGCGGACGTCGTTGAGCCGCACGAACTGCTGCGCCGGCAGAAAGTCGAGGTTCACGTTGTCGAACGTGTACTTCACGATCTGCGACGCCTTTGGTTCCACCCACAGCGTGACGAGCGACACCTTGTTCGCCGCGCTTTCGAGTGCCTGATCGAACTGCTGGTTCTTCGTGGGCGTTTCGCCGCGGCCCTCGCGGCGACGGTTGCGGTCGGTGGCATTGGAGAAGAGCCGCGCCGGGTAGTACTCGACCTTCAGCACGTCGATGCCGTCGATCTTCTCGCGGCCGACGAGCGCGTACTTGCCTTCTTCGAACTTGTACTTCAGGAAATACGCCGACGAGATGAACTGCGGCTCACGCGTTTGCGCGATGAGGCTTTCCACGCTCTGCGGGCCGTCGGTGGCAACAGGGTCGTCGGCTTTCTTGTCGGCCTTCGGGTCGGCGCCGACCAGCTTGGCGGCTTCAGCCTCGCGTTCCTGCTGGCGCTTCTCGCGCTCCTTCTCGCGGCGCACGTAGTTGAGCTCGAACTTCGTGCGGTCGGCGTCGCTGATCGCCACGCCGTTCACGCTCACAGGGCTGCGCACGAAGTAGCCGTCACGCAGGAACCACTGGTAGTCGCGCCGCTCGCCCCACACCGGCAGCTGACCCGGGCCGCGGATCTCGACCCTGTCGTGCTCGTTGAGGATGTACTGCTCGAGCTTCTTCCAGTTGTCGTCGCGCCGCGAGATCACCTTCTTCATGAGCGCGTCGAGATCGGTCTGGGCCAGGAGCGTGGCGGGCGCCGACGCGGCAAACGCCGCGACCCCGACGGCGACGGCAAGCATGAACAACGACAGCTTCGGCTTCACGAACAGGCTCCTCCCAGACAGGCGACTCTATCAGACGCAAAAACAGCCATCGTGGTTGCCGCAGCACGTTGGAGCCCGGGGCCTTCACGTTGGAGCCAGGGGTCGTCGTGTTGGAGCCCGGGGTCTTTAGACCCCGGGTTCACCGTTTCATCTGCGTGCCGAAAAGATCAATGAGGACGTCGCGAAGGTGCGTGCGCCACGTGGCGGTGCTGTGGCCCTCGGGCACTTCCTTGAAGGTCACGCGGTGCCCCTGGTCGGCGAGCATGAGCTGGGCGCCGCGCGCGGAGGGCAGGTTCAGCGGGTCGTAGTGCGCGGCCAGGATCGACGTGCGGATCGCATGATCGGTGCCCGGCGCGATCGCCTGGATGTCGGGCGCGTCGAGCGCGGGCAGCATGAGGCCGAGTTTGCCGTAAGCCTTCGTGGCCGAGGCCGCATCGAGTGCCCCGCGCGCGCCGGCCGAGATGCCGATGATCGCGCGATCGGCCGCAGAGGTGGAGATGTGCGCCTTCGTCGCGAGGTACTCGAGCAGCTCCGTCGACACGAACGCGCGCATCGGCGCGCCGCGCTTGTAGTCGTCGGTGCGCGACACCGGATCGACGAACGCCGCCACGATCGGCTCGATCGCCTGATGCGCGATGAGCCAGTCGAGCACCCGCGGCGCCTGTCCCTGATTCACGACAAGGTCGCCGTCGTGAAACACCGCCATCGGATACGTTTTCGCCGCGTCGTAGCCCGGCGGCAGATACAGAATCACGCGCCGCGGCGCGCCGATCGCGCGGCTCGGCACCACGGCTTCGGTGACGCTGCCCGACGGAGACACAGGCGGATCGATGAACTCCTGCGGCGCCTGATAACCCGGCATCACGACCTCGGACGCCGGCCCGTTCGCGCGCTGCACCACCCGCGCGTTGTGCGGATCCTGCCGGAAATCGCCCGGGCCGTACACGATCAGATACTCGATCCGCGCGTACGGCTCCACCTTCAGCTCGAGCGCGTACCAGTCGGTGCCGGCGACCTTCGTCATCGCACCCACCGTCGCGTCGTAGTGGCCGTCCGGCCGCTCTCCCCAGCTCGTCACGTCCGACACGATGCGCGGCGCCACCGCGCCCGACGCCTTTGCCACAAACGTGAGCGTGGGCAACCCGCGCCGCGGCTGCTCACCGACAATCGGCGACGTCATGCGGCCGGCATCGATCTCGCGCACGACCTCCGCGATCGACAGGCCGGCCGCCGAGCGATCCGGCTTCGTCGGCGCGCCAAGGCGACCAGACAGATACGAGATGCCCGCGATGGCCACCACACAGGCGAGCACGAAGACGATCGAGCGGTAGCGCATCAGCGTTTCGTGACGTTCAGAATCGGATCCCGTCGTCCCGCCAGCGTCGGCGCAGACGATGAGGGCTCGAGGTCGAACACGATCACTTCATTGTCGCCCGCCTTCAACCACGGCGCCGGCACGAACAGCGTTTGCTGCGGCCCGATGTTCCAGAACCGCCCGAGCTGATGCCCGTTCACCCACGCCGTGCCCTTGCCCCACGCGCTGAAATCGAGAAACGTGTCGCCGACCTGCGAGAGTGTGAATGTGCCTCTGTAAAAAGACGGATTACTCCGATTCGTTTCTCGCGCGCTTGGAGACCAACGCGCGCTCCGGCTGTCACTGACGCCCGCAATGTCCCAGCCCGTGATCTCGACGCCACCGATCTCGACTGTGTCCGTGATGCCCTTGCGTTCGTTCCGCAGGCCTTTGCCGTAGTTCGAGCGCGCGGTGTTCTCCACGAAGATGTCGAGCGTGCCGCCCGCCGGAATCGAGACCGGCGTCGAGCTTTGCTTCAGCCGCCGATCGAGCGTGGCCACTTTCGTGCCGTTCACGAACACGAGCGCGTAGTCGTGGAGCTCGGTCAGCACCAGCTCCCCCGCCATCGCCGTCGCCATCGTCTTGCGATAGTTGATGTAGCCGTAGCTCTGCCCGATCTCCTCCATCGTCTTCACGCGTTCGCTGTGCACGGCGGCGGGGAGGGCATTCCAGAGCGGCGCCTGCGACGTGAAGGTGATCGCGGGAATGTCGATGGCCGGCAGCGGCGCGGGCATCGGCGGCAGCACGAGTGTGGGCTCGTGTTGCTGAATCGCGTTGCGGAAGAGCGCGAACTTCGGCGCGGGCCGGCCCGCTTCGTCGAGCGCGGAATCGTAGTCGTAGCTCGACACGTCGGGCTTGTAGCCGTTGCGGTCGAAGTTGGCGCCGCTCATGTACCCGAACGACGTGCCGCCGTGAAACATGTAGAGGTTGAACGAGTAGCCCTGCGCGAGCATCCACGCGATCTCGTCGGCCTGCTGTTGGCCGTTCGTGTTCGCGTGTCGCGTGCCCCACGCATCGAACCACCCCGCCCAGTATTCGCCCGACATCAGCGGGCCGTTCGGCCGGTACTCCTTCAACGACGCAAAGGCCTTCTGCGCATTGCCCGGACCGAAGTTGGTCACGACGGGCAGATCCGCGAGCGCGCCGTTGTCGTAGTCGCCGGGGTTGTCGGCGGTGTACATCAGCGCATCGGTGAAGCCCGCCGCCTTGAACTGCTCGCGCACGGCCGCCACGTAGGCGTGGTCCTTGTCGAACGAGCCGTACTCGTTCTCGAGTTGGATCGCGATGATCGGCCCGCCGCCCTGCCCCGAGCCTGTCGAGGGTCGGCCCACTTGCAGCGGCGCCACTTCCTGACCAAGCCGCTTCAGGTACTTGCCCGCCGCGTCCATGAACTTCGGGTCGAGGCTGCGAAGGACGATCGAGCGATCGGCGAGGAGCCACGCCGGAAAGCCGCCCAGATCCCACTCGGCGCACACATACGGACCGGGCCGCAGGATCACGTGCAGGCCCTCTTCGGCGGCCATCCTTATATATGCGGCCACGTCGAGGTTGCCGCTGAAGTCCCACTGCCCCGGCTTCGGCTCGTGGAGAT
>CAYFLU010000025.1:0-25067 GCA_964343975.1 uncultured Solibacteraceae bacterium
GGCGGCAAAGAGCATCGCAAGAACGGCGCGGTATACTCGGCGAGTCGGCATGACTTCAAAGATTATCGCGTCTCTCCAAGTGGTGGTGGCAGTTTCCCTTGTGGCGGCGGTGCCGCTCCGCGGCGAGATGCCGCAAGCGCGCGATCGCGAGGCGCTGCAGAAGACGCTGCTCGCCGCATCCGCCGGCGACAAGGCCGCGGGGAAGGCCATCTTCGACAAGGTGTGCGTGACGTGCCACAAGTTCGGCGAGGCCGGCAAAGAGATCGGCCCCAACCTCACGTCCATCGCCGCCAAGCTGAAGCGCCCGGAGATCATCGAGGCACTCCTGTGGCCGTCGAAGACCATCGAGGACAAGTATCAGCCCACGCTCATCCAGACCAAGGACGGCGACATCATCAGTGGGCTCGTCGTGAAGGAGAACGCGCGCGCGGTGACGATCGCCACAGCCGATCATCCCGAAGCGCCGGTCGAAGTGCTGAAGTCGAAGATGCAGGACCGCGCGAAGTCGACGACGTCGATGATGCCGGAGAACTTGCTGGATGCCTATACGCCCGAGCAGATCTCGGGCCTCATCGCGCTACTGCTCGCCGGCCCCGGCGGCACCAAATGACAAAATAACAAGGGCCGCCGGTTTCCCGGCGGCCCTTGTCCCATTCTCGAACCGGCTGAGCAGCGGGCCGGTCAATACCCCGATGCCCCGAGGTCAATACCCCGATGCCTCGAGGCCAATGCCCCGATGCCCAGATTTCGCAATGCCCAGCTGTCTCTTAGCCCTTCTTGTAGAAGGTCTTCTGCGCGCCGTTCGGCGTCGCGCGCTCGTTGACGAGGTTGTCACCTTCCATGTACCAGCTGGTGACCTGATCGCCGTTCGGACCCGCGGTCGTGATCACGACCTTGGCGCCGTCGATCTTCGCCTTCGAGACCTGCTCGGTCTGACCGCCGCGGCCGTTGACCATGTTCTTGCTCTCCGACCCGTCGAGCTTGTAGGTCGTGGTCGTCGTGCCGTTCGGACCTTCACGGTCGATCTTGAGCGTCGTCGCGTCCATCGTGATGGTCATCGCGCCGGCGCCGCCACCCATGCGGCCACCGCCGCCGCCCGCGCCGCCACCCTGACGGCCACCGCCGCCACCTCCACCCATGGCCGCCATGGCCGCGGCGTTCTTCTCCGCGTCCGGCGCCCACTTGCCCGAGAAGTTCGGCTTGCCCTGCGCATACGCGCTGGCCGCGACGAGAAGCATCGCGACCGCGCCAACCACTGCCATAACACGCTTCATGATTACTGCTCCCTCTACAAATCGGACGGCGAACTGCCAGCCCGAACCTTCACATGACGTGCGCTAAGACTCGGCGCGCGTCCCTTTTATTCAAATCGCAGCGCTTCGATCGGATCCAAACTCGCGGCCTTGCGGGCCGGGTAGAAGCCGAAGAAGACACCGACGATGGCGGCAAAGCCGACGGCGACGAACACGGCATTGACCGGCACGAGGGCCGGCCACTGCATGAACTCCTTCACGCCCCACGAGAGGCCGTAACCGAGGGCGATGCCGATGCCGCCACCGAACATCGAGATCACGACGGCCTCCACGAGGAACTGGAGGAGCACGTCGCGGCCGCGGGCGCCGATCGCGAGACGCAGACCGATCTCGCGGGTGCGCTCGGTGACCGACACCAGCATGATGTTCATGATGCCGATGCCGCCGACGAGCAGCGACACGCCGGCGATCGAGGCGAGCAGCGACGTCATCGTGCGCGTCATTTCCGTGCGCGTGGCCGCCATGTCTTCGAGCGTGCGGGCCGTGAAGTCGTCTTCCGCGCCCGGGCCGATCTTGTGGCGTTCGCGCAGCATCTGCTTCACGCGTTCCGTGGCGTCATTCACGTCGTCGGCGCTGGCCGTCGAGAGCGAGATGCCCTGGATGTTCTGGTTGCCGCTGACCTTCTTCATGATGGTCGTGTACGGCGCGAGCGCCGTGTCGTCCTGATCCTGACCGGTCGACGACTGCCCCTTCGGGTTCAACACGCCCACGACGGTGAACGGCTGGTTCTTCACGCGGATGATCTGGCCCGTCGGATCCACGCCTTCGCCGAACAGCGTGTTCGCCACGCTGGCGCCGAGGACGATCGTCTTGGCCGCGCCGCGCACGTCCTGATCACCGAAGAACGAGCCGTACTTCATCGTCCAGAGGCGGATGGCGGGGAAGTCGACGTCCACACCCTGCACGTTGGTCGACCAGTTCTGGTTGCCGGCCACGAGCTGCACGCGCGACTGCAGCGTGGCGCTCACGTACTGGATGCCCGGCACATCGCGCAGGGCCGTGGCGTCTTCCGGCTTGAGCGTTGTCGCGTTGCCGCCGCCCATGCGCACGCCGCCCGTGCTGAAGTTGCCGGCGTTCACCATGATGAGGTTGGTGCCGCTCTGCTTGATCTGTTCCTCGATCTGCGCCTGGGCGCCCGAACCGAGGGCGACCATGGCGATGACCGCGGCCACACCGATGATCATGCCGAGCATGGTCAGCGCGGTGCGCATCTTGTTGCGCCCGAGCGCCTTGACGGCGATGCGAAGCGTCATGAATAGAGACATTGCGTTCTCCTGAACCTAGTGGCCCCCCGCGTGCGCGTCGCCCGGCGCCACATCGACATCGGGCGGGGGCAGAGCAGCGAGTTCGTCTTCCGCGTTGCGGCGCTTGGTAATCGCCTGATCGAGTACGACCTTGCCGTCACGGAAGCGCACGAAGCGCGTGCCGTATTCGGCGATGTCCATTTCGTGGGTGATGACCATCACCGTGATCCCGAGCTCCTTGTTCAGGCGCTGGAAGATGCCCATCACTTCGATCGACGTGCGCGTGTCGAGCGCGCCGGTCGGTTCGTCCGCGAGCAGGATCGACGGGTTGGTCACGAGCGCGCGCGCGATGGCCACGCGCTGCTGCTGACCACCCGAGAGCTGGTTCGGGAGGTGATGGTGACGGTCGCTCATCTTCACGGCATCGAGCACTTCCATCGCCTTCTTGTGGCGATCGGCGGCCTTCATGCCGTTCTTCGGGTTGTAGAGCAGGGGCAGTTCGACGTTGTCGAGCGCGGTCGTGCGCTTGAGCAGGTTGAAGCCCTGAAACACGAACCCGATCTTCTGGTTGCGCACGAGTGCGAGTTCGTCCTTCGACGCCTTCGCGACGTTCTTGCCGTCGAGGTAGTACTCGCCGGACGTCGGCTTGTCGAGGCACCCGATCAGGTGCATGAAGGTCGACTTGCCCGAGCCCGACGGTCCCGTGATGCTGATGAACTCGCCCGGCATGACGTCGAACGAGACTCCGCGCAGGGCGCGGACCGTGACCTCACCCAGCTGGTAGCTGCGGGTGAGGTCACGCACGGAGATGACTGGCTGCTGCGCCATTGTTAGAACCCGCCTCGGCCGCCGCCCGGGCCGCCACGGCCGCCCTGCTGCTGGAACGGATTGCCCTGCTGCTGGCCGGCCGGCGTTGCCTTCGGGGCCGACGGATTCACGAAGTTCGTGACGACCTTGTCGCCTTCCTTGAGCTCACCGGTGACCATCTCGGTGAACTGGCCGTCGCTGATGCCGGTGCGGATGCCGCTCACGGCCTTCAGCTGGCCATTGACCCACAGCCACACGCGCTGGTTCGGCGTCTCGCGGCGCTGCACCGGCGGGATCAGGTCGTCGATCGTCTCGGCGCCGCGGTCGGCAATGCCGGGGCCCGTGTTGCCCGTGGCGCCCTGACCGTTGCGGCCGCCCGTGCGTCCACCACCCTGACCACGACCGCCGCCCATGTTCGGGAAGAGCTTCGCGATTTCCGCGCGCTGCTGTTCGGGCGTGAGGTTCTTGTTGTTGCGGATCGCGTCCATCTGCTTCTGCTGTTCCGGCGTCATGTTGAAGCCGCGACCGTTGCCGCCGCCACCCTGACCACGACCACCGCCGCCGCCACCGCCGAAGTTGTTGCCACCACGGCCGCCACCCTGGCCCTGACCGCCGGCCGTCTGATCACCACCGCGCTGGCGCTGGCCGCCGCCCATCTGGCCGCCCTGACCCGGCTGCGCCGCGTCCTTCGCCGCGCCCGCCGCGGCATCCTTACCCGGCGTCGCCGTCGTCGGTGCGGTCGCCGCACCCGGCGCGCCCGCATCGGTCGCCTGGTCGGCACCGTTACGACCGCCGCGCGCGTTGCCGCCGCCACGACCGCCGTTGCCGCCCGCACCGCCACCACGCTGCGCCTGCGCCTCTGGCGGCACCGGCTGGTGGATGAGGTCGAACATCTCGGTCGTCGGACGGAACCGCAGCGCCGCCGCCGGGATCTTGATCACGTCGTCAACACGCTGCACCTGAATCTGGAGCGGCGAGGCCGTCATGCCCGGCTTCAGGCGGAGGTCCGGGTTGTCCACATCGATGACCGTTTCGTAGGTCACGACGTTCTGCGAGTTCTTCGCGTTGAGGCGCACCTGCTTGACCGTGCCGTTGAACGTCGCGCCCGCATACGAGTCGACGCGGAAGGTCACCGGCTGACCGACGCGGACCTTGCTCACTTCCGCTTCGTCGATGCTCGCCGTGAGCTTCATCTTCGTGAGGTCGGTCGCCATCGTGTAGAGCGTCGGCGCCGAGTTCGTCGCGTTCACCGTCTGGCCCTTGTCCGCGGCGCGCGACGTGATCACGCCGTCGATCGGCGCGTAGATCTTCGAGTAGGAGAGGTTCAGCTTCGCCGTCTCGAGGTTTGCCTGCGTCTGCACGAGCGACGCGTTCGACGAGTTGACCGACGCTTCGTCGAGCTTCACGGCCAGTTCGGCCGCTTCGAGCTGTTCCTTCGTGACGAGGTTCTTCGCGAAGAGCTCCTTCTGGCGTTCGAGCTTCTTCTTGTCGTTCTCGAGCGAGATCTTGCGCTGCTCGAGGTCGACCTGCGAGCGGAGCAGGTTGGCCTGCTGCACGTCGACCTGCGTCTGGAGAATCGACGGGTCGAGTTCCGCGATCAGCTGGCCGGCCTTCACGATCGAGTTGAAGTCGACGTAGAGCTCCTTGACGACGCCCGAGACCTGCGTGCCGATCTGGACTGTGCGGACCGCGTCGAGCGTGCCGGTGGCCTGCACCTGCTCGACGATCGAGCCGCGGGTGATGGTCGCTTCGGACACGACCGGCTTCACCTCGGGCTGGCCGTACTTGTAATACCAATAGGCGCCGCCGCCGAGGGCACCCAACACAACAATCAGACCGATCAGTTTCTTCATAACGGTTACGCTCGCTCCAGCTCGAGTGTCTCGCCCAAAATCACGTTCGTCGTCGGCGCCCCCGGCGTGCCACTAGCGCAGTGGGCGGGGAAGTTACGCCCAAATACGCCGGTGCCACGTCGGGTGTTGACGCGCCCTGTCTTTTACCGGCCGACGTTCTGCACGCGCTCGAATTCGATGAGCGCCTTGACGTAGGTCAGGATCGCGCGCAGTTCCGCGAGGCGCGCCGAGGTGAGCGCCTGCTGCTGCTGCACGACCGTGAAGTTGGTCGACATGCCGACATCGAACTTCGTCTGCTCGGCTTCGGCCTGACGCTCCGCCAGTTCGCGCGCCTTCTGCGAGGCCTGCAGGCTCTTGTAGGCGTTCTGCACCGACAGACCCGCGTTGGTCACGTCGGTGGCCACCGTCAGCTCCGTCGACTTGAGCGACGTCCGCGTCTGCTCAAGTGCCAGACGCTGACGCGCGAGGTTCGCGCGCTGCGCCGCCTGACCGATCGGGTAGGTGAACGCGGCCTGGATGTTCCACGTCGGCTGCTGGAAGGCGCCCGAGATCGAGTCGAAGTAGCCCGATTCGGACACGAGCGCGAGCGACGCGCCGACCGTGTTCGACGTCGCCTTGTAGAGATTGCCGCCGGCGCCCGTCACCGAGTAGCCCGCCGTCAGGTTGAGGTCGGGCAGGACCTGATTTTCCTGGAGCTTGATGCTGATCTCGCTCGACTCGATCTGTTTCTTCGCGGTCGTCAGGTCGGTGCGCTGCGACAGGGCCTGCTTCACCGCGCTCTGGATGTCCACGTTCTGCTGCGCGATCGCCGGCAGATCCGTCGGGTTGATCGTGACCTTGAAGATGTCGTCGTCGGTGCCGCCCGCGATCAGCTTCTTGAACGTCATCTCCGCCGTGCGCCAGGTCGACTCCGCGTTGACCAGGCTCAGCTCGGCGTTGGCCTGCTGCGATTCGGCCGTCACGACGTCGATCTGCGCCAGCGTGCCGATCTCCACCTTCGTCCGGTTCTGCTCGACGAGGGTCGTCGCGAGCGCGAGCGCGCGGCGCTGGATTTCGATGTTCTCGATCGCCGACCGGAGATCCCAGTAGGCATTGCGCACCGACGCGATCGTGTTCGCGATCGACGTCTTCAGCGTGATGTCGTTGATCTCACGCGTGATCTGCTGCGTGAGCAGCGTCGTGCGCGTGTTGTCCGTCTTGAAGTTGCGGAGCAGCGGCTGCGTGACGTTGAAGCTCATCGTCGTGCCGTACTGCAGCGGACGGGTCGCCGTCGGGCTCGACGACGTCTGGCGGTTCGTCGAGAACGAGAAGTTGTAGCTCGTGCCGTACCACGGCAGCGACTGCTGCAAGCCCGTGTTCGACAGGATGCGCTTGGTCGTGACCGTCGGCGCGACGTCGAGCGTCGACGTGGTGAGCGCCGTTGCGTCGTTGAAGCTCGTGGTCTCGGTCAGCGTCGGCATGTAGCCCGCGCGCGTCTGCTGGATCTGGTAGTCGGTGAGCTGCGGGTTGAAGCGCTGCACCTTCAGGTCGATGTTGCGATCGAGCGCGCGCTTGATCGCGTCGTCGAGCGTCAGGTTCATCATCGACTGCCCGGCGACCTCCGGCGGTTTGGCCTGACCGACGACATAGCGGTCCGGGGCGGCCTGCGGCGCGGCGGCGGCCGGGCCCTGAGCCTTCGGCGCCGACGGGCCCGCCGGCGTTTGCGCGTTGGCCACGGTGGCCGTGCCGGCCAGCGCGAGGCTCAGCGCCCACACGTTCAGAGATTTCAGTTGCTGCGTCATCGTTGCTCTCACTCCGTTTGGTCCGCTTGGTCTGTCCGGCCGAAAAGCCGGCCAGAGATTCTACGCTAGAGCTGCTTCCGCCCGTCTCGACGCTGCCGGTCCAGGATCTCCTGCAGCTTCGTCCGCTGCTCAGGCGTCAGCACCCGGTGCATCCGGTACAGGGTCATCATGCGCAACTTGTTGAAGTTCGAGCGCTGTGCCTCGGTCTTCTCGATCTGGCGCAGGACGACCCACTGCTCCACCTTAGACTCGGAAATCAGCCGGTCTAGTTCCTTGTTTTCTCGCTGAAATGCGTCCCAATAGCCAGTCAGCTCGTCTTTGGTCGAGGTGTAGATCTGGTCGATGGTCTTGGCCTGGTCCGCCGTGAGACCGAGTTCCTTTTTGGTCTTCTCGTCGCCCCACCAGGGCTTCCGGTCGGGCTGTCCCGACGCGGGGCCACCGGGCCCGGGCTTCTGAGATGCGGCCGGTTGGGCCGGCGTTTGTGTGGAGGCCGGCTTGGACGTCGCGCCGCTCTGTGAGCCCGCCGACGGGCGCTCTGCCGACACGGCCACCGAGAGGCCGAACACGCACACCAATCCAAGGGTCAAGCGCTTGATATACATGGACTTTTCCACGCGCACAGCTCAGTTACGCTTCGCGCTAGTGCCTCGTTTACTCGCCGGCCAACTCTTGCAGCCGGCGGATGGCCTGGCCCACAAGGTTGTTCGGGGTCGAGGCCCCAGCCGTGAGGCCTACCACCAGGGGGCCAGACGGGAGCCAGTGCGTTGAGACCTCTTCCACCGCCTTGGCCGTCGACGGCAGGCCAATCGGGCGATGGCGGATCTCGGTGGCCGACACGAGGCAGCTCGGGTCGGCAATATGAAAGGTCGGGACCGTGTCGGCGCAGATGCGCGCCAAGTTGCAGGTATTAGAGGAGTTATAGCCGCCAATGACGACCATCAGGTCGAGCCGCTCCTCGGCCAGCATCTTCAGGACGGCGTCCTGACGCTCTTGGGTCGCCGAGCAGATCGTATCGAACGCTCGGAACCGGCTAGCCGCACTTTCCGCTCCATACCGATCGATCATCGCCGCCCGGAACATCTCGCCGATGGCCAGCGACTCGGTCATCAGCATCGTCGTCTGGTTTGCGCAGCCAATCCGCTCGAGGTGGCGATCCGGGTCGAACCCGGGCGACATCGCGTGGGCGAAGCGGGCCATGAACTCGGCGCGGTCACCCCGGCCACGGATGTAGTCACACGCCTGCGCGGCCTCGGCTTCATCGAGCACCACGAGGAAGTGGCCGCCAGGGTAGTCGAGCGCCTGAGACGCGGTGGCCCGCGTCTCCTCATGCTTGTACTTGCCGTGGATGATCGACGTGAAGCCGTCCTGCGCGTAGCGCCGGACGTTCTTCCACACGTTGAGCACCGAGCCGCAGGTTGTATCGACGAGTGTGCAGCCACGCTTCTCGAGTGCCGCGAGTTCACTCACGGAGACGCCGAAGGCGGGCAGGATCACGACGTCGTTCGGTCCGAGCGAGGAGGCGTCCGCGCCGGGGTCGGTCAGGATTTCAATCCCCTGCGCGCGCAGCTGATCGTTGACGTGCGGGTTGTGGATGATCTCGCCGGTCAGGCACACGCGACGATCCGGGAACCGCTTCCGGGTCTGGTAGGCGTAGTCCACGGCGCGGTCGACACCGTAGCAAAAGCCGAACTCGCGCGCGAGGTGCAGGGTGAGGCGGCCGCGCGTCTGGACGAAGCCCTGCGCGCGCATCTCATCGACCACCGCGCTGTCATAGGCGGACGCCAGCTCCGCCGCGACTGCGGCCTTCATATTGAGGCCCTTGCGGAAGACGACGGTGTTCACGCTAACGGCGCTCATCTGACGCGCGCGCCACGTTGACCTGCGGCGTGAGCGTGTCGATGGCGCTGAGCGAGCGGATCTGTGGCTGGCTGATTTCCGAGTCGAGCAGGAGCAGGTCGGTGTCGGTCGCGCGCGCCGTTTCGGGCGCCTTCGGTGCGGTTTGCACGGCCGCCGCGCGGTCGGCCTCCGGTGTCGTCCAGAGGCTCATGCGTCCGCCGATCACGCCGAGTACGAGGCCCGCTGCCGCCGCCGCCGCAATCCAGCGGCTCGACACGCGATGGTCGTTCACCAGAGTGTTGTCGGCCACCGGCGCCACATGGCGGGGGAACGACAGGAGTCGGGCCGGGCGATCCGCCATTTCAAGTTTGCGGAGGATCTGCGCCTGTTGCACGGCCAGCCGTTCCTCGGGAAACGCCGCGTCGGCCTCGGCGATGCCGAGGTCGCGGGTCTGATCGAGCCAGCGACCCATTTCACGCGCGCGGTCCGCGCAGAGCGTGCACGTGTCGAGGTGGGCCGGATGCGTGCCGGTGTACCAGATCTCCGCGAGGGTGTCATCCGAGAGGTGACCGCGGCGGAGCAGTGTGTCAGCGATGCGCATGGCGTGTTCTCCCTGCCGTACTTCGCGTTGCCGGAGCCAACAACGACCGGAGCCGACGAATAGCCCGAAACAAATGCACGCGAACCGTCGATTCGTTGAGCCCCGTCATGGCGCTCACTTCCCGCGACGTCTGGCCATCGAAATGGCTCAGCATGAAAATCAACCGCTGCCGTTCCGGCAACTTCGCGAGCGCCGCCGACAGCTGGGCTCGCCGTTCACCGGAGAGCACCTGGTCTTCCGGGCTGGGACCACGCGACGGCAGGTATTCGGCCGGATCGCGCTCCTCACCCATGGCGTCGAGCTGCGGTGGGGCCATCCACCGCTCGCGCCGTCGCCGTGCCTTGAGCCGGTCCAGGCAACCGTTGATCAGGATGCGGGTGAACCAGACTTCGAACGGCAAATCCTCGCGGAAGGTGCCGAGGTGCACGTAGGACTTCACAAACGCGTCCTGCACGGCCTCGTCAGCATCCGCCCCATCGCGCAGATAGTGAAACGCGATGCGGACCGCGCGTCGCTGATGCCGCTCGACCAGCTCGGCAAACCGCTCACGCGCGGCGTCGGTATGTCCCGCCGCCTGCAACGCCTTGACGTCGATGGCCACTCGGGCATCGGCCTCTCGGGGCGTGGCGGCAGGAGGAACAACCTCTGTCATGGGGATACGTCCGCGGGCGTGTCGCGTTTACGGAATTCTACCATCCAGCCGGGAAACGGCTGTGCCCGGGAAGAAGTCGCTGAGGATGGCCCGCACCCCGGTGCCCCGTCGGGCCCGGGCCAGCATGCCCTGCTGGCAGAGGCCGACGCCATGGCCGAATCCGGTGCCGCTGAACTGATACCCGGTTCGTGTGCGCGTCACGGTAAACCGTGTGCTGGGCAGGCCTTTCGGCCCCAACACCCTCGTGAGCGCGGCCCGGAACTCATCGCCCCGCAGCTCGATCCACCGTGCGCCGGTGATCCGCACGGTCTCCGCGCGTCCGCTGGCATCGAAGGCCGCCACCGCTACATCGGTGATGGATGGGCCGACGGCTGTGGCCCGGTCGCCGTTGAGAGCCGACCGTACCTGTTCTTTCGTCACGGTGACCGTCCACGTCCGGTGCTGTACCTCCGGCACCGTGTCGGGTTCGGAAGGCAGATAGGGGAGGGGGGCGGTGCCCCAGACCTGAGCCGGCGAGGCCGTGTGCCCGCCACAGTCGGCGTGGAAGACCGCGTCGATCGGCCGGCCCTGCCAGGTCAGCACCTGGCCTGCCGTGCGCGCGGCGGCCTGCCGCACCGCGGTCGCAAACCGCGACGTGCCGAGCCGGGCCGGCTCGTAGAGCTGGCAGTGCGTGGTGTCGCACACGTCGAAGCCCTCCGAGGCGTGACGGCCCAGATGGGCGACGGCATAGGTCCGTGCCACAACCGTCTGCGCGTCGTACACCGTGGCGACCGTGTTGGTCGATTCGCCGACCGGCGTGATCTCCGACACCGCGGTCCCCGCGACGTAGTCCTCGAACGCAACCGTCACCACGCGCGTGCCGACGCGCACCCGGATCTCGGACGGCGCGTGCGCGGCCACCGTGTACGGCCAGAGCGTCGGCGGGGTGAGTCCCGCGCTGCCGCAGCCGGCTGCCGCCACGATCAGCAGGGCGAGCACCACGCGAGATCCGATCCGCACACACATATCCGAAGGTGTATCGGTCCGAAATCATCGTAGGCTTAAGGCGCCCCCAGCACCCGAGCGGAAGGAATGGCAATCACCGAGCCGGTGCTTCTCGTTGACGATGACCCGTTCGTCCTTGGCCTGCTGTCGCATGTGGCCGAAGGCCGCGGTGTCCGTGTGACCGCCGTGACGTCGGCCGAGTCGGCCGAGTCGGCCGCGGCCGCGCAGGCGTTTGGCGTCGCGGTGATCGATCTGCGTCTCGGGACCGCCTCCGGACTCGAACTCGTGCGCCGGCTGCGTACGCGTGATCCCGACATCGAGACGATCGTCATCTCCGCCGACCGGCGGTTGTCGAGCGCGCTCGAAAGCTTCGAGCACGAGATTTTCGCGTTCCTCCCCAAGCCGCTCGATCCCGCTCACGTGCTGGCCACCGTCGAGCGCGCCGCCGAACACCGGCGCGACACGCTCGAGCGACGACGGCTCACGTGGGAACTGGCGCTCCTGAATGAGGTGGCGGAACTGCTGGCCTCCACGCTCGACATCGACGCCGTGTTTGGCCGCGCCATCGAGCGGGTCAGCGCGGCCTTCGATGGTCGCTGGGCCTTCATCCGCGTCCGCCCCGCGTTTGGCGGACCGCCGGCGGCGGTCGCCGCTGTGGGGCTCGACGTGTCGCGCGTCGACGAGATCTACCGCACGGCGGCGATGCCGCTCACGAGCGACGGCGTGTTTGCGACGGGCCGCGCCACGCGCATCAACGCGGACGAGCGCCCCGCGATCGTGTCGGGCGTGGCCAATGAACCGGCGTGGCGCGCCGCGATCTCCGTGCCGATTGCGACGGGCCACGACTTGATCGGCGTCCTGACGCTCGTCGCCGACACCCGCCGCGCCTTTACCGATGACGACGAGCGCTTGCTCGTGACGATCGGGCGTCAGTTCGGCGTGGCCGTGTCGAACGCGCACCTCTATCAGCGCGTGCACCGCGCGAAGAGCGAGTGGGAGCGCACGTTCGACGCGATCAGCGATCCGATCGCGGTCTTCGGGGCCGACCGCCGCTCACTGCGCATGAATGCGGCGCTCGCCGCCTTGCACGGATGGGCGATCACCGACACTCAAGGGCGGACGTGCGCGGAGACCGGGCTGTGTGGTGGTGATCGGCCCGACTGTCTCGTGGCGCGCGCACTCGGCGACGGACAGCCGCATCGCGCAGAGATCGTCACCGGCGACGGCCGGATCTTCGCCGTCACGACCCTGCCGGTGCCGGGCGCGAGCGCGGCCGTGTTGTTCGCGAAAGAAGTGACGGAAGAGCGCGCGCAGGCAAGACGGCTCGCGGCGCTCGGTGCGGAGTTGTCCGCTGCCAACGCGCAGTTGACCGAAGCGATCGGCCGCCTGCAGGCGACGCAGGCGCAGCTCGTGCAGAGCGAGAAGTTGTCGGCGATCGGGCAACTGGTCGCGGGCGTGGCGCACGAACTCAACAACCCGCTCACGAGCATCATCGGCTACACGCAACTGGTGCAGGAAGCGCTGGCGCATCCCGGCGACGCGCCACTCGATCGTGCCGCACTCGGCGACGATGTCGGTCGCGTGTTGTCCGAAGCGGATCGCGCCGCGCGCATCGTCCGCAATCTCCTGACGTTCGCGCGACGCCAGACCTCGTCGCGTGTCGCGACCGATCTGGCCGAACTGTGCCGCCGCGTGCTGGAACTGCGGCGCTACGACCATCAGGTGCGCCACGTCGATGTGGCGCTGACGGTGGATGGCCCCGTGCCGCCGGCGTTCGTCGACGACAATCAGATGCAGCAGGCGCTCCTCAATCTCGTGCTGAATGCCGAACAGGCCATGCGCACGACGTCCCATCCGCGTCTGGCCGTGTCGGTGTCGGTGGAGCCGCATGCGGGGGCGGTGCTGATCGCGATCACCGACAACGGCCACGGCATCGAGGCGGAACATCTGCCGCGGGTGTTCGATCCGTTCTTCACCACCCGGGACGTCGGCGAAGGCACCGGACTCGGGTTGAGCATCGTGTACGGGATCGTGCGCGATCACGGCGGCCAGATCTGGGCGGAGAGTGCGCACGGCCGCACGACGTTCTTCGTCCGGGTGCCGGTGCGGATGTCCGATGGCGCCGAGCCGGTGCGGGCCCTGGTCGCGCACACCGAACAGAGCAGCCGCGACTACTTCGTGGCCGCGCTCGCCGGGTGGGGCTGCTCGGTGCGCGCCGCCGCCACGGTCCATGACACCGTTACACAGATCGCGCGCGGCGACATCGAGCTCGTCTTGCTCGATCCGGCGATGATCGAGCGAAATCTGGCGGAATTCCGGCAGGAATGGGCCGCACTGCCCGCGCCGCCACGGATGATCGCCATCGATCCGCCCAGTGTCTCGGCCGACGCGGGCCAATTTCTGCGGGAAACCGCCGCGTTTGTGTTACCTCCGCCGTTCGACCTGCCGCACCTCCGCGCCGCCACGCTTGCGGCGCTCCGCAGGCCAATTTAGACTTAAGTGTTTGGCTTGGGGACTCAGGAGACGACATGTCACAGAGTGAACGGAAAGTCGGGCTCGACGCGGTGGGGATGAACAAGACGGGCACGACGCATTGGAACCTCGGCGTCGCGGCTCTCTATGAGCATGCAATTCGTCGCGGCGAAGGCTCGCTGTCGAAGGACGGCGCGTTCGTGTGCAGCACGGGCAAGTACACCGGCCGATCGCCCAACGACAAGTTCGTGGTGAAGGAAGCTTCCAGCGAGAAGAACGTCGACTGGGGCAAGGTGAACAAACCGTTCGATCCCGCGAAGTTCGAGGCGCTGCACAAGCGCATGATGGCCTACGCGGCGGAGAAGGAACTCTTCGTACTCGATGCGTACGCGGGCGCGGACCCGGCGTACCGTCTGCCGGTGCGAATCGTCACGGAACTCGCGTGGCACAACATGTTCGTGCGCAACATGTTCATCCCGGAAAACGATCCGGCGAAGCAGGCCGCGCATGAGCCGCAGTTCACCGTCATCGACATCCCGTCGTTCAAGGCCGATCCGGCCGTCGACGGCACGCTTTCGGAGACGTTCATCATCCTCAGCTTCGACAAGAAGCTCGTGCTCGTCGGCGGCACCGAATACGCCGGCGAAATGAAGAAGTCGATCTTTACGGTCATGAACTACCTGCTGCCGCTGAAGGACACGATGCCGATGCACTGCTCGGCCAACATCGGCGAAGCGGGCGACACGGCCCTCTTCTTCGGTCTCTCGGGCACGGGCAAGACGACGTTGTCGAGCGATCCGAACCGCGGCCTGATCGGCGACGACGAGCACGGCTGGTCGGCGCACGGCGTGTTCAACTTCGAAGGCGGCTGCTACGCGAAGACGATCAAGCTCTCGGCGGAAGCCGAGCCGCAGATCTACGCGACCACCAAGCGCTTCGGCACGGTCCTCGAGAACGTGGTGATGGATCCGGCCACGCGCACGGTGGACTTCGACGACGCGTCGCGCACCGAGAACACGCGCTGCTCGTACCCGCTCAACTACATCGACAACGCGGTGCCGAGCGGTCAGGGCGGACATCCGAAGAACGTGGTGATGCTCACGGCCGACGCCTTCGGCGTGCTGCCGCCGATCGCGCGTCTGTCGCCGGATGCGGCGCAGTATCACTTCCTCTCGGGCTACACGGCGAAGGTGGCCGGCACCGAGCGTGGCGTGAAGGAGCCGTCGGCGACCTTCAGCACGTGCTTCGGCGCGCCGTTCATGGTGTGGGATCCGAACGTGTACGCGAAGCTGCTCGGCGACCGCCTCTCGAAGCACCAGTCGCGCGTGTGGCTCGTGAACACCGGCTGGACCGGCGGCCCGTACGGCGTCGGCTCGCGCATGAAGATCGCCTACACCCGCGCCATGATCACGGCCGCCCTCACCGGCGCGCTCGATAGCGTGGGCTACGAGAAGGATCCGATCTTCAATCTCGACGTCCCGAGCAGCTGCCCGGGCGTGCCGTCCGACGTGCTCAATCCGAAGAACACCTGGAAGGATGGGGCGGCCTACGACGCGCAGGCGAAGAAGCTCGCCGAGATGTTCAAGGAGAACTTCAAGAAGTTCGAAGCCACGGCCTCCCCGGCCGTGAAGGCCGCCGGCCCGAAGTAAGCACGTCAGAAAGAGGGCGGTCGCATCACAGACCCGGCCGGACGCCGTCGAGGCGTCCGGCCGTTTTCATTTGTCCGGTAACATAGGCGCCAATGCCGTACGTCCCCGTCATTGGCCTCGAGATCCACGCGCAGCTCAAGACCGCGACCAAGATCTTCTGCGGATGTTCCACCGCCTTCGGCGCGCCGCCGAACACCCAGGTCTGTCCGGTGTGCCTCGGCTTGCCCGGCGCGCTGCCGGTGCTCAATCGCCACGCCGTCGACCTGGCCATCCGCGCCGCGCTCGCGCTTGAGTGCACCGTGCACGAGACCTCGATCTTCGCGCGCAAGAACTACTTCTATCCAGACCTGCCCAAGGGCTACCAGATCTCACAGTACGAGCGGCCGCTCGCCACGGGCGGACGCCTGCAGCTGGCCGGCGGCACAACCATCGGCATCACGCGCATCCATATGGAGGAAGACGCCGGCAAGTCTCTCCATCACGGGTTTGCCGACTCGGAGCGCGTGACGCGGATCGACCTGAATCGCGCCGGCACGCCGCTCATCGAGATCGTGAGCGAGCCGGATGTGCGCTCCGCCGCGGATGCGGCCGACTACTTCTCGCGCATGCGGGAGCTGCTCGTGGCGATCGGTGTAAACGACGGCAACATGGAAGAGGGCAGCCTGCGCTGTGACGCGAACGTGTCGTTGCGGCCGAACGAGACGGCGCCCTTTGGCACACGCACCGAGATCAAGAACGTCAACTCGTTCCGCTACCTCGAGCAGGCGATCACGTTCGAGATCGAGCGCCAGACGCGCATCCTCGACGAGGGCGGCACGATTCATCAGGAGACGCGGCTCTTCGACAGCGCCACCGGACGCACGGAGTCGATGCGCTCGAAGGAAGACGCGCACGACTACCGCTACTTCCCGGATCCGGATCTGCCACCGCTCGTCGTCACGGCGGCGTGGATCGAGGCGGAACGCGCGGCCATGCCGGAACTGCCGGCCGCGCGGCAGGCGCGATTCCAGTCGGTCTTTGGCCTCAGTGAGTACGATGCGAACCTGCTCGTGCGCCTCATTCCGGGCGGCGCCGACTACTTCGAGGCCACGGTCACGGCGGGGGCCTCGCCCAAGTCTGCGAGCAACTGGATTCTCGGCGAGGTCCGTCGCTTCTTGAAGGACGCCGGGGCCGACGACATGACCGCGGTGCCCGTGCCGCCGTCGGCGCTCGCCGAACTGGCCGGCCTCACCGAGCGCGACGTCATCAGCAGCACCGTGGCCAAAGAGGTTCTGGCCAAGATGTGGACATCGGGCCGTGGCGCCAAGGCGATCGTCGATGCCGAAGGTCTGGCGCAGGTCGGCGATACCTCGGCCATCACCGCGGCGCTCGAGGAGGTCCTCGCGGCCAATCCCGATGCGGTGTCCCAGTTCAAGGCCGGCAAGACGAACGCCTTCGGATTCCTCGTCGGGCAGGCCATGAAGGCGATGAAGGGGAAGGCGAACCCCAAGGTGATCAACGAGCTCCTGAAGCAGATGCTGGAATCACGTTAAGCGAACAGTTGGTCGGCTGAGGCGGCGGCCGACCTCCGGAGGACCTCGGGAGTCGTTTGGGCCCTTTTGACGCCTCCGGTTGACACACGGTTGTCATCTGCCTAGACTGAAGTTGCTTAGCGTTCATGTCGGACCTTAAACGTTTCTCCGGCGCCACCCACGAGCTTCCCCCGCACGTGATGGTGGGTTCGCAGTGTGAATGCCTCGCCGACTTCTTACGGCAGGAAATCCTCAAGCATCACCAGTGCCTCGAACAACAGCGTGAATACTTCTCAGACGTGGCCATCAATCAGGCCGAAGAAGCGCTCATGCGGATCCTCAGCCAGGTCGAAGGGCTCTGCCAGCGTGAAGACGCCTGCCAGGTCATCGGCGAGTTGCTGAAGAAGTTCGACGCCGTCACCAAGCTGTCCGCATGGACAGATCCGAAGCAGATCAACTGAACACCTTCATTTCGTTCCGGGTCCCGCGTTCCGGGTTCCACGTCCGTCGTCGTCCCACGTCCATGGCCAGGTTCACGTTCAGGCCCAGGTCCGGGTCCAGGTCCAGGTCCGGCCACGTCGTGCGGAGCATGCGATGAAAGTGGTGCTGGGCGTGGCCGTGGCGTTGCTCGTGGCACTTGGCGTGGGCTGGGTGTGGGGCGCGGCGGGGAAGGCGGCCATTGATCGTGACCGCATGAAGCTCGAGCAGCGCGCCGACTACGAGTCGGGCCGTGCCGCCGTGTTCGAGGGGCGCGTGGCGCTGTTTCAGAGCAACTTCGGCGACGCGAGCGCGCACTTCGAGCGGGCGCGGATCGCGCTCGAGAAGCTGCAGCTCGAATTGCGGGAAGTCGGGGAAGCGGAACGTGCCGGGCGGATTGAAATCGCGTTGTCGAGTTTGAAGGACGCCGTGCGCCGCGCCAATCAGCTCGATGTCAGCGCCCAGAACGCCGCCGTCGCGGCGCTCCAGGCGCTCAATGCTCTGGGATATTCGCAATAACTACTTCATCACCTGCGCCGTCACTTCCACCGTCACCGAGCGCGAGCCTTTGGTGGGATCTGCTGACTGCGAGATCACTGTGGGGACGTTGTCCTTCAGGAACAACTGAATCGACTCGTTTACGACGGAGAGTCGCGAAGGCCCTTCGTCCGTATTTTCCGGCTGATAAAAGATGGTCAGGTTGACCTTCACCAGACCGCTGCGTCGCAGTTCGGCAGCCGCGTCGACGTCCAGCTGCATGGCTTTCGTGGCGGACGAGCCGGAAGATCGGACCCGGCCACTGCCCATGTTTGCGACGATCAATGTGACCGTCTTTTTCGCAGTGCCGCTGGAGGCCGCGTCGGCGATGCTCAGCGTGAGCCGGATATTGGCGTCGCTGCGGTCGATGTTCGGATCCGGTGCCGGGGGTGCCTTCGGCGCTTGCGGAGCCTCCGTTGCGACGGGTGCCGGCGGCGCTTGAGGCACGCTGCGCACGGCGGGCGGGGACGGCGGCATCGGTGCCGGCGGTGCGGTGGGCGCGTCATCGGCTGGCGGCGGCGTGAAGTTCACGCTCACCGTCATGATCACGGGCACCGGCTTGCCGTCGATCGTGGTCGGCTTGTATTTCCACTGCTTGACCGCGTTGAGCGCTGCTTGATCCAGCGTCGCGATCGAGCGCAGCACACGCGCTTCGGTGACGGAGCCTTCCTTGTCGATCGTGGCTTCGATGATCACCGTGCCCGACACGCGGGCCGCCATGGCCACGGCGGGATAGGCCGGGGCCACATAGTGGATGCGCTCCGGAGCTTTCGTCTGTCCGCCGATGCGGAGCGGGGCCGACGGCGCGGCGGCTGGCGTCTGAGCCAGAGCCGGCGCGGCCGCGAGCAAGGTCATGAGAACGACGGGAAGTGTGTGACGCATACGTCTCCTGAGAAAAACAGTTATCTCGATCCGCCGGCACTGGTCGCTGCAGTCGTCAGTGGCGGCACGGTCAGTGGCGCGATGTCGATCGGCGCCACGGCGATGGATGTGTGTTGGAGCGGCTCCACGTGGAGCGCATCCGGTTCGGCCAGCGCCGGCACCGCGCGCGCGCGCCACGCCAGTTCGTCGGCACTGACGACGGTGCTGTCGCGCAGCACGGGCATGGGCACGATCACGGTGTCGGTCACCGTGAAGAGCTCGGGCGCGGGGCTCGCAGCAGGAATGATGGCGCCGGCTGCCGCCGCGGCGGCCGACGCGAGATCCGCCACGGCAGGAGCCGGAGCGGGATGCCGCTGCCATAGCACGGCGGTCGACAGCGCCATCGCACCGATCGCGCCGCCGGCAAACGCCAGACGCCAGCCCCAGTGCCAGCGCGCCTGCACGGCAATACGCGACATCACGCGCACGCGCAGTTCCGGCGACGGGGCTGCGACCGTCATCTCGCGTGCCGCGACGTTCACCGCGTACTGGATCTCGTCGGGCGTGTGGCGGCGGAAGGTCATCGCGCTACCGCTCCATCCGGTCGGCGAGCTGGCGCCGGGCTTCATTCATCCGCCACTTCACGGTGCCGGTTGGCACGCCGAGGAGCGTCGCGATGTCTTCGTAGCGATGCTCGCCGGTGACGGCGAGCAGCAGCACGTCGCGGAGTTTCGGCGAGAGCTTCGTGATCTCCGTGCGCGCGCGCTCCACCAGATCGCGCGACACCGTGAGCCGCTCCGGCGACGCGTCGTCGCTCGGAATGTGTTCGAAAGGTTGTTCGTCCGACCAGGCGGGCGGCTCGCTGCGCCGCGACCACCAGAGGTTGCGCGATCGGCGGCGATCGAGCGCCTTGCGCCACGTGATCGTGAGGAGCCAGGTCTTGAACGACGAGTCGCCGCGGAAGCCGCCGAGTTTGCGCCAGGCGGTGACGAAGGCATCCTGGGCGGCGTCTTCGGCGTCTTCCTTCGAGCCGAGTGCGGCCAGGGCCGTGCGGACCACCACCCGTTCGTGCAGGGCGACGAGCGACCCGAAGGCGTCCTGGTCGCCGGCCTGCGCGGCGGCCACCAACGCCTTCACTTCCGGGGTATCGCCGATCACCCCCGCCGCCGGCTCGCTGCCCGGCAGATCGGTGGCCTGCATGAAGGCCGACAGGGCCTGCGCCAGATCGTAGGTCACGTTGACAGTAGACATTACGCCCGGCCGCTTGGTTGGGTTTTCTGAGAGGATTAGGAACGAAATGCTGCAAGTAGAACAAATTCTGAAACTTATGCGTGAGCGGGTGGACCATCCCGCCACCGTCAAGGAGCTGCTGCAGGTCCTGCGTGTGCCCCGTGAGGCGCGCGCGACTTTCAAACGCCAGCTCCGCCAACTGGTCGCCTCCGGCGACCTCATCGAGATTCGAGGGCACCGCTACGGCCTGCCCGATCTCATGAACCTCATCGTCGGCCGCGTGTCGACCAACCCGCGCGGCTTCGCGTTCGTCGATCTCGAGTCGCCGGATCCGGATGGCCCGCGCAGCGTGTTCATCGCCGGTGCCAATCTCAATCAGGCGATGCATGGCGATCGCGTCGTCGTCCGCGTGGAGCGCGACGGCGAGCGGCCCGAAGGCCGCATCCTACGCATTCTGGAACGCGCGAGCCAAGTCGTGGTCGGCCGGTTCGATCTCGATCCATCCGGCATGGGCTTCGTCGTGCCGTTCGATCGCCGCCTGATCATGGACGTTCAGGTGGTCTCGGGCGACGACATCGCGATGGGGCGAAGCCCCGCCGAAGCGCGTCGCGCGAAGGCGGGTGAGATGGTCACCGTCGAGATCACGCGCTTTCCGACGGCGACGCGTCCGGCGGCCGGCCGGATCGTCGAAGTGCTCGGGCCGCTCGATGCACCCGGCGTCGACACGGCCGTGATCATTCACAAATACGGCATCCACGACGCGCACGACCCCGAGGCGATCGCGGAAGCGGAGCGGCTCGGCGGCAAGGTGCGCGAGAAGGATCTGGCCGGTCGCACGGACTTCCGGCCGATCACCACGGTCACGATCGACGGCGAGCACGCGCGCGATTTCGACGATGCCATCACGATCTCGAAGTTGCCGAACGGCAACTACTGGCTCGGCGTGCACATCGCGGACGTGTCGCACTACGTGCGCGAGGGCAGCGCGCTCGATCGCGACGCGTATGAGCGCAGCACCTCGGTGTATTTCCCTGAACGCGCCGTGCACATGTTCCCGTCGGAGCTCTCGACGGGGCTCTGCTCACTCAATCCGCACGTAGACCGGCTCGTGCAGTCGTGCCTCATGGAAGTGGACCGCCGCGGCGGCGTCGTGCGCTACGAAATGGACGATGGCGTCATTCACAGCGATGCGCGGATGACCTACAACGCGGTGAACAAGATCCTCACGGAGAAGGATCCCGAGACGATCGCCGCGTATGCGCCCCTCGTGCCGATGTTCGAGACAATGGCCGAGCTCTTCGAGATCCTCAACGGTCGTCGTCGCCGTCGTGGATCGATCGACTTCGATCTGAAGGAATCGCAGATCGTGCTCGACGATGCCGGGCAGGTCGAAGCGATTGTCGCCTCGGAGCGCAATATCGCGCACCGTATCATCGAAGAGTTCATGTTGCTCGCGAATGAAACCGTCGCGCGGCATCTTGAGACGGCACACGTGCCGACGCTCTATCGCATTCACGAAGAGCCCGATCCGGCCAAGGTGGAGGAGTTCGAAGACTTCATCGGCACGCTCGGGTACTCACTCGGGGGCGGCGCCGACACGATCGAGCCGCGGCAGTTCCAGCGCCTCGTCGAGAAGATGCACGGCAAGCCCGAAGAGAAGCCGATCGCGTTCCTGATGCTGCGCACGATGCAGCGCGCGCGCTACGACGAGCACAACCTCGGTCACTTCGGTCTTGCGGCGGAGTTCTACACGCACTTCACGTCGCCGATCCGGCGGTATCCCGACCTCGTCGTGCACCGTTCGTTGCGCGAGTCGCGCCACGGCATGAGCGCGGAGCGATCGACGGAACTCATCGAGGATCTGCCGGACATCGCGCGGCACACCTCGGAACGGGAGCGCCGCGCGGCCGATGCCGAGCGCGAGCTCGTGCAGTGGAAGAAAGTGCGGTTCATGGCCGATAAGGTCGGCGACGAGTTCGAAGGCTATGTGACGGGCGTCAGCGCGTTCGGCCTCTTCATCGAACTCATCGAGCATTTCGTCGAGGGCATGGTGCACGTGTCGACGATGGCCGACGACTACTACCGATTCGTCGAGAAGGCGCACCTCTTGAGAGGCGAGCGCAACGGGCGTGTGTATCGGCTGGGCGACAAGGTGCGCGTGCAGGTGATCCGCGTCGACATGGAGCGCCGGCAGATCGATCTCGGGTTGGCCGAGATCCTCGACGCGGTGCGTGCGTCGGAGCGCAACCGCGGGCCGCGGCACTCGAAGGCCCGGCCCAAAAAAGAAGGGCGCCGCGGTACGCAGCGCCCTGGGCAACGTGAGCGGGCCTTCAAGAAGGCCACGCGCCGGAAATGACGTCGTGACGTCCGACTAGGACTTCTTGTCGGACGGGCTGGTCTCTTTGCTGGCTTCCTTGAAGTTCCGGATGCTCTTGCCAATGCCCGTGGCCAAATCCGGCAAACGGTTGGCGCCAAAGAGAAAAACGATGATGACGAGGATGACGAGCAGTTCAGGAACGCCGAGACCAAGCATATGGAGACTCCTGCCGGATTGTCCGGCTGAGGAGCATTGTAGCACCGCCTTTTCCCGGCGTTTGATTAACGATCGCTAACGTTTCCCGGCGGCCAAATCTTCAGGGGGTGCGTCGAATCACCTGTAGCAACAGGAGTTGCGCCGCCGTATATCCACAGGGAAGGAACCCGCAGGCCCGGTGGTCTATGGGTATACTGACGGAGCTTTCACGCGATCATGTCCACGCCCGAGACGACAGCCAACGTCCCGTCCGGCCCCGGCGGCCCGCCTGACCTCACGCCTGCTCCTTCAGGGGTGGCGGTGGATCGTGGCCGCTGGACGGCGAATCGTTCGATGTTCGATCCGCCCGAGCCCGTCGATTGGGGACGGATCGCCAAGGCGCAGGGCGGCTCGCTGCTCCTCCATGCGTTGTTTGTTGTCGCCCTGATCTTCGCCGTGATTCGCGCGAAGGACGTCGTGCAGCAGGTCGCGAAAGACGAGATGAAGTTCGACATCACCTACCTGGCGAACATGCCGGGGCCGGGTGGTGGCGGTGGCGGCAATCCCAAGCCGGCCCCTCCCAAGAAGATTGAAGTGCCGAAGCCGACGCAGCAGAATCTGGCGCCCGTACCGGTGCCGGTTGAGGCGCCTCCGGCCATCAGCGCGCCGATCATGACGCAGCCCGACACGGCGTTGCTTGCCGCGGGCGTCAACATCGGCGCGATCGATGTGCCCACCGGTGGCGGCGGCAAGGGCACGGGGATCGGCAAGGGCAATGGCAGCGGCATCGGCGAGGGCACCGGCGGCGGCTTCGGTGGCGGGGCGTATCGTCCCGGCAACGGCGTGGACAACCCGGTCCGCATCCGTGAGGTGAAGCCGCAGTACACGCCCGAGGCCATGCGCGCGAAGATTCAGGGCACGGTGGAACTCGAAGCCGTGATTGGCCCGGACGGCAAGGTCACCGACGTCCGCGTCACCCGGTCACTCGACAAGGTCTTCGGTCTCGACGAGCAGGCCCGCAAAGCCGTCTTCGCCACGCCCTTCGTGCCGTGCAAGAAG
Source organism: uncultured Solibacteraceae bacterium (assembly GCA_964343975.1). Lineage (GTDB taxonomy): Bacteria > Acidobacteriota > Vicinamibacteria > Vicinamibacterales > SCN-69-37 > SCUN01. The sequence goes on from CAYFLU010000025.1 coordinate 23,380, forward strand.
CAGGGCACTCCGGTGGCCTGCATGGTCATCTTCGAACTGCAGTTCACCCTCCGCTAGCATTCCAGCGCCGTCGACCGCGAGCCTGCTCGCGCCGCAAAACACAAAGGCCCGGATGGCAATCGCCACCCGGGCCTTTCTACTTCGAACTTCCAACTTCTACGTACTCACTTCGTTCTTCTTACTTCCCACTTACCAGTGGACTTAGTACATCCCGCCCATGCCGCCGCCCGGAGCCGCCGGAGCTTCCTTCTTCTCTTCCGGAATCTCCGAGACCATGGCTTCGGTGGTGAGGAGCAGGGAGGCGATCGACGACGCGTTCTGCAGCGCCGAACGGACCACCTTGGTCGGGTCGATGACGCCGGCCTTGACCATGTCCTCGTACTCGTCGGTCGACGCGTTGTAGCCGAAGTTCGCGTCCTTCGCGTCCTTGACCTTCTGGACGATGATGGAGCCTTCGACACCCGCGTTGCTCGCGATGTTGCGGAGCGGCGCTTCCACCGCGCGCTTCACGATGTCGGCACCGACCTTCTGATCGTGCTCGAGCTTCAGGCTGTCGATCGCCTTGCTCGCGCGGATCAGGGCCACGCCGCCACCCGGGACGATGCCTTCTTCGACAGCGGCCTTGGTCGCGTGCATCGCGTCTTCGACGCGCGCCTTCTTCTCCTTCATTTCCGTTTCCGTCGCCGCGCCGACCTTGATCACGGCCACGCCACCGACGAGCTTCGCGAGCCGTTCCTGGAGCTTCTCGCGGTCGTAGTCGGAGGAGGTGTCGGCGATCTGCGTGCGGATCTGCTTCACGCGGCCTTCGATGGCCTTCTGGCCGCCGGCGCCCTCAACGATCGTCGTGTTGTCCTTGTCGATCGTGAGCTTCTTGCACTTGCCGAGGTCCTCGATCTTGATGTTCTCGAGCTTGATGCCGAGGTCTTCGGTGATGGCGCGGCCACCGGTCAGGATCGCGATGTCTTCGAGCATCGCCTTGCGGCGATCACCGAAGCCCGGCGCCTTGACCGCGGCCACCTGGAGCGTGCCGCGCAGCTTGTTGACCACGAGGGTCGCGAGCGCTTCGCCGTCCACGTCTTCCGCGATGATCACGAGCGGACGGCCGCCACGGGCGACCTGCTCGAGCAGCGGGAGGAGGTCCTTCATCGACGAGATCTTCTTCTCGTGGATGAGGATGACCGGGTTCTCGAGCACGCACTCCATGCGGTCCGGATCGGTCACGAAGTAGGGCGAGAGGTAGCCGCGATCGAACTGCATGCCCTCGACCACGTCGAGCGAGGTCTCCATCGACTTCGCTTCTTCGACCGTGATCACGCCGTCCTTGCCGACCTTCTCCATGGCTTCAGCGATGATCTTGCCGATCGTGTTGTCGCTGTTGGCCGAGATGGTGCCGACCTGGCCGATCATCGCGCCGGAGACCGGCTTCGACAGCTTCTGGAGGTCGGCGATCATCACTTCGACCGCCTTCTCGATGCCGCGCTTGAGCTCCATCGGGTTGGCGCCCGCGACGACCATCTTGATGCCCTCACGGTAGATCGCCTGCGCGAGCACCGTCGCCGTCGTCGTGCCGTCGCCGGCCGTGTCCGACGTCTTCGACGCCACTTCGCGGACCATCTGCGCGCCCATGTTCTCGAGCGGGTCCTTGAGGTCGATTTCCTTCGCCACCGTCACGCCGTCCTTGGTGATGG
>CAYFLU010000026.1:0-19170 GCA_964343975.1 uncultured Solibacteraceae bacterium
CGCGGTGTCTGCAGCGCGCGAGCTCTTCGAAGAAGCCGGTGTGCTGCTCGCGCGCGATCGCAACGGCCGCTGCCCGGCCACAACCGCGGCATTCGCTGAGTGGCGCGCCGCCGTGCACGACAAGGCGCGATCGTTCCGCGAGGTCGTCACGGACGCGGGGCTGCGACTCGCGCTCGACGCCATCGTGCCGTTCGCGCGCTGGGTGACGCCGCCGAATGAAGTGCGCCGCTTCGACACGTGGTTCTACCTGACGGCGGTGCCTGACGGACAGATTCCGGTGCACGACACCTCCGAGAATGTGGCCAGTGAATGGCTGCGCCCGGCCGACGCCATCGCGGCGTGCGTGGCCGGGCGCGTGCATTTGCCGCCGCCCACCTGGGCCACGCTGCGGGAACTCGAGCCGTTCGCCTCAGTGGCCGACGCCCTCCGCTGGGCGGCCACCCGTTCGATTCAGGAGCGGTCGCCGGTGCTCACCGACGATGGCGCCACGCGAGAGATCGTGATGCCGGGCCATCCGCGCCATCCCTCCAACGAGCCGGTCACGTTCGAGACGCGGTTCGTGTGGCAGGGCACGCGGTGGCTGCCGGAAGCCGATCGGTGATCGTAGGATTCAGAGAATCCTCAGGAACGGCGGTGTGAGGCGGGCCTAGTCTGTCCGCATGGCACACCTGTTCCGGGTTTCCCTCGCCACCGCCGCCGATCGTCACCTCATCTACCGCCATCGTCACGCGGTCTATGCCCGCGAACTCGGGCAGCATCACCAGAACGACGCCGGACAACTGACCGATGCCCTGGACGCCCGCAACATCTATATATGTGTCTGGGCCGGGGCCACCTTGGCCGGGTTCGTCTCGATCACGCCCCCCGGCGGTCCGCTGTCCATCGACAAATACGTGAAGCGCGACGACCTCCCGTGCGCGATCGACGACCGCACCCATGAGGTCCGCCTGCTCACCGTGATGCCCGATGCGCGCCGCCGCGAACTGGCGATGCTGTTGATGTATGGCGCGTTGCGGTACATCGAAGCGCGCGGCGGCACGCGGGTCGTCGCCATCGGCCGGCGCGAAGTGTTCGGCATGTATCAGAAGGCGGGGCTGATCGGCACGGGCATCACCATCACCTCCGGCGCCTTGACGTTCGAAGTGATGCACGCCACGACGACCCGGCTGCGCGAGTTCGCGCAGGCATTCGACGCGATGATCACCCGCATCGAAGCCCTCACCGACTGGCAGCTCGACATTGCGTTCCGTCGCCCGGCGCCGTGCTTCCATGGCGGCACCTTCTTCGACGCGATCGGCCCACGCTTTGAGCGGCTCGAGCGGCGCCACACCATCATCAATGCCGATGTGCTCGATGCGTGGTTCCCGCCATCGCCACGCGTGACCGAGGCGCTGACGGAGCACCTCTCCTGGCTGTTGCGCACGTCGCCCCCCAATGAAAGTCAGGGGCTCACCGCCGCAATTGCCGACGCGCGCGGAGTGGCGCCCGAAGCAATCCTGCCCGGCGCCGGCTCCTCCGATCTGATCTTCCTCGCGCTGCGCCACTGGCTCACGCCTGCGTCGCGGGCGCTGATCCTCGATCCCACCTACAGCGAATATGCGCACGTGCTGGAGCGCGTCATCGGCTGCCGGGTGGACCGCTTCCGGCTCGATCGCGGGGATGGCTATCAGGTGAATGCGGAAGCGCTCGCGCGGCAGCTCGATGCGAATTACGACCTCGTCGTGATCGTCAATCCCAACAGCCCGACCGGCCGCCATCTGTCTCGAACAGAGTTGCAGACCGTGATCGCCGCCGCGCCGCCGACGACGAAGTTCTGGATCGATGAAACCTACATCGAATATGTCGGCCGGCAGCATTCGCTCGAATCGCTGGCGGCGGCGTCCTCCAACGTCGTGATCTGCAAATCCATGTCGAAGGTGTATGCCCTGAGTGGCGCCCGCGCGGCGTATCTCTGCGCGCCGCCGCATCTGCTCGAGGGCTTGCGTGCGCTGACGCCGCCGTGGGCCGTGAGCCTTGTGGCTCAGGTGGCGGCCGTGGCAGCGCTCGGCGACGACACGTACTACGCGGGTCGCTATGCGGAAACGCATCTGCTGCGTCACATGCTGGCGGAGGGGTTGTCGGCGCTCGACTGGGATTTGGTGCCCGGCACCGCCAATTTCGTGCTCGCGCAGTTGCCCGCGCACGGCCCCGACGCCGAGTCGGTCGTTCTAATGGCACGCGCGCAGGGCGTCTTTGTCCGGAATGTCGGCAACATGGGCACCGCTTTCAATGGCCGCGCGATCCGCGTGGCCGTGAAAGACCGCGCCTCGATGCGACGCGTGCTGGACGTCCTCCACACGATTCGTCTGTCGAGCGCCGCATAGCCGAAGCCTCCCGGGAGTACTACCGTCGCTCGTCGAAAGGTGTATCCTCCCGGGATGGCCCGTCCCTCCCGGATCTCCACCGCAACCGTTCTTCTTGGCGCCGCCCTCGTGGCGGCGTTTGCATTTCTGCCCACGCTGTCGGCGCGGCAGGGCACCGTCAGTGCTGCGCTCTACTCGGGATTGAAGTGGCGGAGCGTCGGCCCCTTCCGCTCCGGTCGCGTGGATGCCGTGAGCGGCGTGCCGGGACGGCCGCATGAGTTCTACGCCGGCTCAGTTGGCGGCGGCGTGTGGAAGACGCGCAATGCCGGACGCACCTGGCAGCCGGTGTTCGACGGGCAGCCGGTGTCGTCGGTCGGCGCGCTCGCGGTGGCGCCGACCAGCGCCGACATCATCTACGTCGGCACCGGAGAGAGCACGCTGCGCGACTCGGTGTCGTACGGCGATGGCGTCTACAAATCCACCGACGGCGCGAAGACCTGGACGCACCTCGGGCTCGACGACACACAGCACATCGGCCGCGTCGCGATCGACCCGAAGAATCCCGACATCGTGTTTGTTGCCGCGATCGGCCATTTCTACGGCCCGAGCCCCGAGCGCGGTGTGTTCCGCACGAAGGACGGCGGCAAGACGTGGCAGAAGGTGCTGTTCACCAATGCCGACACGGGCGCCGTGGACGTCGTGATCGATCCGACGAACCCGCTCGTGGTCTACGCGAGCTTGTGGAACACGAAGCGGCCGGCCTGGTACACCTACGCGCCGTCAAACGGCCCGGGTGGCGGACTCTACAAGTCGGTCGACGGCGGCACGACGTGGAAGCCGATGACGACGGGGTTGCCAACTGAAGGCTTCGGACGCAGCGGTCTCGCGATCGCGCCGAGCAACACCAAGCGCGTGTATGCGGTGATCGATGCGAAGGAGGGCGGCCTCTATCGCTCCGACGATGCGGGCGCGACGTGGAAGAAGATGTCGGGCGATCAGCGTGTGTGGGGCCGTGGCTGGTACTTCGAAAAGGTCGTCGTCGATCCGAAGAACCCGGACCTCGTGTATGTGCCGAACGTCGGCATCCAGCGCTCGAAGGACGGCGGCGCGACCTTCGCGAATTGGGCGATGCGCGGGTCGCCCGGTGGCGACGACTACCACCAGGTCTGGATCTCGCCGTCAGATTCCAATACGGCGATCGTCGCGAGCGATCAGGGCGTGATCGTCACGCTCAACGCGCTCGACGAGATTCCCGAGTTCAGCTCGTGGGTGAATCAGTCGATCGCGCAGATCTACCACGTGGCGCCCGACTATCACTTCCCGTACTGGCTCACCGGCGCGCAGCAGGACAGCGGCGCCGTGCGCGTGCGTACGCGCGGGCCGGGGCAGTCGCTCAACTTCCGAGACTGGGAACCGACGTGCGCCGGTGGCGAGAGTGGCTACACGGCGCCGGATCCGCTGCGGCCGGACATCCTCTTTGGCGGTACCGTGAACTGGTGCAACACGCTCACCGGCGAGACGGGCAACGTCTCGCCCGAGCGCAACATGAGCGAACCGGCGCGCCACGCGTGGACGCAGCCGCTCGTGTTTTCGCAGGCCGATCCGCACGCGCTGTACTTCGCCAATCAGTTCGTCTACAAAACGACCGACGGCGGGCAGAACTGGGCGCAGATCAGCGGCGATCTCACGCGCGAAGATCCGGGCGTGCCGCCGCTGCTCGACGCGGCCGCGGCGGCCGACAAGGCCGCCAACGCCGGCAAGCGCCTCGGCGTGGTCTATGCCCTCGCGCCCTCGCCGGTGCTGAAGCCGATGCTGTGGGCCGGCACCGACGATGGCTACATCCACGTCACGATGGACGACGGCAAGACGTGGGCGAACGTCACGCCCACGGGGATGAGCGCGTGGACGAAGATCACGATGCTCGAGGCCTCACACACGAACTACCTCGAGGCCTACGCGGCGGCCGATCGCCATCAGCTCGAAGACTTCGCGCCGCACTTCTATCGTACGCGCGACGGCGGCAAGACCTGGCAGGCGATCACCACGGGCCTGCCGGCCGGCGGCTACGCGCAGACGATCAAGGAAGATCCGAAGCGGCCCGGGCTGCTCTTTGCCGGCACCGAGCGCGCCGTGTTCGTGTCGTTCGACGACGGCGATCACTGGCAGTCGTTGCAGCAGAACATGCCGGTGACGTCGATGCGCGACATCGCGATCAAGGACAACGACCTCATCGTGGCCACGCACGGGCGCGGCTTCTGGGTGATCGACGACATCAGCGTGCTGCGGCAGATCACCGATGCGGTGGCGGCTGGCGAAGCGTTTCTGTTCCGGCCGGCCGAGGCGATTGCCATGCCGGCCGGCACGGACAACGGCACGCCGCTCCAGAAGGATGAGGCGCTGGCTGAGAACGCGCCGAACGGCGCCGTGATCGACTACTACCTGAAGGCGGCGGCCACCACACCGGTCACGATCGAGATCGTGGATGGCGCCGGGCAGACGATTCGGCAGTATTCGTCGGTGCCCGTGACGACCAACGAGACGCCGCAGACGATCACGAGTTTGTGGCGCACGGTGGCCGAGCCGCTCGCGACGTCGGCCGGGCAGCATCGGGTGGTGTGGGATCTGCGCGCGGTGAATCCGGCGGCCGCTGCAGGCCGCGGTGGACGTGCCGGCGGCGGTGGCGGCGCCATGGTCACCGGGGCGTACACCGTGAAGCTCACCGTGAACGGGAAGAGCTACACGCAGCCGCTCAGCGTCCGTCCGGACCCGCGCAAGTAGGGACGTACGACCTGTATTGAGGTCAGTTGAGCCGGCATCACGGAACAGAATGCTGGCATTCTCCTTGCTCAATCAGGGAGCGGAGGGTGTTATGAGACGTGCAGCGACCTATCTGATTGCCGCTTCACTGACCGTGGGATCGATTCTGCCGGTGGCCGCGCAGGAGCGGCCGCGATCGGCGCCGCCCTCGCGCGGCTCGTCGTCGGGCGAGAGCAAGGGCGGCAGCGCGACGAGCGGCTCGAATCAGAATCGCGGCGGCGAACGCCAGGCGGATCGGCGGGAAGCCGGGCCGTCGCAGAGCCAGGCGCCGCGCAACGACAGCCGCACGTTCAGCGGGCCGTCGCGCCCGAGCGGGGACAGCCGCACGCAGGCGCGGTCGAACGACAGCCGCGGGAACGACGTGCGCCGCAACGACACGCGCGAGTCGGATCGTCGCGTGACCGAATCGCGGAACGCGCCGGTGCGGCCGGCCGTGCCGGCCCCGCGCGATCGCTTCGACAATCGCTACGACCGTCGCGACGACGACCGCGGCCGCACTAACTACCGCTACGACAACAGCTACCGGTACTCGAGCTCGCGCATCATCATCGCGCCGCGCGAGCGCGTGCGGTTCACCCGGTCGTGGTTCAACTTCCGCCCGTGGTATCGGCTCGATGTGGGCCTGCTTGTTGGCTATGCGCTCGATTTTCCGTCCTGGTATGACCCGTACATCGTCGGGCAGCCCGGCTACGTGCGCCCCTACATGCCGTATGGCGGCGTGACGTTCGACATCGAGCCGCGAGACGCCGAGCTGTGGGTGGATGGCGAATACGTGGGGCGCGCGTCGGACTACTCGCCGTACGATCCGCCGCTCACACTCGTGGCGGGACGGCACCACATCGAGTTGACCGGCCGCTACTACCGCAGCCTCGACTTCGAGATCACGGTGCAGCCTGGTCAGGTGATTCCGTATCAGGGCACCTTGCCCTACGTCCGCTAAGCGCGGCGATTCGCAGACGACAACGGGCGGCGCAGAGACTTCTGCGCCGCCCGTTGTCGTGTGTGGGGAGCGGCGGGCCGGTTACTCGTAGCGGAGCGCCTTCATCGGATCGATGCGCGACGCGCGCACTGCGGGGATCAGGCCGGCGAGCATCGCAATCGCCGCCAGCAGCACGGCGCCCACGTAGACCCAGGGATCGCGTCCCTGCATCTTGTAGAGCAGCGACTCGATCGACCGCGCCACGTAGTAGACGATCGCCGTGCCGGCGGCCGCACCGGCGAGCGTCATCCAGCCGACCTGCTTCAGCACGAGCCCCCGCACACGCGCGGGTGCGGCGCCGAGCGCCATGCGCAGGCCGAACTCGCGCGTGCGCTGCGTGACCGTGTAGGCGAGCACACCGTAGAGACCGATCGCGGCCAGGAGCGTGGCCAGCACGGCGAACGACATCGCGAGCGTGCTGATCATCCGATCGATCGCCGTGTTGTCCTTCACCTGATCCGTCATCGTCCGCAGATCCTGCACCGGCAGGTTGCGGTCGAGCCCGCGCATCACACGGCGCACCGCGTCGAATGCCTCGGCGGAGCCGAGGCTCGAGCGCACGTAGAACGTCATGTCGCCGAGTTGATCGTCCTGCGCATACGGCGTGAAGAAGAGTGGCGGCACGTCGCCCTTGACCTCGCTGTACTTCGCGTCGGCGACGAGGCCGATGATCTCGGTGTCGAGCGGGTCGGTGCCGCGGCCGCTCGACATCAGCTTGCCGACCGCGTCGCGCCCGAGCTTGAACTTCTTCGCGAACGCTTCGTTGACGACGGCCACTTTGGCGGCGCCTTTGGTATCGGCGCGTGAGAATTCACGGCCGGTGATGAGCGGCACGCCCATCGTCTTGAAGTACCCGACGCCCACTTCGTTGAGGCGCGAGTTGTTGTCGACGTCCGGGCCTTTGGGGAAGCCCTGCACCTGAACGTCCGTGCCCCAGTTGTCGTGCGCGAGCACCGGCACGAGCGAAGCGGTCACGGCCGTCACGCCGGGAATCGCTTGCAGTTGTTCCTCCGCCTGCTGGAAGTAGGTGAGCGCTCGCTCCGGCGTGTAGCCGTTCAGGCGCGGCGACACCGCGAAGGTCAGGAGGTTGTCGGTGCGGAGGCCGAGGTCGGTCTTCGACACGTTCATCAGGCTCTTGGCGAAGAGCCCGGCGCAGATGAGGAGCGCCGTCGAGAGCGTGATCTGCAGCGTGACCAGCGCCCAGCGGAAGCGATTCGCGCGGCGTGTGCCGGAGGGCTGCCCCGACACGCCCTTCAGCGTCGACGCCAGGTCGGGCCGCGTGCTGTGGAGGGCGGGGAAGAGACCGAAGAGGAGTCCGGTCAGGACCGACAGGCCGGCGGCGAAGAGCACGATCGACGGCTCGATGGTGAATGTCATGGTGGCGGTGGCATCGCTCGGCAGGAGCGACCAGATGAACTGCAGCGTGCCTTTGGCCACGAGCAGGCCGGCGAGGCCGCCCATGAGCGCGAGCACGCACGACTCGACGAGCAGCTGCCAGATGAGCTGGCTGCGGCTCGCGCCGATCGAGAGGCGCACGGCCATTTCGCCGGCGCGCGCCGCCGAGCGCGCGAGGAGCAGGTTGGCGATGTTCGCGCAGGCGATGAGCAGCACGACGCCGGTGACGCCGAAGAGCATGTTGAGCGGCGTCTGCGCTTCCTTGTGGAGCGAGCTCTGTCCGCGCGCGCCCGGCTTGACCGTCACCGACTTCGCGCGGAACTTCGCCATCGTCGCGTCGCTCATGCCAGCTTGGAGCGGCGCTTCCACCGCGTTGATCACATTGTGGTACCGGGTATTGAGGCCTTCGCGCGCGGTGTCGATTGTGGTGCCGGGCTTCAGGCGCGCGAACAGGTAGATCCAGTAGCTCTTCCGGTTGTCGAAGCCTTTGAAGGGCGGCTGCAGTTTGCCGCGCATCGTGATCGGCACGAACACCTGCGGGCGCGAGCCGAGCGTCGTGCCTTCGAACCCGCGCGGTGCCACGCCGACGATCGTCATCGTCACGCCGTTCACGATCATCGTGTCGTTGAGCACGGCCGGGTTGGCGCCAAAGCGCGTGACCCAGTAGTCGTGACTCAGCACGACCACGGCGCCGGTGTCGATCGTGCGGTCGTCCTCCGGATCAATGAGCCGGCCGAGGGCCGGGCGCAGGCCGAGCACGCCGAAGTAGCTGCCTCACACGAACATGCCCTGGCTGTTGAGGGTTTCGCCTTTGTAGGCGAGGTTGGTCCCGAAGCCGCGATGGGCGGCGATGCCGGTGAACACGGCGCCGTTGTCGCTCTCGAGGTCCTTGAACATCGGGTAGCTGAAGACCTCGTCGCAGTCGCCGGCCTGGCTGCACGACTGCGACCCGGGTTTGGGTCCGCGGGCGCCGAGGTCGACGAGCTCGGTCGGGCGAGTGACCGGAAGCGGACGGAGCAGCATCTGGTCGAAGAGGGAAAAGATCGCGCTGTTGGCCCCGATGCCGAACGCGAGCGAGATCACGGCGACGGACATGACAAACGGCGTACGGAACAACGTCCGGACGGCGAATTTCAGGGTGCGCATGGTGTCTGATTGGACGGAGCCGCGGCCGGATTCGTTGGTGGCAAAATACGGGGATGCGAAGAATCGTTCTCATGCTCGGTGTGGTGGCGCTCATGGCGTCGCCGATGGCGGCGCAGAAGGCGCGGCCCAGCACGCTCTTCAACAGCCAGGCGCTGCTCGATGACCTCAAGACCTTGTCGTCGGATGCGATGAACGGACGCGCGGTGGGTTCGGCCGACGGCGCCAAGGCGCGCGCCTACCTCATCGACCGGTTCCAGGCGGTGGGCCTGATGCCGATGGAGCGCAGCTTCGAGCAGCCGTTCACCTTCAAAACGGGCGGCCGCGGCGGGGCGCCGCAGGTGGAGCGGCAGGGCGTGAATCTGGTCGGCGTGATCGAAGGCTCGATCATGCCCATGCAATATCTGGTGCTGACGGCGCACTACGATCATCTGGCGCCGCGCAACGGCGTCGTGATGAACGGCGCGGACGACAACGCGTCGGGCGCGGCCGCCCTCATCGCCGTCGCCGAGTACTTCAAGAAGCACACGCCGAAGGCGTCGATCATCATCGTGGCGTGTGACGGCGAAGAGGCGGGGCTGCAGGGGGCCAAGGCGTTCGTGGCTGCGCCGCCGGTGCCGCGCGCCTCGATCCTCGCGAACCTGAACCTCGACATGATCGGGCGCGATCCGGACGACAAGCTATTTGCCGTTGGCACGAAGCTGAACCCGCAGCTCGCGCCCATGATCGAAGCGGTCGCCAAGACGGCGCCGGTGAAACTACTCATCGGCCATGACGACCCGGCCGACAAGAAGCTCGACGACTGGACCCGCGACTCGGACCACTACGCGTTCTGGGACGCCTGGAAGCTGCCGTTCATCTACCTCGGCGTCGAAGACGAGGGGCAGCACCACAAGCCGACCGACGACTACGAGACGATGTCGCACGATTTCTATGTGCGTGCCGTGGAGACCTCGATCCAGGTCCTGCAGTACTTCGATGCGCACCGCGAGGCGCTGGCCCCGAAGAAGTAGCGCAGATGCCGTGCAGATGAACGATCGTTAATGTTCCCCAAGAGGACACGACAGGCTGGAACGGAGTGTGCAATAGCGAACACCAGAGGTCCGTTCGCGCATGCACACTCGTCGTCTTCTCTTTCTGGGAGCGTGGCTCGTCGCCACGATCGCCTGCGGGTCCAGTTCGGTCACCTCCCCGTCCAGCCTCGACAGTGTTTCGATCACGCTAACTGGCACAGGCGTGACGACTTATACCTACACGGCCAACATCGCGCCGATCCTCAACACGGATTGCATTTCCTGTCACAACGCCAGCAACAAGAATGGCGGCGTGAACCTCTCGACCTATGCCGGGGTCATGGCCGTGGTCACCGCCGGGAGTGCCAATTCCATTCTGGTCAAGGCCGTGCAGCCGACCGGTCCGATGTACAGCGAGCTGTCTGGCAGCCGTACGACCAAGGCCCAGACGATCTACGACTGGGTCGTGAGTAGCAAGGCCGCGCAGTAACGCACGGCGTAAGGCATTTCTTTGCAGGTAATTCGATAGACTGAAGCGTCCCATTGGGGGACACGGGCGGGCGAGCGTATGTTGGCGGCGTGGAGTGACTTCTATTCGGGTTCGATGGTGTGGCGGACCCTCATCCAGTTCATGCACATCGGCGGGTTGCTGATCGGGGCCGGCTGCGCGGTGGCCGCCGACCGGATCACGCTTCTGTCGAAGCCCGACGATGCGGGCACCATCAAGATCCTGGAGCAGACGCATCGGATCGTGCTGGCGGGCCTTGCCGCGATGTTCCTGAGCGGTGCATTGATGGTGGCCGCCGACTTCAGCCACTTCATCACCTCCAAGTGGTTCTGGACGAAGATGGGCCTCATTGTGCTGCTGCTCGGCAACGGCGTGCGGCTGTCGCTCGCGGAACAGACCGCGCGTGAGGGCAATCCGCTCGGCTGGCCGCGCCTGCGCAGCGCCTCGATCCTGTCGATGATTCTCTGGGTGCTCGTCACCCTCTTCGGAGCGATTCTTCCCAATGTCTGATCAGACTCGTCGCGCGTTCCTGAAGACGTCCTGCTGCCTGGGCGGCGTCGCCTCGGTTGCGGCGATGCTGCCGGTCGATCTGCGTGCTCTGCCGGTGCACTTCACCGAGGGGCAGCCGACGATGGCGCCGGATGAGCGCGCGTTTCCGATTCCGGCGGGCGACAGCGTCAACATTGATCGGCAGATCAGCCTGATCCTCGTGCGTGCGCAGGGGAAGGTCTATGCGTTCTCGCTGATCTGTCCGCATGAACGCGCGGCTGTGAAGTGGGTGCAGGGCGAAGCCCGCTTCATGTGCACCAAGCACGACTCGAAGTATCAGCCGGACGGCAAGTACGTCGCGGGCCGGTCGACCCGCAACATGGACCGCTTTCCGATCCGCAAGGACGGCGGCAACGTGGTCGTGCGCCTCGATGCCGTGTTCCGCTCGGATCTGGACGCGGCGGGCTGGGGCGGCGCCGAAGTCGCGGTGTAGGCGCCCGGGATCGGGTATCCTCTCTCCTCTGGGAGGATCCCGTGCGCGCATCCGTTCTCGCCTTGGCCGCCGTCATGGCGGTTGGCGCGCTGCCCACCGCAGCGCCCAAGCTCGTATTTACCGATACCACCCTCAAGAACGGCCTGAGGGTGATCATCACGGAAGATCATCATGCCCCGGTGTTCTCGCTGGCGCTCAGCTACAACGTCGGCTCCCGCGACGAGCGGCCGGGCCGCACCGGCTTCGCGCATCTCTTTGAGCACATGATGTTCAAGGGCTCGCAGAACGTCGGCCCGGGCGAGCACTTCACGCTGATCTTCAACAGCGGCGGCAACATGAACGGCACGACCAACGAGGACCGGACGCTCTACTACGAGACGTTGCCGGCCAATCAGCTCGACCTCGCGCTGTTCCTCGAAGCCGACCGCATGCGCTCGCTCGAGATCACGAAAGAGAACCTCGACAACCAGCGGCAGGCGGTGCAGGAAGAGCGCCGGCTCCGCACCGACAACGTCGCCTACGGCAAGTCGGCGGAGCGGTTCGTCGAGCTGGCCTACACGGGCGGCGGCTACAAGCACTCGGTGATCGGCTCGATGGCGGATCTCAGCGCGGCGACGGTCGAGGACGTGGCCGCCTTTTTCAAGACCTACTACGCGCCGAACAACGCCGTGCTCGTGATTGCAGGCGATGTGAAGTCGACACAGGCGCTTGCCAAGGTGCGTCAGTACTTCGAAGCGATTCCGTCGCAGCCGGCGCCGCCGGCGCCGGATCTCGCGGGGCCGGCGCAGCGGGCCGAGACGCGCGAGACGCTCACCGACAACCTGGCGCGCTTGCCGCGCCTCGACATCGGTTATCACGTGCCGGCGCGCGGCAGCGCCGATGACGAGGCGCTGTCGGTGCTCGCGACAGTGCTGACCGGCGGCCGCACGTCGCGGACCTACGAGAGCCTGGTGCGGCAGAAGCAGCTGACGACGGGCGTCGGGGCGGGCACGAATGGCCGTCGCGGACCGCAGCTCTTCATGATTTCTTCCACCGCGATGCCGGGCAAGTCCATCAACGACCTCGAGCAGGGGATCTACGCCGAGATCGAGCGGCTACAGAAGGAACCGATTGCCGCGTGGGAACTCGACAAGGCGCGCGCCTCGGCCAAGCGCGGGCTCGTCGCCGGCGCGGGCAGTTCCTTGAACCTCGCGGTGACGCTCGCGGAGAACGCGCAGGCGTTCAACGATCCGGACCGCGAGTCGGGCGCCTTCGACCGCATTGCCAAGGTCACGGCCGCGGATGTGCAGCGCGTGGCGAAGCAGTATCTCGTGGCGTCGAACCGCACGGTGCTCATCACCCAGCCGAAAGCGGCAGGCACGGACGCCGCGCCGAAGGGAGTCCGCTAATGCGTCGCGCAGCCATCCACACCGCACTCCTCACCGGCACGGCCGCGCTCGTCATCGGCGGCGCGTTGTCGGCCCAACAGGCGGCCACACAGACACAGGCGGTTGTCCTGAAGGGCAAAGCGCCCGTCTCCAACGAAGTGCTGCAGGTGAAGTTGCCGCGGCCGGTGGAGGCGGATCTGGCGTTTGGCGCGCACCTCATCCTGCTCGAGGACCATCGCACGCCGCAGATCACGTTCTCGATCGCGATTCCCGGCGCCGGCGGTTACTACGACGCGGCAGATGCGATCGGCGTGGCCACGGCCACCGCGTCGCTCATGCGCGAGGGCACGACATCGCGCACGACGGCGCAGATCTCCGAAGCGCTCGAGACGATGGCGGCGAACGTGAACGTGGGCGCGGGGCTGTCGGGCACCGAGGCGACGGTGGCCGGATCGAGCCTGACCGAACACTTCCCGGCAACGCTGGCCGTGGCGGCCGACGTGCTGCTGCATCCGACATTCCCCGAAGACGAGCTCGGACGATACAAGCAGCGGCAAAAGACGTCGATCCTGCAGCAGCGCACGAGCGCGGGCTTCCTCGGCGCCGAGCTCTATCAACGGCTCGTGTTCGGCACGCATCCGGCCGCGCGCGTGTCGGCGACCGCCGAGCAGGTGGATCGGCTCACGCGTGATCGCCTCGTGGCGTTCCACAAGGCGCACTACACGCCGGAGCGCGCGTTGATCGCCATGTCGGGTGATATCACGCTCGCCGAGGCCAAGCGCGCCCTCGAAAGCGCGCTCAAGGAGTGGCCGCGCGGCGGCGCAGCGGCGGCCGCGGTCACGGATCCGGCAGCGATGGGGCCGGCTCACGTGTCGTTCATCGCGCGACCGGGATCCGTGCAGACGACGCTCATGGTCGGCACGCAGGCGATCTCGCGCACCGATCCCGACTACGACGCGTTCCAGGTGATGAACAAGGTGCTCGGCGGCGGTCCGACGGGCCGCCTCTTCACGCACCTGCGCGAAGAGAAGGGCTACACCTACGGCGCCTCGAGCGGGCTCACGGCCGGACGCTGGAAGGGCGACTGGCTCGCGCAGATGGACGTGCGCACCGAAGTGACGGAGCCGGCGATGCGTGACCTCATGGCCGAAATCGCGCGGATGCGCGATGAGGTGATGTCGGCGAAGGACCTCGACAACGCGAAGCGATCGCTCATTGCGACCTTCGCCCTCGGCCTCGAGTCGCCGGCCGCCGTGCTCGGCAACTACCTCACGATCTACTGGTACAAGCTCGCGCCCGACTACTGGGACAAGTACCCGTCACGCGTGAATGCGGTGACGGGGGCGCGCGCGCAGGAGATCGCGAAGAAGTATCTGGATCCGTCGCGCCTGCAGATTGTCGCCGTCGGTGATCCGAAGGTCGCGGATGTCTTCAAGGCCTACGGCCCGGTGGATCTCTACGATGCCACCGGCGCGCCGGTGAAGAAGTAGTTCGCATCGTGCCGACGCGCGCGATCGGGTTCTGGACCGCCGTGGCCCTGGTCATGGGCAACATGATCGGGTCCGGCGTGTTCCTGTTGCCGGCGTCGCTCGCGCCGTTCGGCGGCATGGCGTTCGGCGGCTGGCTGCTGTCCGCCGGCGGCGCCATGGCGCTGGCCCTCGTGTTTGCGCGGCTCGCTGCCGCATCGCCCGCAGCCGGTGGCATCTACGCGTTCTCGCGCGCGGCCTTCGGCGATCTCGCCGGATTTCTCGTCGCCTGGGGCTACTGGACCGCGGTGTGGGTCGGCTGCGCCGCGCTTGCCATCGCGTTTGTCGGCTACCTCGATCCCTTTGCGCCCGTCATCGCCCGCACACCGGCACTGGCCGCCATCACCGCGATCGCCGCGGTGTGGCTCCTCACCGGCGTGAATCTTTGGAGCGTGCGCAGCGCGGGCGCCGTGCAGGTCGTCACCACCGCCCTCAAAGTCCTTCCGCTCATCGTCATTGGCATCGCCGGGCTGACGGTGCTCAACCCGGCGCACTTCGCGATGCCGGCGCGCGCGTCGGGTGTGGGCGGCACGATCTCGACGCTGATGGCGGCGGCCACGCTCACGATGTGGGCGCTGATGGGGCTCGAGACGGCGACGATTCCCGCGGATCAGGTCGAAGCGCCCGAGCGCACGATTCCGCGCGCCACGGTCACGGGCACGGGCCTCGCCGCGCTCATATACATCGTGAGCGCCGCCGGCGTGATGGGCGTGCTTGCCCCAGAGACCCTGGCGCACACGACCGCGCCATTTGCCGATGCCGCCCGCCGCTTCTTCGGGGATGCCGGTGCGCTCGTTGTTGCGGCCGGCGGCGTGGTGTCGTGCTTCGGGGCACTGAATGGGTGGTTGCTCATTCAGGGGCAGCTGCCGGTGCCGGTGGCGAAGGACGGGCTCTTCCCGGCGGCGTTCGGTCGGCTGAGCGCGCGTGGCACGCCCGTGCTGCCGTTGATCCTGGGCAGCGTGCTCGCGTCGCTGTTGATCGCGGCCAACGCGTCGCGCGGGCTCGTGTCGCTGTTCACGCTGCTCATTCAGCTGTCCACGCTGAGCACGCTGGTGCCGTACGTGTTCTGCTCGCTGGCCGCGTTCGTGCGCGGCGAGCGGTCGGTGGCCGGCGTGATCGCGTTGCTGTTCTCGATGTTCGCGATCGCCGGCGCAGGTGCCGAGGTCGTGTATTACGGCTTCCTGCTGCTGCTTGGCGGACTGCCGGTGTTCGTGTGGGTGCGTCGCGGCCGAGCCGGGGCACTGGCGCGATGAACGAGTACGGCACCATCGCGCGGCTGGTCGTGAAACACGCCCGCACCGCGTGGCGGTCGCAGTCGGCGTGCGACGCGGGATGGCGCGATCTCAACTTCACGGCCGCGCCGCAGTTCGAGGCCGCTGGGCGCGACTACGAAGCGTTCCTGCAGCTGCTGACGTCACGTGGCGCCGTCGTCGAGGCGTTGCCGGATGATTCGGCGGTGAGTCTCGACGCGATCTATGTGCGCGATGCCTCGCTCGTGACCCCGCGCGGCATGGTGCTCTGCGCCATGGGCAAGCCGCAACGCGCCACCGAACCGGCCGCGCAGGCGCGCGCCTTCGCGACCGCCGGGATTCCCGTGATCGGTGCCATCGAACCACCCGGACGCATCGAAGGCGGCGATGTCGTGTGGTTCGACGAACACACCGTGGCGGTCGGTCGTGGCTACCGCACGAACGACGAAGGCATCCGCCAGTGGCAGGTGCTGTTGGGATCGTCGGTGAACGTGATCGCCGTGCCGCTGCCGCACTATCGCGGCCCGTCGGACGTGTTCCACCTGATGTCGATCATCAGTCCCGTCGATCGTGATCTCGCCGTGGTCTATTCGCCGCTGATGCCCGTGCCGTTTCGCGAGTGGCTGCTCGCGCGCGGCATCACGCTCGTGGAGGTGCCCGAGGCCGAATTCGACTCGATGGGCGCCAATGTGCTCGCGATTGCGCCGCGGGTCTGCGTGATGGTGCAGGGGAACCCGGTGACGAAAGCCCGGCTCGAGGCGGCCGGCGCCACGGTGCTGGAATATGACGGCGCCGAGATCAGCCTGAAGGGCGGCGGCGGGCCGACCTGTCTTACGCGCCCGATCGCACGCGCCCCTCGCTGAGCGACACGATGCGGTCCGCGCGCGTCTCCACTTCCGAGAGCGTGTGCGTCACATACAACATGGGCACGCGCAGTTCTGCGCGGAGTCGGTCCAGGTAGGGCAGGAGCTCCGCGCGGCGATCGACGTCGATCGAGGCGAGCGGCTCGTCCAGCAGCAGCAATTGCGGTGACGACAACAGCGCGCGTCCGAGCGCGACACGCTGCTTCTCACCGCCGGACAACTGCGTCGGTCGGCGTGCGAGCAGCGGCCCGAGTCCGCAGAGCTCGATCACGTCATCCATCGAGGCCGTCGTCCCGATCGAAGCGTTCGCCGCACGCCGTCGCGCGAACCAGCGGCCGAAGCCGAGATTGCCACGCACCGACAGATGAGGAAACAGGCGCGGCTCCTGAAAGACGTAGCCGACGCGTCGCGCATGGGGCGGCAGCCAGATCCCGCGCGCCACATCGGCAAAGACCTGATCGCCGAGCGCGATCCGGCCGGTATCCGGGCGAATCACACCCGCGATCGCATTGAGCATCGTCGTCTTGCCGGAGCCTGAGTGCCCGACGACGGCGGTGAGCCCCGCGCCGATGCGGAGGTCGACGTCGAGTGCAATCGCGCCGATGCGATGACGAATCGCAACGTCGAGGGTCATGCGCGGCTCCGGCTCACGCGCTGCGCGAGATATTCCGACGCGAGTAGCGCAACGAAGGACACCGCGATCGACAGCCACACGAGCCGCAGCACAGCGGCTTCGGCGCCAGGGGTCTCGATCAGGCTGAAGATTGCGAGCGCGAGCGTTTGCGTCTCGCCGGGAATGTTCGACACGAACATGATCGTGGCGCCGAATTCGCCGAGGGCTTTGGCAAACGCGATGATGGCGCCGGCGAGGATGCCCGGGAGCGCCAGCGGCAGCGTGATCGTGAGCCACGTCCACCACACGTTCGCGCCGAGTGTCGCCGCCGCGTCTTCGAGCCGATGATCGACGTGCTCGATCGCGAGCCGGATCGCGCGGACCATCAAAGGAAAACCCATCACGGCCGCCGCCAGCGCGGCGCCGGTCCAGCGAAACGCGAAGACGAGTCCGAGGTGATCGCCGAGCCACTGACCGATCGCGCCGTGCCGCCCGAACAGGCGAAGGAGCACATAGCCGGAGACGACCGGCGGGAGCACGAGCGGCAGGTGCACGAACGCGTTGAGCAGCGCGCGACCCCAGAAGCGTCCGCGCGCGAGCGCGAGCGCGACGGCGATGGCGGGCGGCAGGCTGACGAGCGTGCCCACGAGCGCCACCTTCACGCTGAGACGAACCGCCTCGGCTTCCGCAGGGCTCATGCGCTACTTCACGTCGACGAGAAAGCCCTGACGCGTGAAGACGGTCTTGGCCTCGGCCGAGCGCAGGAACGACAGCACGCGCCCGGCCGCGGGCGTGGCCGAGACGGTGAGCGCTGCGGGATACACGATGCGCGCGTGTGACGTGGCGGGGAAGGTGCCGACAATGGCGACGCCGGGATCTGCCAGCGCGTCGGTCCGATACACGATGCCGAGCGGCGCTTCACCGCGCGAGACGTACATCAAGGCCGCGCGCACGTTCTCGGCCGGCGCGAGCGCATTCGCCACGGAGGGCCACACGCCGAGCGAGGTCAGCGCCTGCTTGCCGTACTTGCCTGCCGGCACGGTGTCGGGATTCGCGATCGCCAGACGGCCGCCGTTCAGGGCCGTTGCGAGCGGAAAGCCCGGCGCGATGGCGAGCGTCGCGGGTTGCTTTGCCGGCGCCACGAGCACCAGCGTGTTGCCGAGTAGGTTCACGCGCGTGGTGAGGTCGATGAGGCCCTTGCTGGCGACGTCATCCATCCAGTCTTGATCGGCGGAGATGAACAACTCGGCCGGCGCGCCGTTCGCGATCTGCCGCGCCAGCGTCGATGACGCCGCGTACGACACGCGCACGTTGAAGCCGGTCGTGCGTTCGATCGCCGGCGTGAGCGCATCGAGCGCGGTCTGGAGCGACGACGCCGCAAACACCAGCACTTCGGAATGTTGTGGCGCCGGCGCGAGGTGCAGCGCCAGTGCCGTGACGAGAGCGATCAGTCGCGTGACGATGACGCGGCCTCCCGTCCGATCATGACTTCCGTACTCTTCACAATCGCCAGCGCGTCGTCGCCGCGCCGCAGCTTCAGCTCGTCGACGGCGTCTTTCGTGATGACAGCGGTGAGGAACTGGTCGCCAATGCGCAGCCGCACCTGTGCCATGAGCCCGTGCACGCGCACTTCATCCACGACGCCGCGGAGCCGATTGCGGCCGCTCAGGACGACGATCGCGCCGCCACGCGCGGGCCGGCGCTTCGGCGCCGCCGCCGGATCCCGGCGCGCGATCAGACGCTCGATCTCCGCGTCGGAGATGCGGTGATGACCGCCAGGCGTGGTCGTGGTGCGGACTTCTCCGGCGCGGATCCAGTGCTTCAGCGTCGAGTAGCCGACGCCGAGCCGGCCGGCTGCGGCTCGGACCGTGAAAAGTGGCATGGTTAGAGTGTAGCCGATTCGGACCGAATCAAGCCGGAACAGCTATCTGATTCTGTGCGCCAGGTTGAGGGCCGTCGCGAGCAGGACGACCGCGCCGCCCTGATGCATGACGGCGATCGTGACTGGCACCGCGAGCAGGAGCGTGGTGATGCCGAGGGTGATCTGGAGGGCGACCGCCATCAGCAGGAACGTCGTCGCCCGGTGCACACCGGGGGCGGGTGCCGTGCGGCGGAGGCGCCAGACGAGCCACGGCACCACCGCGGTGAGCAGCCACGCGCCGAGGCGATGATCGAACTGCACCGTGGCCAGGTTGTAGAAGAAGTTCTGCCACCACGGCTGCATCAGGAAGAGCTCGGTCGGAATGAGGCGATCGCCCATCAACGGGAACGTGTTGTAGGTGAGCCCGGCGTGTGTGCCCGCGACGAAGCCGCCGGTGGTCGCCATGTAGACGACGAGCGCCACGACGCCCCACGCGGCGCGCCGGAGCGTG
>CAYFLU010000026.1:19180-24949 GCA_964343975.1 uncultured Solibacteraceae bacterium
GGCCACGGCGGTCGGCCGCAGCAGCGAGAGCGCGGTCCACCACAGCCACGAAAAGATGCCGAGCGCGAGCAGGAGGTGCGCCGTCAGTCGGAACGGCGAGACCATCGGTTGGTCGACGAGTCCCGACGCGACCATGTACCAACCCAACGCGCCTTGGAGACCGCCGAGCACAAAGATGCCGATGAGCGTGCGCGTGAGCGACCGGCTCAACGCACCGCGCCACCAGAAGTAGACGAGCGGCAGGAGGACGACGAAGCCGATCGTGCGGCCGAGGAGCCGGTGGACGTACTCCCACCAGAAGATGCTCTTGAATCCGTCGAGCGTCATGCCGACGTTGACGAGCGTGTACTCGGGGGTGTGTTGATACTTCGCGAAGAGCTGTTGCCAGTCGGTCTCGGAGAGCGGTGGGATCGTGCCGACCAGCGGCTGCCATTCCACCATGGACAGTCCGGAATGGGTGAGTCGCGTGGCGCCGCCCACGACGACCATCGCGGCAACCATGAGTGCGGTGAGGATGAGCCAGCTGGCCACAGCGCGCTGGCTCGAGCGAGGCATACCCTCCGATCATAGCGGAGGGTGTACGCCGCGCGCGTGCCGGGAATCCGGCGGGCCGCGCGGTGGGCTGCTCGGTCGGCGCGGCGGACCTCGGAGCGCGACGGCGGTCTACTCGAAAAACGTGACGACGCTGACGCGTTCGCCGTGTGTGACGGGCATCACTTCGTGCGACGTCTCCGCGCGGAAGGTCACCACCAGCCCGGGCTCCGGCTGTAGGGGGAAACCCAGGTCCCGGCTGCGGCCGGCGCCGAGCAGGTTGTAAAACGTCAACTCCCCGCCCGTGAAGTCCGCGTTGAGGAAGAGCACGGCCGAAACACGGCGCCGTTTGACGAGGTCCGGTGCGTCATCCGGGGCCGAGGCGCCACCGTCTTCGTGCCGCCCGAAGAAGTCGCCGGGGCGGTACACGAGACACTCCGTTGGCTGGCGTGCCGAGAGGGGGACCGCGAAATGTCGTGACAGCGCGGGCTGGAGCGAGGTCAGGAAGGTGTCGATGACGTGCTGGCTCGCCGCAGACATCTCGACCACCGCCGTGCGACGTGCGTGTTCATCCACCGTGAGGCCCGCACCGAGATAGACGCGCGCGCGTTCGGCGTGCGCCGCGCGCGCGTCGTTCGCGAGCGCGGCGCACGTCTTTGTATCAAACTGCTGACGCGCCACGAAGAGGCCGCACGCGGCGAGAAAGTCGGGACTCGCCACTACCGGCCTTTCAGATGTGTGTCCCAGAATCGCGCGACGCGATTCCAGGCGTCACGCAGCACATGTTCGCGCGTGAAGTAGTGGAATTCTCCGGGATACGCCATGAAGCTGACGAGATCGCCCTTGCCGTGCTTCAGCGCCTCGTCCAGGAGTTTCACCGAGTGGAGATACGGCACGTTCACGTCCGCCGTGCCGTGGAGCACGAGCAGCGGCGTGCGGAGTTTGTCGATGTGCGAGACCGGGGACGCCTGCGCATAGACCTCCGGATGTTCAGATGGCGTGCCGATGCGGCTCGTGGTCCACGTGCCGTGATACGGATCCTCGTAGTAGAGCGCGTAGTCCGCGACGCCCGCCACATCGACGGCCGCGGCGTACGCCGTCGGCATCTCGGTGACCGCCAGCAGGGTGAAGAAGCCGCCGTAGCTCAAGCCCCAGATGCCGATCTTGTTGCCGTCGACGTACGGCAGGGTCTTCAGATACGTGTTCGCGATGCCGGCATCACGAAAGTCCTTGCCGCCGACATCCATGTGCACCGCCTCGCGCCACTCGCTGCCGTAGCCGATGCTGCCGCGATAGTCCGGGGCCAAGACGACGTAGCCCTGCTGCACGAAGT
Source organism: uncultured Solibacteraceae bacterium (assembly GCA_964343975.1). Classification (GTDB taxonomy): domain Bacteria; phylum Acidobacteriota; class Vicinamibacteria; order Vicinamibacterales; family SCN-69-37; genus SCUN01. Next base: position 21,045 of record CAYFLU010000026.1, read on the forward strand.
ACTGGTGGATGCTGTAGTACACGGCGTAATTGCGTTGCACGTGCCAGCCGTCGTAGTTCTGGTTCACGCCGTCGCCGTGCACCCACACGATGGCGGGGTGCTTCACGTTCGGATTCAGGTTCTTCGGCACGAACAGGTAGGCCGCCACGTCCTTGCCGTCCGCCGCTTTGTAGTGGACGAGCTTCGGTTCGACCAACTGCGTCTTGTCGATTGATGCCGGCATCGAGTCGGTCAGGCGCACCGGCTTGGCATTCGGTGCTTGGGCGTCGATCACGTACAGGTCGGCCGAATTCCAAGGATCCGAATGCTGGTAGAGGATCTTGCTGCCGTCCGGTGACCAGGACGGCGAGACGTCGGCGCCGCGGCCGGACGTGACAAGGCGCACCGTGGCTTTGGATGGGTCGCCGTTGAGCGTGGCGACGCCGATGTGACGCCGACCGTGATCGGCGGCCTCATTCTGGTCAAACGCGATGCGCGTGCTGTCGGGCGACCAGGTCGGGCGCCACGTCTCGAACTGGCCCTTCGTGACCTGCACCGGCGTGCCGCCGGCTGCCGCCACCACATAGAGCTGGTCCCATCCGTCGCGATCACTGAGAAAGAGGATCCACTTGCCGTCGGGCGACAGCTGCGAGCCGGCCTGCGCATCGCCGGTGGCGCTCCAGAACTTGTCCTTCACGTCCTCGTGGATCACGCGGGCCGCATTGGTGGTGACGTCAATCGCCGAGATCGTGCGCCGCTTGAAGTCGGGCGACGTGCGGTCGACGAGGATGTGGGTGCCGTCAATCCAGCGATTGGCACCGCCTCGACCGCCGCCGGTCGTGAACTTCGTCGGCGTGCTGTTGGCGGCCGCCGTGACGACCCAGTTGTCGGCCGGTGCGCCGGGCGCGTTTTCGGTGGCGCGATAGATGATCTTCGCGCCCGAGTACTCGGGGGTGACGTCGTGAAAGATCTGCTGCCCGCGGCCGCCGCCTGTCGTGAAGGTGAGGTGGGCGTCGCCCGGCGTCCACGCGAGGGCGGCGATCGGCCCGGTCACGGCCGCGACCGTGATGTCGTTTGAGCCATCCGCGTTCTTCACGCGAATCTCCGTCGTGCCATTCGCCTGTGCGGCGCCGAGGTAGGCGACCCGACGTCCATCGTGTGACGTGACGGCGCCTGCGGCGGCGGCCGCATTGCCGCCGCCTCCGGCGCCCCCGCCTCGTCGTCCTCCCGCCGTGGCCGCGGTGTCAGCCGCGATGGGCACCGGCGGAGCGGAGCCATCCGCCTTCACCGAGTATCGGGTCACGATACCCGCGCGATCCCAGGAGAACGTGACGGTCTTGCCGTCAGCCGACCATTGCGCGCCGGACGGATGTTTGATGTCGATCAGCTTGTCGATGGTGATGCGGCCCGCCGCCGAGCCCGTGGCCGGGGTCGCCGGCGTGGCTCGCTGGGCGGACACCGGGTACACCACCGCAGACGCCGTGGCGACCAGAAGCAGCGCAAAGATTCGTCGATGCATACGTGAAGGTCCGGTGGAAGGGACGCCGGACGTCACAGCGAAGTGACGTCCGGCGTCGTGGCACAGGTTACTTCTGGGAGAACGAGTAGGTGATGTTGAAACGGATGATCCGTGGCCCGAGGACGCCCGTCGGTGACAGGAACGAGGCGATGTTGGACAGCGGATTGGCCGCGAGGTTGCCCTCGCGGACCGGCGTCAGGCCCGTCGTCGTGCGCACGCTGTAGGTCGTGTTGGCGTTCGTCAGGTTGTACATGTCGAGGCTGACGTCGATCTTGTTCGTGCCGATCCGGAAGAACTTGCCCAGGCGGACGTCGGCGATGCCGAGCGACGGCAGCTCCACGCTGCCGCGCGCCTCGGCGTTCACGGTGGCCGCCTGACGCAAGCAGTTGGACGTGACGGTCGTCGAGCACGCGCTGATCGCCCACGTGCGGGTGATCGGGAGGCCGGACTGCAACGTGTAGTTGGCGCCGAGCACGATGTCGAACGGCAGCGTGTAGGTGCCGCTCAGCTTGAAGTTGTGACGACGTCCACCGCTTTCGCCGGCCGCATTGACGTACGCGGCGTTCGGGTTGGCGAGCGAGACGAAGTCCTGCTTCGTGTGCGAGTACGTGTAGCCCGCGAGCACCGTCCAGCCGTCCTTGAAGCGACGCTGGAGCGTGAACTCCACGCCGTTGTACCGGTTGGCGAGGCGGTCGTCGTTCACCGTCTTCGTCACGTTGACGGTGCCCGTGGTGTTCTGGTTGTACACCGAGATCGGCGCGTCATCGCTCGTGCCGAGCACGCCGTCGCGTCCCGGATCGGTCAGGGTGACCTGCGTGTAGAGCGACGGCCACTGGTCGAAGTTCTGGTCGACCGTCGTCTGCACGTCGAATTCCTTGCGGTAGATGTACGTCGCGCTGGCGAGCACCGTGGGCACGATCTCGCGATCGATGCCGATCGTGAATTCGTTCCGCTTCGGGCGACGCAGCGTGGTGTCGAAAGCCGCCGGGTTCGGAATCGCCGTGGTCGACAAGGCCCCGAGTTCACCGCCGACGTACTTCGTGCCATCCCAGGTCAGCGTGCCGGGCTGGAACACGAAGTCCCCGTTCGTGTCATTCCAGGTGTAGGTCTGGCTGATCGTGCCGTTCGGGTTCGGCGGCGTGCCGGTGTTGATCTGGTCGAGGTAGCGGCCGAGCGACATCTTCAGCACGGTCTTGCCGTCGCCGGTCAGGTCATAGGTGATGTTGGCGCGCGGGGCGAAGTTGTACCAGAGCGGGTTGCCGCGCACATCGCCGAACGACTTGCGCACCGTGTAGTCCTGCACCACGCCACCGATGCTCACGCCCTTGAACACCAGACCCTCCGGGAAGTACGCAGAGGACGGTGAGGTCTGCGCGGGCAGGAAGCCCTCGACGCGTTCCCACCGCACGCCGGCGATCACCGTCAGGCGGCCGACGGAGTAAGAGTCCTGACCGTAGAGGGCCAGCGACTGGACCGCCGACACGACGTGCGTCGGCGAGTTGAACAGCTGCACCGTCGAGGCTTTACCGGTCGAGCTGAGATAGACGAGGTTCACGTCCCCCGCGCGGTACGTGTCGGTGTCGGCCGGCGTGTAGCCAAAGTCGACGCCGCCTTTGAACTCGTGCCGGCCGCCGAGCGCGCTCGGCACGAAGTACTGCACGTTCGACGTGGCCTGCAGGCGGCGACGGTAGAACTGCTGTTCGCTGGCGGCGTTGCGGTAGCGGATGCCCGTGGTGTTGTCGAGGATCGACTGCAGGTTCGTCTTCTGGAACAGCGGGAAGTGGATGTTGTTGTAGCTCACCCGCGTATCGGCGAACATGCGGTCACTGATCAACAGGTTCCAGGCCCCCTGGAACGTGTTGCCGTAGTCGAGTTCCTTCTGATCGGAATCCGGCGTGTTGCTCGCCGAGGCGCCGCGATTCGGTTTGTCGTAGCGCTGCCGCTCGACGAACGCTTCGAACCGGTTGCGTCCGTTCATCTGGTAGTTGAACTTGGCCGTGCCGGTGAGAATGTCGGTCGTGTCCTGCGTGTCCTTGCCGGCCGCCGTGGAGAGCGTGATCGGGAACAACGGCGAGACGGCCGGAAAGCCGGGCACGTTCACGTGCGTCGGCTGGTAGTTGACCGAGCCGAAGAAGAAGAGCTTGTTCTTGATCAGCGGACCGCCACCCTGCACGTTCGAGTTGGTGATGTAGTCGACAGCGTTCGAGGTCGAGCTGAAGCCGGCTTTCAGCAGCGTGGCGTCGATGTTCTGCGCCTGCGTCTTGGCCGGGCCGCAGTTGCCCTGACAGGTGAACAGCAGCTGGCCGTTGAATTTGTTGGTGCCGCTCTTGGTCACCATGTTGATGAACACGCCGGCGGTGCCGACCGCGATGTCCTGCGCGCCGCTCGAGACCTGGATGTTCTCGAA
>CAYFLU010000027.1:0-3184 GCA_964343975.1 uncultured Solibacteraceae bacterium
CGCGCGTACATCAAGCTCATCAAGGAAGGGAAGCTGCCGCGTCCGAAGCGCACGATCAACTTCCAGTGGCTGGCCGAGATCAGCGGCACGAACTACTGGCTCGGCGCGCATCCGGACAAGGCCGCGAAGCTCATCGGCGACCTCAACTTCGACATGGAAGGCATTCAGGTGTCGAAGAGCCGCAGCTACTGGGTGCTGCAGCGCACGCCCGACTCGTTCCCGAGCTACATCAACGACATCGCGCAGAGCACGATGGAGTACATCGCCGACATCTCGCGCGAGCGCGTGCGGTTCCGCGGCAACGGCTATCTGCCGTCGCAGGCTGTCGAGTCGCTGCGCGGCTCGAAGGACGCGTTCTACATCAAGGTCGACAAGCACTACGGCTCGTCGGATCACGTGAGCTACATGCAGAAGGGCATTCCGGCCGTCATGTTCATCACGTGGCCGGACATGTGGTACCACTCGTCGGAAGACACGCCCGACAAGATGGACTCGACGCAGTACAAGCGCGCCGCCGCGGTTGGTCTGGGCTCGCTGGCGGCGCTCGCCGGTGGGACGGACGAACTGGCGGCGCGGATCCTGCAGGAGAACATCGGCCGCGGTCTGTCGCGCATGGGCGAGAACCTCACGAAGGGCCTCGGGTATCTCGCCGACGTGAAGAGTGGCGCGGATCTCAACGCGGCCTGGCGCGAGGCGCGCGTGGCCGTGCAGCATCAGGCGAACATCGAAAAGGCCGTGATCCGCTCGGCGAGCATCCTCTACACGGACGTCGAAGCCGGCAAGAAGAAGACGGCGGTGTTCGAGCCGATGATCGACAAGCGCACGGCCGTACTCCTCGATGAAGTGAACGCGGCGTATCAGCTGCAGGCCGCGCAGCGCGGCGTCACGCCGCCCGCGCCGGCTCCGCAGGGCGCGGCGCCCAAGGGCGCTCCGGCCAAGCTGACACCGGCGCCGGCCGAGCCCACGCTCACGGCCGAAGAGAAGGAAGCCGCCAACCTCGTCGTCGAAATGGCAACGCCGGCCGGCGGCGCGGGTCGCGGTGGTCCGAGCCTGCCGACCGAGTTCAACGCCGAGTTCACCGCGATTCTTGGCCGCAAGATGACCGTGCTCGAGATCCGCGACTTCCTGTCGGGCGAGTTCTCGCCGCTCCCGCTGAGCGACGTGATGGCGATCCTGAAGGCGCGCGAGACCTCCGGGCAGATCAAGCTCGTGCCGAAGACGGCGCCGGCGCCCGTCAAGAAGTAGCGCCACCTCGATTCACCGGCCGGCGGCGTCGCGCAAAGAACACGCGCGACGCCGCCGGTTTCTTTTGTACTCTGTCCGCATGGGTCGCATCTTCAAAGGCATGTGGATCACGTTGCTCGTGGTGGCCGTGGTGGGGCTCGCCTGGGTGGCGTATTCGAGACGCTCGACGACGGTGTCGGAGAACTCGACGCTGTGTGTGTCGCTCGAGACGCCGATGGCCGAGAGCGGCGTGCCGAATCTCTTTCAGGCCTTCGGCGGCGAGCACCGCACGTTGCGTGACACGGTCGCGATGCTGCGCCGCGCCAAGACGGACACGCACATCAAGGCGGTGGTCATCCTGCCATCGGGGAGCAGCGGTCTCTGGGCGCAGGTGCAGGAACTGCGCGCGGCTGTCGCGGATCTGCGCGCAAGCGGCAAACACGTTGTTGCGTACCTCGAGAGCGGGGACGCGCAGGAGTACTACCTCGCGTCGGCCGCCAACCGCATCCTCCTCATGCCGGGCGGGTCGCTGGACCTCACGGGGCTCGCGACCTATGAACTGTTCTTCCGCGGCGCGCTCGACAAGCTCGGTGTGTCGGCCGACATGCTGCACATCGGCGACTACAAGACCTACTCGAATACCTTCGTCGAGAAAGGCATGACCGCGGCGCATCGCGAGATGAACGTCGCGCTCAATCGCGACCAGTATGACGAGCTGGTGCGCGCGATCGCCGCGGGGCGGGGGAAGACGGACATCGAGGTGCGTGCGGCGCTCGACAACGGCCCGTATCAGGGCGCGGGCGCCGTCACGGCCGGGCTCGTGGACGCGCTCGCGTACGAAGATCAGATCGATGACACCGCGCCCATCGCCGGCACTCGCCGGCTCACGGATGACGACTACGGCGTGCACGGCGATGCGCCCGGGTTTCGCGCCCCGAAGATCGCGGTGCTCTACGCGGTGGGCGATATCGCGTCCGGCAGCAGCGCCACGTCGCCGACAGGCGGCACAACGCTCGGCTCCGACACCTTCACACGCTGGATCCGGAAGGTGCGCGGCGACAAGGACGTGCGCGCGATCGTGATCCGCATCGACAGCCCCGGCGGCTCGGCCATTGCCTCGGAAGTGATCTGGCGGGAGCTGATGCTCACGCGGGATGTGAAGCCGGTGATCGTGTCGATGGGCGACGTGGCCGCGTCGGGCGGCTACTACATCGCCGTGCCTGCACACGTGATCGTGGCCGAGCCCGGCACGATCACCGGCTCGATCGGCGTCGTGACGGGGAAGTTCGTCGTGGCCGGGGCGCTCGAGAAGTTGGGCGTTGGCACGGCCGTGGTCACCGACGGCGCGCGCGCCGACATGAACTCGCCGTTCCGGGAATTCACCCCGGCCGAGCGCGCGAAGGTGAGCCAGATGATGCGCGAGACCTACGACGACTTCGTCGCCAAGGTCGCCGCGTCGCGGCAGCGCACGACGGAGCAGATCAACGAAGTGGCGCAGGGCCGCGTTTGGACGGGCCGTCAGGCGAAGGATCGCGGCCTGGTCGATGTGCTGGGGGGCCTCGACACGGCGATCAGCATCGCCAAGGAGCGCGCGAAGATTCCCGCGTCGACGTCGGTCGCCCTCACCGTGTATCCGGGGCAGGCGGGCCTGCTCGAGACGCTGACGCAGTTGTTCAGCGGTGGCTCCGACGCGGCGATTCTCCCGCACCTCGCCCGCATGCCGTCGCCCGCCGAGTCGGTCGCGGCGACGATGTTCGCGCGGATCACGCGCTATCGCGCCGGCGAACCGCTCACGCTGATGACGAATGGCTACCTGTCACTTGCAAGGGGGAAGTAAGAAGCAGCAAGTAGGAAGTAGAAGTGGGAAGGGGAAAGGCGAAAGGGCACCCCAAGAGCGAAGAACGCCGAGCGATAGCGAGGCGCGAAGAACGACGAGCGACAGCGAGGCGCGAAGAACGAC
>CAYFLU010000027.1:3284-24757 GCA_964343975.1 uncultured Solibacteraceae bacterium
CGAGCGATAGCGAGGCGCGAAGAACGACGAGCGACAGCGAGGCGCGAAGAACGACCAGCGAGGACCAAAAGAGAAGGGCAGAGCGCGTTGTGCGCCCTGCCCTTGATCGTGCCCTGAAAGTTGTGACTTCCTACTTCCACTTCTTACTTGCTGCTTCTAACTTCCCACTTGCAAGTGTCTGTCTGTTCTACCCGATCAGCTGCTTGATCACCGCTTCATTGATCTGGATCTTCATCTTCGCCTTCGCCTTGGTCATGTAGGCGGCGAAGAATTCCTGGCGGCTCTGCTGGAGGAGCTGCTGGCGGATCTGGTCACGTTCGGTGGCGAGACCCTCCGGCGTGCCGGTCTGCTTCTCGAGCACGTGCGCCACGACCACGGCGTTGTCGGCCGCGATCGGCGCGCTGACGTCGCCCTGATTGAGTGCGAACACGGCCGTGTCGACCGCGCCGCTCACGCCCACGTCGGGGAGCGCCGTGCCGCGCGTGACGAACTCGGTCTTCTTCACGTCCACGCCGGCGGCCTTGGCCGCGGCCGCGAAGTTGGCCTTCGCCTGCGACACCGCCTGCGCCTTGGCCTTCGCGAGTTCGATCGACTTGGCCTTGATCACGTCCTCGCGCACCTTCGGCTGCACTTCCTCGAGCTTCGGCGTGTGCGGGGCCTGGACCTCGGCGAGCGTGATGAACGCGAAGCCGCGATCGGTGCGGAGCGCGCCGCTGACCGCACCCTGCTTCATCGAGAAGGCTTCCGCGGACACGCTCGGCACGAAGCCGAGGCCGGCGAGCGGTTCCTCTCGCGTGAAGAGACCCGAGTCGCCGACGACGAGGCCGCGCGCCTGGGCGATACGGTCGAGATCGGCCGCCGCCTTGATCGACGGCGCGACTTCGTCGCTGACCTTCTGCGCTTCGGCCTGTGCCTTCTGCCAGCGCAGCTGATCTTCGATCTGCGGCTTCACCTCGGCCAACGTCTTGGTCGTGGCGGCGCGCTTATCGAGCAGCTTGATGATGTGGTAGCCGTACTGCGTCTTCACGAGGCCGCTGATCTCGTCCTTGTTCAGCGCCCAAGCGGCGTCTTCGAACTCCTTCACCATCGTGCCTTTACCGAAGAAGTCGTATTCGCCGCCTTTGTCCCTGGAGCCTTCGTCCTCGGAGTACTGGCTGGCCAGCTTCGCGAAGTCCGCGCCCGGCGCCTTCGCCTTGGCGAGCAGGCCTTCCGCTTCGGCCTTCACCTTCGCGTCGTCCTTACCCTCGGTCTTCAGGAGGATGTGACGCACACGCACCTGCTCCGGGGTGGAGTAGGTGGCGATGTTCGACTGGTACTGCTGCTGGATCTCGCTGTCGGACACCGTGACCTTGGCGCGGAGCGCCTGGGCGTCGATCGAGAGGAAGCGCACGCGGCGGCGCTCGCCGATCTGGTACTGGTCGGTGTGCGCCGAGAACTGCGCCTGGAGCTCCGCGTCGGTCGGGTTGATGCCGTCGCGGAACTTCGCGGCGTTGAACACCGCGATCTCCAGCTTCACCTTGTCGTTCTTGTTCTTGTATTCCTTCTCGACGTCCGCGTCGGTCACGCGCACCCAGCCGGTGACGGCCGCCTGCACCTTTTCGGCGAGGAGCGTCTTGCGCAGCTGGTCTTCGAACTGCGCCGGCGTGAGCGGCGGCCGCTGCATCGTCAGCATCTGACGGTAGCGGTCGTAGCCCACGAACTGGCCGTTCTCCTGGAGGGCCGGCAGACGCAGGATGCGCGTGGACACCTCGGCGTTCGACACGCTGAGGCCCAGACGTTGGGCTTCGGCCAACACGGCTTCCTCGTCGATCATCTGCTGGATGAGGCGCTGCTCGAGGCCGAGCTGCTTCAGCAACTGATCGTTGAGATTGGCGCCGTACGCCTGACGATACGCGTCGAGCTGCTGCGCGTACATCGTGCGGAAGTCGCCGGCTTTCACCGGACGCCCTTCGACGGTGGCGATCGTGTCGTTGGCGGTGGGGCCTCCGGTCTGCAGGAAGCTGGGCACGTACAGAAGGACAAACGTCACCACGACCAAGCCAAGGCTCCACTTGAGCCAGGCTTTGTGGCGGCGCATGTTATCGAGCATCGTCATCGCAAAGTCTCTCCGCGTCCAACAACGGGCAACAACTGGGTCGGACGAAACCGCAATTATGTCATGAAATGCCGCAAGTATCAGTAAAAACAGGGGTTGAGCGTGTTACACTTGACCGGTTTCTCCGATGCCCAGCCCTTTGACGCTTGCGGTATTCCATCGGAGCCGCGAAGTGATGCGGCTCCTGGGGCCGCTGCGCCGCTGCCGGCGGTTGCGTCTCGTCTGTTTGCCGCAGGGGCGAGCCGTGTCGGTGCCGCGTGGCGCGACGGGCGTGTTGTGGGAGCTCGGGCCCGACGACGACATCGATCGTCGTCAGGTGTCGCGCGTCGTGTCCGGCGTGCCGGCCGCATCGTTCGGGCTCGGTGGACGGCAGATCGCGGATTTGTCGCGCGCGGCGGGGTTTCGGCATCACGTGCGTGTGCCGTTGCGCCTCGCGGAAGTGGAGCGCGCACTTGGTTTGCCGGGCGAACACGATCTGGCGGATCGGCTGATCGAGGGCGGCGATGCGTTGGCGGCGCTCGCGTCGCGCGCGGACGTCATCGTCGATCTGATGCGCGTGTTGAATCTGTCAACCGACCCGGCGATGGTGGCCGCGTCGTTGTCGACGCGCATGGCCGAGTGGATGCCGATGGCATCGTGGTCGGTCGTGGCGGTGGAGAGCGACGGCAGCGTGCAGTATCTGTCGGGGCGCCCGCAGGACCCGCAGTTGCGTGCCCCGGCCGAGGCGATTGCCGACGTCGTGGCGCAGCGTGAGCAGTCGTTCGTGTCGCCGCGATTGGCCGCCGATGCGCGCATCGGCGAACACGTGGAAGCGGCCGCGCTCGGGTTTCCGATCGTGGCGCACGGCATGGTGGTCGGCGTGCTGGTCGGGATCGATCACGGTCGCTCGCGCCGGTCGCCGCGCGTGACGCCGGCGTTCCGCCGCGCGATGACGCGGTTGCTCGAGCCGGCGGGGTATGCGCTGGCGCACGCGTTGCGTGTGGCGCGTGCCGAGGCGCTGTCGGTGACCGACGACCTCACGCAGCTGTATAACGCGCGCTACCTGCACGAGGCGCTGCGGAAGGAAGCGAAGCGGTCGGTGCGGAGTCATCTGCCGCTGTCGTTGCTGTTTGCGGATCTGAACGGGTTCAAGCGCATCAACGACGCGCACGGGCATTTGCTCGGCAGCCGCGCGCTCGTCGAAGCGGCCGCGGTGATTCGCGGCAGCGCGCGGGAAACCGACATCGTCGCGCGGTACGGCGGTGATGAGTTCGCGCTCGTGCTGCCCGAGACGGGCGCTGAGGGCGCGTTTGCCGTGGCGGCGCGGGTGCGCGACCGGATTGCGCGGCACGTGTTCCTGTCGGATCGCGGGCCGGGCAGCCGGCTCACGGCGTCGATCGGTGTCGCGACGATGCCCGAGGCGGCCGATTCGGCCGACGGGCTGCTCGATGCCGCCGACGCGGCGATGTATCGCGTGAAGGAAGAAGGCAAGAACGGCATTCACATGGCGGTGCGCGCGGGCGCGCCGGCGCGGTTGCGCGAGGTGCCCCTCGCCGCCGCGGGCGGATTGACACAGAACGGCTTGTCTGAGGAAGAAGAGGGCGTGCGTTGAATTTCCGGTCGCTGTTTTCCCTGTTTTCGAGCGATCTTGCGATCGACTTGGGTACGGCCAACACCTGTGTGTATGCCCGCGGCAAGGGCATCGTGGTGAATGAGCCGTCGATCGTTGCGATCAACAAGGTGACCGGACGGATCGAAGCCGTCGGGCGCGAAGCCAAGGAAATGCTCGGCCGCACGCCGGGCAACATCGTCGCGATCAAGCCGATGAAAGACGGCGTCATCGCCGATTTCGAAGTGACCGAGAAGATGCTCGCGCACTTCATCAAGAAGGCGCACAACCGCACGATGTGGGTGCGGCCGCGCATCGTCATCGGCGTGCCGTCCGAGATCACGCAGGTGGAAAAGCGCGCGGTGAAAGACAGCGCGTACCGCGCGAAAGCGAGTGAAGTGTACCTGGTGGAAGAAGCGATGGCGGCCGCGATCGGCGCCGGCATGCCCATCGAAGAAGCGTCCGGCAACATGGTCGTCGACATCGGCGGTGGCACCACCGACATCGCCGTCATCTCCCTCGCGGGCATCGTCTACAGCAAGGCGATCCGTGTCGCGGGCAACGAGATGGACGACGCGATCATCCAGTACATCAAGAAGACCTACAACCTGCTGATCGGCGAGCGCACCTCCGAGCAGATCAAGATGGAACTCGGCTCGGCCTTCCCGCTCGAAGATCGGCTGACGATGGAGATCAAGGGCCGCCATCTGATCGAAGGCGTGCCGAAGACGATCACCATCACCGACGAAGAGATCCGCGAGGCGCTCGCCGAAACGGTGAACGTCATCGTCGACGCGGTGCGCGTGGCCCTCGAGCGAACGCCGCCGGAACTGTCGGCCGACATCGTGGATCGCGGCATCGTGCTCACCGGCGGCGGGTCGCTCTTGAAGAACCTGGACAAGCGCTTGCGCGAAGAAACCGGCCTGCCGGTGGCGATGGCGGAAGATCCGCTCTCCACCGTCGTGCTCGGCGTGGGCAAGATGCTGGCGAACTTTGAACTGCTGAGAAAGATCTCGTTGGATTGATCGACCTCCGCCGCCGGACGACGTATTTTTTCCTGCTGGTCAGCCTCGGCCACCTGCTGCTGATCTCCGCGCAGGTGCAGGCCAAGTCCGGCATGCCCTTGCTCGAGCACGTCGCCTTCGGGGCCTTCAACGGCGTGGCGCGCGGCGTGGCCGGCGTCGGGGCCGGTGTGAGCGGCCTCTGGCAGCACTACATCGCGCTTCGCGGCGTGGCCGTCGAGAACGCCGCGCTCCGTGAACAGCTCGTCGCACTGCACGGCCAGCTTCAAGAGAAGGAAGCGCTGGCCGCGCAGGCGCGCAGCCTCGAAGACACCCTGAACCTGCAGCGCTCCGTCACGCAACGCTCGATCGCCGCGCGGGTCGTGGCCGGCGACCCGACACCAGGCGCGCAGTCGGTGACGATCGATCGGGGCAGCGACGATGGTATCCGCGTCGACATGGGCGTGATCTCGGTGGGCGGTGTCGTGGGCCGGATCATGACCGGCGTCACGGCGCATGCCGCGCGTGTGCAGCTTCTGACCGGGCGGAACGCGAGCCTCGGCGCCGTCGTCGAGCGCCTCAATGCGGAATATCCGGTGTCGGGTGGTGGGGAGAGCCTGCCGCTGCGGTTGCTCTATCTGCCGAACAGTTACGAAGTGAAGATCGGCGACCGGATCGTCACATCCGGGCATGATCGCGTGTTTCCGCCCGGGTTCCTGATCGGATGGGTGGGGCAGGCCGAGCGGGGCAATGGCCAGTGGCGCATCGGCGTGTCGCCCGCGGCGAACTTCGCCCACCTGTCGTACGTGCTGGTGTTGGCTGACTTCGGTCCGGACGGAGCGGGGAAGCCGTGAAGAACGCCGCGCTCATCCTCATCGTGGGGGCCACCGTCGCGCTGCAGTGGAGCTTGGCGCGCGCCACGGTCGGACATCAGTGGGCGTTTGATCTGGTCGTGGTGGCGGTGGTGTACGTCGCGCTCCGGTGGGGCGCCACGGCCGGCGTGATCGGGGGGACGCTCGGCGGTCTGTTGCAGGACGCGTTGGCGGGGACCACGATCGGCGTCGGCGGGCTGGCCAAGACGGTGATCGGCTTCGGCGCCGGGGTGGTCGGCTCCCAGTTCATCTTGAGCCGGCCGTTCCCGCGCGCGCTGCTGGTGGCGGTGGCGACGCTACTGGCGCGTGGGCTCATGGTGGCCCTCTACGCGCTCGTCGATCTGCACTGGCCCGGCGTCTCGTGGGTCGCTATGCTGAGTGAAACTGCGCTCAACGCACTGGCCGCCTTCGCGGTCTATCAGGGCGTCGAATCGGTACCGGGATTGCTGCGGCGGCACCCGGCGCGCCGCCCGTTCAGCGCACGCAAGTGGTGAGACGATGCTGACTTCCGCGCAATTCGAGGACCGTCAGAGCTTCACGCATCGCCTGTTGGCGCTGCGCGTCGTCATCATTGCGGTGTTCGTGTTGATCGCGGGCGCGTTCTGGATCTTTCAGGTGCTCAAGTACGACGATTATCAGCAATTGGCGGAGCGCCAGCACCTGCGCACGCTGCCGCTGCGCGCGCCACGCGGTGTGCTCTACGACCGCGAGGGCAAGGTCCTCGTGCGCAACACGTATTCCTTCACGATCGCGCTCGTGCGCGAGCAGAGCACGAACATTCCGGAAGCGATCCGGCGCGTGGCGGCGGCGACCGGGGTCGACGAAGCCAAGATTGCCGAGATCGTCGCCAACGCGCGCAAGCGCCGTGACCCGATGTATCGCCCGGTGCCGATCATTGAACACGCGACGATGGCGCAGGTGGCGGCCGTGATGGCGCGCCAGATCGAACTGCCCGAGATCATCGTGCAGCAGTTGCCGACGCGCGAGTACCCGGAAGGCGGGCTCGCGGCGCATCTGTTTGGGTACGTGGGGGAGATTCAGGAATCGCAGTTGCAGCGGCCGGAGTTCGCGGGGTTGCAGCTTGGCGCCATGGTCGGCCAAGCGGGGATCGAGCGCACCTACAACACGCTGCTTCAGGGAGCGGATGGCAGCCGCATGGTGGCCGTGAACAGCCGCGGTCGCGAAATCGAGAAGCTCGGCGAGCAGGAACCGGTCGACGGGGATCGCTTGCAGTTGACCGTCGATCTCGACCTCCAGAAGGCGATGGAGGACTCGTTCAAGAACTCCGGCTACGCGGGCGCGGGCGCCCTGCTCGATCCGAAGACCGGTGAGATTCTGGCGCTCACGAGCGTGCCGACCTACGACCCGAATGCGTTTGCCACGGGCATGGACTCGGCGGCGCTCGCCAAGCTGAACAACGACCCGCTGCGCCCGTTCACGAACCGCGTCATCCAGGGCGCGTACTCGCCGGGGTCGTCCTTCAAGATCGTGATGTCGGCTGCGGCCCTCGACGAAGGGGTGATCACCCCTGACACCCACGTGTATTGCCCCGGCTATTTTGATTTCGGCGGTCGCCGGTTCAAGTGCAGCCGCTCGGATGGCGCCGGCCATGGCTCGGTGGACGTGCGGCATGCGCTCGAAGTCTCGTGCAACGTGTTCTTCTACACGATCGGCGCGAAGATGAATATCGACACCATCCACGCCTACGCCGAGAAGATGGGGCTCACGGGCAAGACCGGCGTGGATCTGCCGAACGAGCGCGACAGTTTGATCCCGTCCACCGACTGGGCCAATCGCGTGCGCAAGTCGCCGTGGTATCCGGGCGAGACGATCTCGGTGTCGATCGGGCAGGGCGCGGTGTCGGTGACGCCGCTGGCGCTGGCGACGATGGTGTCGACGATCGCGAACGGCGGCACGTTGATCACGCCGCACATCCTGAAGTCGGTGGACAAGGGGCAGGGCTGGACGCCGGTCGGGGCGGCGCCGGTGCGGTCGACCTTCTTCATCGATCCGAACAATCTGCAGGCCATCCGCGATGGCCTGTGGCTCGTCGTGAACGGCAACGGCACGGGCGGCAACGCGAAGATCGCGGGCCGCGATGTGGCCGGCAAGACCGGCACGGCGCAGGTGATCGGCAACGAAGCCAAGCAGGCGGCCAAGAACAAGAACGACGCCGACTACACGGATCACGGCTTCTTCGTGTTCTTCGCGCCGCGTGACAACCCCGAGATTTCCGGCATCATCTTCGCGGAGCACGGCGTGCACGGCTCGAATGCGGCGTTGATCGCCCGGCACGTGATCGACACGTATTTCGCGAAGAAGGACGGCAAGCCTCTGCCCGTGCTCGCGCCGCCGGCGACCACCACCGGGAGGCGCCAGTGATCGTCGACCGCCGCCTCGTGCCGCACATCGACTGGGCCTGCATTGCCGCGCTCGTGGCGCTGATGGCGCTCGGCCTGGCCGCGATCTACAGCGCGAAGTGGGACTTCGTCCATCAGGCGCCCGGGCGTGAATTCTGGAAGCAGCTCTATGCGGTCGGGATCAGCCTGGTCGTGTTCGGCGTGTGCCTCACGGTCGACTACCGGGTGCTCACGCAGCGCGCGCTGGTCATCTACGGCGGCCTGGTGCTGCTGCTGATCGCGGTGGCTATCTTCGGCGTGGTCCGCAACGGCTCGCGGCGCTGGTTGCCGCTCGGCAGCGTCGACTTCCAGCCGAGCGAATTTGCGCGCGTGGTCCTCGCGCTCGTCTTTGCCGCCTACTTCGCCGGCGCGCAGCGGCTCAGCCGTTCGCCGAAGGAGATCGGCGTCGGCGCCCTGTTTCTGGCCGTGCCGGCGCTCCTGATCTACCGGCAACCGGACCTCGGCACGGCCGTCACGCTCGTAGCGGTGTTCGCCGGCGTGGTGTTCATGGGCGGTGTGCGGCTGAAGTGGTTTGCCGTCGCAGCAGTCGTCAGCGCGCTGTTGGCGCCGGTCGCCTACAAGTTCGTGCTGAGCGACTATCAGCGGGGCCGCCTCGACACCTTCATCAATCCATCGCTGGATCCGCAGCAGAAGGGCTATCAGCCGATCCAGGCCCGGATCGCCGTGGGTTCAGGTGGGCTCTTCGGCAAAGGCTTCGGGAACGCCACGCAGGCCGGTGGGTTTGGGTTCCTGCCGGAAGCGCACAACGACTTCGTGTTTTCGGGCTTTGCGGAGGAGCACGGCTTTGTCGGCGTGCTGGCCGCATTGTTCTTGTACTTGTTTGTCATCCTCCGTGCACTCGATGCCGCCAAGCTGGCCAAGGACCGGCTCGGGGCGTATCTGGTGATCGGGATCTTGTCCAGCTTCGTGTTTCAGGTGGTGTACAACATTGCGATGTCCGCGGCGCTGGCGCCTGTCAAAGGCATCACGTTGCCGCTCATGAGTTATGGCGGGTCGTCGCTGATGGCGACGCTCGCCGGGTTCGGCCTCATCCTCAATGTGCGGATGCGGCGCTTCACCAACTAAGGTGTGCCTTCATGAATAAGGAAATGGTTATCTCCTCGACGCCGCACGAAACCCGTGTGGCCATCCTCGAGGACGATCAGGTGGTCGAGGTCTTCATCGAGCGCGAGCACTCGCGCGGCGTGGTCGGCAACATCTACAAGGGCCGCGTCTCCAAGGTGTTGCCCGGCATGCAGTCGGCGTTCGTGAATCTCGGGCTCGAGCGCGACGCGTTCCTCTACGTGACCGACGTCATCAGCCCGTCCGAGGCGGAACTGGAAGACGACGAAGACGAGCCGGCGATTCCGCCGACGCCCGTCGTCGAAGACGGCGAGGCGGCGGCCGCGCCGGCCGAGGGGGAGTCGGCGAAGCTGTCGCAGAACCCCGCGCAGCAGGCGCATCAGAACCATCAGAAGGGCCGCAATGACCGCCGGCGCGAGCAGGCGGCGCCGACGGCCAAGATCGAAGAGCTGCTGAAGGAAGGGCAGGAAGTGGTCGTGCAGGTCGTGAAGGAGCCGCTCGGCACCAAGGGCGCGCGCATCACGTCGCACATCAGCCTGCCGGGCCGCTTCCTCGTCTATATGCCGACCGTCGAGCACATCGGCGTGTCGCGCAAGATCGACTCGCGCGACGAGCGCAAGCGCCTCCGCGGCATCGTGCAGAAGTTCAAGGAAGAGCACGGGTTGGTGGGCGGCGTGATCATCCGTACGGCGGCGTCGCACCGGTCGGAAGAAGACGTGAACGCCGACCTGTCGTACTTCCACCAGGTGTGGACCGACATTCAGAAGCGGCGCGAGTCGGGCCGGCCGCCCGCGGTGCTCTTCCGGGAAGACAGCCTCGTCGGCAAGCTGCTCCGCGATCTGCTGAACGAGCAGTTCACCGCGATCCGGATCGACGACGAAGCCGAGTTCCGCCGGGTGCAGACGCTGATCGGGCGCATCATGCCCACGCTCCTGTCGCGCGTGAAGCTCTATACGAAGGACTATCCGATCTTCGAGGAGTACGGCGTGCAGGCCGAGATCGACAAGGCGCTGCGCTCCAAGGTCTGGCTCAAGTCCGGTGGCTACATCGTCGTCAACCAGACGGAAGCGCTCGTCGCGATCGACGTCAACACCGGCCGCTACGTCGGCAAGAAGTCGTCGGGACGTCTCGAAGACACGATCGTGAAGACGAACCTCGAGGCGGCCAAGGAGATCATCCGGCAGATCCGCCTGCGCGACCTCGGCGGCATCGTCGTGCTCGACTTCATCGACATGGAAGAGAAGAAGAACCGCCAGAAGGTCTTCCAGGCGATCGAGCAGGAACTGCGACGCGACCGCGCGCCGTCCAAGGCGGTGCAGGTCTCGGACTTCGGCCTGATCATCATCACGCGCAAACGCGTGAAGAGCAGCCTCGAACGGCAGCTCACCGAGCCGTGCCCGTATTGCTCGGGCACCGGCGCGATCAAGGCGAGCGCGACGATCTGCTACGACATCCTCACGGAAGTGAAGAAGGTGAGCAGCGAGCTCGACGGCTACAGCCTGGTGCTGCGCGTGAATCCCGAGATCGCGCGCGCGCTGAAGGACGAGGAGCGCGAGCTCTTCAAGGAACTGGAAACCGCGGTGGGCCGGCCGGTGACGGTGCGGTCGGACGAGCAGTTGCACCACGAGCAGTTTGATTTGATGGCGATCTAACGGCGATAATCACAGCGCCTGCGGGCCACCCCGGCCGGGCGCGTTCAAGGAGCGAGACCATGAAGCAGAAACTGTTCGGCGCGGCGTTGGCAGCCCTGATGCTCGCAGGCGTGGCACCCACGGCGGCGCAGACCAAGCCGGCGGCCAAGGCATCGGCCACCCTCGGCACCGCGAAGATCCCGCAAAAGGTCCTGGCCGACGGCAAGCCGCTCGCCGCCGGCACCTACACCGTGCGCGTGTCGGAAGATGCCGTGCCGCCCGTCGTGGGCCAGTCGGCCGACGAGTCGCGCTGGGTCGAATTCCTGCAGGGATCGACCGTCAAGGGCCGTGAGCTGGCGACGGTGCTGTCGAAAGACGCGCTGAAGGCGATGAGCAAGAAGGATTCATCGCCGGTGCCGAGCGATGTGCGCGTCGAGATGCTGAAGGGCGAGGAGTCGATTCTGCGGGTGTGGATCAACCACGCCGGCGTGCAGTACCTGATTCACCTGACGGTGGCCAAGTAGCCACCGTCAGGTCGTTCGTCACTTCCGCTTCGCCCCTACCGTAATATCCCCGCTGAACGTCTTCAGTGCCACCGTGGCGCTGCCGTCGCCGACCGTACCGGTCATGCTCTGGCGGCGATTCCGCCCGCCCGACGACTGCAGCGTCACCGACGAACTCACTTCGCCATTGATCGACGTGGCGGTCACGGCGAAGCCCGCGCCGCCTGACGGCGAGAACACCACGTCGCCGGAGTGGGTGGTGAGCGAGTAGCGGCCTCCGGCCGCCACCGGGCCCGAGTACGACAGATCGCCCGACACCGTGTTCAGTTCCGCCGAATCGGCCGTCACATCCCGAGCGCTGATGTCGCCGCTCACCGTGGAGGCCGTCAACCGCCGCGCTTTGATGCCCGACAGCACGAGGTCCCCGTTGAGCGTGCCCACGTCGAGCGTGCCGTCGGTGCTCGCGCCGGTGATCTTCAGGTCGCCCGAGGCGGTCTTGGCCTCGGTCAACGTGCCGACGTTGTTCAGGGAGACGCTGCCGCTGATCGTCTTGACGGAAAGCTCACCCTTGATGCCGGTGACCACGATGTCGCCCGAGACGTTGCTGACCGAGACGCGTGTGCCCGCCGGCGCCGTAATCACGTAGTCGATTGACAGGCTGTAGGGCGAGTTGCGCTCGTTCGGGTAGTCGGCCTTCACGATGGCGCGTGTGCCGACCACCTGTACGTCGGCCTTCACGCGCTCGAGACCCAATCGCGCATCGGCCTCTGTTCGGCCGCGTGAGCGCCGAATGATCTCGACCGAGGCGTCCCGGCCGCCGCCGGCGGTGATCCGCACGTCGCCTGAGAGGTTGCTCACGTGGAGCGTGCCGTTCGCGCCGATCGCGAGCGTGCGCGTCTGACGGTCGTCGGCCTTCGCGTTCCAGTTGCGCTCGCTCTGCCAGGCGCCGTTCTTGGCCATCTCGCTGAGGCCGCGCAGGCCGTCGTCGACGCCCTTGCTGACATCACGCGCCACGTCGCGGTCGATGTGGCCGAGTTCCTTCGCCACATCGGCGCTGATGTCGCGCACGGCGGCGGCGATGCTCGCCGCCACCTCACGCAGCGCGTCGCGGAGGTCCTGTCCGGCCTCGGTCGTGGCACGCGCGTCGATCTGCACGCGCTGGGCGAGAGCGGGGCCGGGGAGAAGGAGGGCGAGTCCCCCGGCGATC
Source organism: uncultured Solibacteraceae bacterium (assembly GCA_964343975.1). GTDB lineage: Bacteria > Acidobacteriota > Vicinamibacteria > Vicinamibacterales > SCN-69-37 > SCUN01. The sequence continues at coordinate 15,664 of CAYFLU010000027.1, forward strand.
ACGAAGGTTCTGGCGAGATGTCGGGTCATGACGATTTCCTGCCTGCGATTTTGGCGGCGGTGTCCTGATCGCCGCGCTGCATGGCGCCCACGAGCGCCACCGTCTCTTGCAGAATGGTGACCTTGCGTCGCAACGCGTCGAAGAGGCTGTCGCGCGCCGGTTCACTCCGCGGTTCACTCGCGAGAGCCGCCCGGCTCTCGGCGATGTACTTGTCGATCTGCGTCAGGGACGTTTGCAACCGTGCCGCCGCATCCGCGGGCAGCGCGCCTTCGTTGTCCTTCGCGACCGCTTCGAGTTGCGCGATCGCGGTTTCGTAGTGCTTGGCGGCTGCCGCGAGTTCCTGTTCCACCGTTTCGACGGTGGGTTTCTGCGCGGCGTTGCCTGTGGCGGAAGCGGACACCGCCGTGGGCGGCGTGGTCACGCGCGCCACCGCATAGGCGCCGGCCGTCACGAGCACGAGCGCGGCCGCGAGGCCCATCCACTGCGTGCGCGCCTGGCGACGCGCGGTGGGGAGCGCCGACTGAATCTGGGACCAGAGCATCGGCGGTGGCGCCATCGGACCGAGCGTGCGCGCGGCGTCGCGGATGCGGGTGAGGTCGGTGACCACGGCGCGACAGGGCGCGCAGCCCGCCAGATGCGCGGACACGGCCGCGCGCTCGGCGGTCGCGAGCGTGCCATCGACGTAGTCACTCAACCACGGCTGAATCGTGGAGCAGGTCGTCATGATCGTCCTCGTGCGGGAGCGTCGGTCGTGCGGAGTGCCGCGCTGAGACGCAACCGCGCTTTGTGCAATTGCGATTTCGACGTGCCCTCGGCAATGCCGAGCATGCCGGCAATCTCGCGATGTTCGAAGCCTTCCACGTCATGCAGCACGAACACAGCGCGGCACCCGTCCGGCAAATCGCCGAGCGCGCGGTCGAGGTCCATGCGATCGACCACACCCACCACGGGACCGGCGCTGCCGGCCGGCAGGTCGTCAACCGGCGCCGCGTCATCGAATTCGCTCGTCAGCTGCGCGTTCTTGTTCGCCCGGCTCCGCAGATGGTCCAGACACACATTGGTGGCCAGGCGGTAGAGCCAGGTCCCGAGCGAGGAGTCGCCGCGGTACTGGTTCAGCTTCCGGTGCGCCGTGAGGAAGATGTCCTGGAGGAGGTCTTCGCCGTGATGGCGGCCCGCCATGCGGCAGGCGAGGCCGAAGAGACGGGGGGCGTTCGCTCGATAGAGTTCCTCGAACGCCAGTGCATCGCCCGTCTGGCACCGGGTGGCCAGCTGTACGTCGGGATGGGCCTCCACGTCGTCAACGGCTTGGACGGGAACGGGCGGCGCCGGGTTGCCCGCGAACGGGCGGTTTTTCAGGCTTTCTTGATGCCGAACTTCAGGAAGTCGGTCAGTTCCTTGATGACGTCAGCTGCATCCCGGCCATACGCATCCGTGACCCCGAAGAGCACCTCGGTTTCGAAGTAGCGCGACAGGGACCGCGTGGTGAACTGCATGGCGGCGAGGGGACTGATCCCCGGGCGGAGCCACTTCTCGCATTCGCGGCCGCGTTCGGAGGCGAGGTAGGCCTCGAAGCGCTCGTTGACGTTCACGTAGAACTGGCGGAGGTGCTTGCCGTTGAACTCGATCACGTCGATATAGAAGAGCATCGCGTGCGCGCGGGTCTGCACGAGCGATTCGCGGATGGCCGCACCGAATTTTTCGAGATCATTCGGGAAGTAGCCATCGGTGAGTGCGCGATTGAACGGGTAGTCGGGCGACTTCTGGATGTTGACGTACTCTTCGAGCAGCGTCTGGAAGAGCGCCTCTTTGTCTTTGAACTGGTGGTACACGTTCCCGGTCGATACACCGGCGGCTTCGGCAATTTCCCGCATGTTCGTGCCGCGGTAGCCCTGGCTCGAGAACAGGCGAAGTGCGGCGGCGAGAATCTGCGTGCGGCTGCGTTCCGATCGGGCTTCTTGTTTCATTGTGGGATCAAGCCGCGTGATGAGGTGGGCAGCCGGGAGAGGCGACTACAGACGACAACACGGGCGATCGCGATGAAGAATGCCGAATCCCCGGCAGGAATGCAATGACATTAATTTAGGTTAATTGCTTCGTGCCATCGGATGCGCGCAAAGCCGCGCAGGCGCTGGCCGCGGAACGTGTGTCCTTCGGCCGCCAGCAGTGCGCGCTTAATATGCGGGCTACGTCCGAAACCGCCAATCACGCCCTGCGCTGCGATGACGCGGTGATACGGCACGCCGGGTTCCGCGGCCTCTCGGAGGATGTTCCCGACCGCGCGTGCCGCGCCCGGTGCGCCGGCCATGCGGGCCACATCACCGTAGGTGGCGACGCGGCCTAGGGGAATCCGTCGCACCACCCGCAGCACCCGCTCGGCGAGGGGGCGAACCCGGCTCAGCGCTGCACCGCCTCCGTGAGCGCACGGCCTTCGGCGCGCGGCAGCGTGATCCCGGTGAGAAAGGCGAGTGTCGGTGCGATGTCGGCCGGCGACGCCGCCGTGAGGTAGTGACCGGGCTTGACGCCAAACCCCATCAGAAACACCGGCACGCGCTGGTCATACGCGTAGGGCGTGCCGTGCGTGGCCGCCAGTGCCGAGCCGACCATCCAGTACGGCTTCGGGATGAGCAGCAAATCCGCGCTTCGGCCCGGCACGTAGCTGAGGATGGCGGCCCGCTTGATGGCGTCGTCGCCCGACTGCCCCTGCGCCAGATCGTCGCCCCAGTACGCGTACTCGATGCCCGGCACCGCGAGCGCGGCCTCGGTCACCGCGTATTTCGCGGCGTGGTTGGCGTGCAATGTCGCGAGTGCCGCCGGCGTGAAGTAGAGATCCGTGCCGTTGTTGTTGGCGATCGGGCTCACGTCGTCGGTGGCAAACGGTTTCCATGCGTCGGTGATGGCCTTGGTCACCGATGCGGCCGTGATGCGACCGGCGTCGAGGCCCATCGCCGAGACCTGCTCGGGCACTGGCGCCACGCCGTGATCGGCGGAGAGTGCGACGACGTATTTGCCGGCGCCAAGCCGCTTGTCGAGCGTGTCGAACAGGCGGCCGAGCTGGGCGTCGAGGCGCACCAGCGTGTCTTGCACCTCATGGCTCTTCGGCCCGTAGTAGTGCCCGACGTAGTCGAGACCGGAGAAGCTGACGGCGAGCAGGTCGGTGCCGGCTCCCGTGCCGAATTCGTTGGAGAAGGCGATCGCGTAGTCGGCGAGCGGCTCGTCGATGAACGGCGAGCGTTCCCACACGGTGAGAAAGGCCTGATCGGCCTTGTTGTTCGGGCCGGTGAGCACGTGCGGGAAGACGACGAGCCCGCGCTGTTCGCCCGGCTCGTCGTCAGCAAACGCATAGGCGGAGGCGGGCAGCATGCGGTCCCAGGTGCGACCAAACTGTGCGGTGATGGCGTGCGCCGCGGCGGCGGCATCAACATCCGGCCGCGCGCTCTTGGCATACGCGCTCGAGGTCGCCCAGGCCCCGTTGTCCTCGGCCCAGAGCACGAGATCGCCGCCGTGGCCCGCCATGCCGATGGCCGAGCGTGGCTTGAAGGAAATGCTCGTGATCTTCGGCGCGATGGTCTGCTGGTTGCGCAGCTCATCGGCAAAGGTGTTCGTGCGCAGCCACTTTGGCCCGTGATGTTCCTTGCCCGTCAGACCACCATAGGCGATCGGCTCGATGCCCGGATCTTCCGTGCACGTGACGGATTTTTTCTGGGCGCGGTCGTACCACGAGTTGGCGATCATCCCGTGTGTGCGCGGATAGGCGCCGGTGCCGATCGTGGCGTGTCCCGCACAGGTCAACGTGACCGCGTAGGGATACTGCGCCTGGGGGAAGTAGGCGCCAGTGTCAACGAGCCGCCGCAGCCCCTTGGTCCACATGTGGCCGTAGCGCTGCACGTAGTCGGCGCGGAACTGATCGACGACGATGAGCACCACGAGCGGCGGTGTCAAGCGGCGGGCCGGCGCGGCGGTTCGCGTGGCTGACGATGGCGGCGTCGGTCGCTGGGCCGACAGCGACAACGACAGGGCCGACAGAACAATGAGGAGAGCAGAGGCGAGCCGCTTTATGTGCATGGACACTCGTGCGGCGGCGCCACGCCGCCGGGATCAACGCTGCCGCGCCAGGGAGCAGGCGAGCGACAGCACGCTATTGAACACGGCGCATCCTATCAGGTATCGATGCGGCGCGATCTCGACCGACAGCCCGCCGGGACGATGGGCGAGATCCAGCACGGTGTGCAGAAGAAACGCCACAGCGCCGATCCATAGGGCCTCGCGCGGTTCGCGTGTCAGCATCAGTCCGGCGACCCCGCCGAAGAGCAGTGCCAGCGCGAGCTCGAGCGCGGCGGTGGAGGCATGCGCGTGCGCGAGAGCCAGGCCGATGGGCGTGGCGGAGACGAGCGCCAGCAGGAGGGCCGCGATCTGCGCGGCGCGGAGTTCGCCGATCACCCGCGCCGGAGACTCGGCATCGATGGCGCGGAGTCGCAGCAGATAGGTGAAGGCAGCGACCACGGACAGCACGCAGGCCACCATCAGAGTACGAGCAGCGTCGGACACGGATTCCAATATACTTGGCCGGCATGCGCGCGGTAGACGTCATTCGACGAAAGCGGGACGGCGGGGCGCTCAGTTCCGAGGAAATCCGGGCGTTCGTGTCGGGAGCCACCGATGGCTCCTGGGCCGATTATCAGTGCGCGGCGCTCTTGATGGCCGTGCTGCTGCGCGGCATGTCGCTCGACGAAGCCGCGGCGCTCACCGAGGCGATGGTCCACTCGGGCATCAAGGTGGACCTGGGGCGGCGTCCTGATGGCACGGTGCCGGTGGACAAGCACTCCACGGGCGGCGTTGGCGACAAGACCTCACTGATTCTGGCGCCACTGGCGGTGGCGTGTGGCGCCGTCGTGCCGATGATGTCGGGCCGCGGTCTCGGTCACACCGGCGGCACGCTCGACAAACTCGAATCGATTCCCGGCTTTCGCACCCGGCTCACGCTCGACGAGATGCGCCACGCGCTCGATCGTCGCGGCTGCGCGCTGATTGGGCAGACGGCGGAAATCGCGCCGGCCGACAAGCGGCTCTACGCGTTGCGCGACGTCACGGGCACGGTCGAGAGCATTCCGCTCATCTGCGCGTCGATTCTCAGCAAGAAGATCGCCGAAGGCATCGGCGCGCTCGTGATGGACGTGAAGGTGGGCCGTGGCGCCTTCATGAAGACCGATGCGGACGCGCGCGAGCTGGCTACCTGGCTCGTCGGCATCGCGGAGAAGAACGGTGTACGCACCGAGGCGATGCTGACGTCGATGGATGCGCCGCTCGGCCGCATGGTCGGCAACGCCAACGAAGTGATCGAGTCGATCGAGACGCTGAAGGGCCGCGGCCCGAAGGATCTCGAAGACCTGTCGGTGCGCCTGGCGGCGCGTATGCTCGTGCTCGCCGGCGTCACCGCCGACGATGCCGACGCCGAGCGCCGGGTGCGCGCGGCCCTCACCTCGGGCCAGGGCGTGGAAGTGTTCCGCGGGATCATCGAAGAGCAGGGCGGCGATCCGAAGGTGATCGATGACTACAGTCGATTGCCGGTGGGCGCCTCGCGCGTGGACATCTGCGCTCCTCGGAACGGCTATCTGGTCGGGCTCGACGCCGAGCTCGTCGGCCGCGGCGCCGTCGTGCTCGGAGCAGGGCGCGAACGCGTAGACTCGGTGATCGATCCCGGTGTGGGCATCGAAGTGAAGGCCGTGCCGGGCGACCGTGTGGCGGCCGGCACGCCGGTGTTCACCGTGACCTATAACGATGCGGCGCGCGCTGATCAGGCGCGCGTGTTGCTCGAGCAAGCCATTCGTGTGGCGGAGGCGGCGCCGGTCGTGCCCCCCGTGATCCGTGAAGTGATTGGAGGACGACGTTGACGCTGATGACCAGACTGCAACCGCTCGTGGGCCTCGCGCTGATTCTCGGCGTGGCGTACGCGCTCTCCACCAACCGCAAGGCGATCACACTGCGGACGGTCGCCTGGGGTCTCGGCCTCCAGTTCTTCTTCGCGCTGATCGTGCTGAAGACCGGCTTCGGCCAGCACGCGTTCGCGGTGCTCGGCGACAAGATCCAGCAGTTGCTGGGCTTCTCGACGATCGGGTCCGCCTTCGTGTTCGGTCCGCTCGGTGACAAGGCCGTGTGGGGCCAGGCGATGACGAAGGTCTTCGGTGAGGCCGGCGGTCAGTACACCGTGCTCTTCGCGTTCCAGATCCTGCCGACGATCATCTTCATCGCCGCGCTCTTCGCGGTGCTCTATTACTTCGGCGTCATGCAGATCGTCGTGCGGGTTTTTGCCGTCGTGATGAATCGCGTGATGGGCGCGAGCGGCGCCGAGTCGCTGAACGTGGCCGCCTCGATCTTCATGGGGCAGACCGAAGCCCCGCTCACGATCCGGCCGTACCTCGGCAAGATGACGCAGTCGGAACTGATGACCGTCATGACCGCCGGCATGGCGCACATCTCGGGCGGCATCATGGCCGCCTACATCGCGTTCGGCATCAAGGCGGAGCATCTGCTCACGGCCGTGATCATGACGGCGCCCGGCACGCTGATGATGGCGAAGATGTTCGTGCCGGAAACCGGCACGCCGGAAACGCAGGGCGGTGTGAGGCTCGACAGCGAGAAGCTCGACGTCAACGTCATCGACGCGGCCGGTCGTGGTACGGGAGAGGGCCTGCACCTCGCTCTGAACGTGTGCGCGATGCTGATCTCGTTCGTCTCGCTCGTGGCGCTCCTCAACGCGCTCCTCGGTGTCGTGGGCCTGAGCATGCAGCAGATTCTCGGCTGGGTCTTCTCACCGGTGGCCTGGAGCCTCGGCGTGCCCTGGAAGGACGCGGCCACGGTGGGCAACCTCCTCGGCACCCGCATGGTGCTGAACGAATTCATCGCGTTCGCGAACCTCGGTCCGATGCAGGCGTCGCTCGATCCGCGTTCGTTCATGATCGCGACGTTTGCGCTCTGCGGGTTCGCGAACTTCGCGTCGATCGGCATTCAGATCGGGGGCATCGGCGCGCTCGCGCCGGAGCGTCGTCATGATCTGGCGAAGCTCGGCTTCCGCGCGATGCTGGCCGGCACGCTCGCCAACTTCGTGACGGCCATCATCGTCGCGCTGCTGACGTAGGAGATGCCATGAACGCGTATTTCGAAAAGGTCACGCAGGCCTCCGAGTTTCTGCGCGCGCGCCTCGGCGAGACGCCGCAGGCCGCGATCGTGCTGGGCTCGGGGCTCGGCGACTTCGCCGACAGTCTGGCCAACGCGACCACGATTGACTACACGGATATCCCGCACTGGCCGGCGTCGAAGGTCATGGGGCATGCCGGCAAGCTCGTGGTGGGCACGACGCGCGGGAAGCGGGTGCTCGTGCTGGCCGGCCGTGTGCACTTCTACGAAGGCCACGATCTGCAGACCGTGACGTTTGCGACGCGCGTGCTGTGGAAGCTCGGCATTCAGGTGCTGATGCTCACCAACGCCGCGGGCGGCATCAATACGAAGTTCGCGTCGGGCGCGCTGATGGTGATCGACGATCACATCAACTTCCTCGGCAGCAATCCGCTGATCGGACCGAACGACGACCGCTTCGGGTTCCGCTTTCCGGATATGAGCGAGGTGTACTCGAAGCGCCTGCGTGCCCTCGCCGACGACAGCGCGAAGGCGATGGGGCTCGCGCTCGAACACGGCGTGTACGTCGCTGTGCATGGCCCGAGCTACGAGACGCCCGCGGAGATCCGCGCGTTCCGCGTGTGGGGCGCCGATGCCGTGGGGATGTCCACCGCGCCGGAAGCGATCGTGGCGCGGCACATGAAGATGGAGGTGCTCGGCATCTCCTGCATCACCAACATGGCCGCGGGCGTGTTGCCGCAGCCGCTCCATCACGACGAAGTCATGGAAACCGCCCAGCGCGTGAAGGGGCAGTTCATCGCGCTCCTCGAGGGCATCGTCGAACGGCTATGACGCTGGCGCCTGAACGCGTGCCGGCCCTGGTGGAGGCGGCGCGGGCCGCGCGCCTCCGCGCCATCGCGCCGTACTCGCACTTTCTGGTCGGCGCGGCTCTGCTCACCGCCGACGGCACCGTCATCACCGGCTGCAACGTCGAGAATGCGTCCTACGGGCTCACGATGTGCGCCGAGCGGGTGGCGTTGCTGAAGGCCTTATCGGACGGCTATCGCGATTTCGTGGCGTGTGTCGTTGTGGCGGATACCGCCAGTCCGACGCCGCCCTGCGGCCCGTGCCGTCAGTTGCTCTGGGAGTACTGCGGCGACATTCCCATCGTCATGGCGAATCTCTCGGCCGTGACGGCGCACCTGCAGATGAAGGACCTCCTGCCGTTGCCGTTCGACGGCCGCCTGCTGTCCTGACGAGTTCGCATGCTGCCGACGATTGAGATGCAGGCCGACGCGGTCGTGATGATCGACCAGCGGAAGCTACCCGCCCAGGAAGTGTACGTGCACTGCAAGACCGCCAACGAGGTCGCCCGTGCCATCAAGACGATGGTGATCCGTGGCGCGCCGGCGATCGGCGTCGCGGCGGCGATGGGCATTGCACTCGGCATGCGGCGCTGTACGGCGCCGGGCACGAAGCAGTTCGCCGTCGAGTTCAACAAGCTCTGCGAGCTCATGGCGGGCACACGGCCCACGGCGGTCAACCTGTTCTGGGCGATCGCGGAGATGAAGCGCGCATTCTCCATCGGTGTCCGCGCCGGCGAGTCGGTGGACGAGCTCAAGGTGCGGCTCGCGGCGACGGCACAACAGATTCATGACGATGACCTCGCCGCCTGTCAGGCGATGGGGCAGCACGGCGCGGCGCTCGTGCCGGCCGGCGCGCGCATCCTCACGCACTGCAATGCCGGGGCGCTCGCCACGGCAGGCTACGGCACGGCGCTCGGTGTCATCCGTGCGGCGGCGGCGCAGGGCAAAGTGGCGCAGGTGTATGCCGACGAGACGCGGCCGTTCTTTCAGGGCGCCCGCCTCACGGCGTGGGAACTCGTGCGCGAGCAGATCCCGACGACCGTGATCACCGAGAGCATGGCGGGGCCGCTCATGCGCGATGGCGGCATCGACTTCGTGGTGGTGGGCGCCGATCGCAT
>CAYFLU010000028.1:0-24160 GCA_964343975.1 uncultured Solibacteraceae bacterium
CGCGCGGCCGCGCGGGCGACGACGCCGAAGGCGTGAGCCTTACAGTCCGATCTTCTTGAACCACCAACGCAAACCGACGAACAGGAATCGCCAGTCTTTGAAGAACTCGGGCGGTTCCTGTTCGATCGCATGGCCGATGAACTGAAAGACCCAGCCCACCACGAAGAGCACCGTCGGCACTTTCCAGAATCCGGCCGGCACCGGCCCGCCCGGCATCACGAGCGGCACGGCCGCCACCACAAAGAGGACCACCGCCACCGCGATCATCGGAATCCCGATCGTGTGGCAGAACTGATTGGCCGGATGGCGATGGCTGTGGCCGTACTGCTCGATCCACTCCGCCATGGGCTTGCCGCCCAGCGTGCCGCCAACTTTTTGCATGGCCGGATGCTAGCACGCGAACCCAGCCACCGACCGGGCCGTATCATTCGCTCAGGAGATCGACATGCTCACTGCCCCGCCCCGCCGTTTCTCATTGCGCCCCCGGGCCCTGGCCGCCGCCCTCATGCTGGCCGCCACCGCCGCCCTGACCGCCTGCAACATCAACATCAGCAATCAGGCCGAGGGCCGCAGCGAGTGGAAGAAGTCCTACACCCTCGCGGCCGGCGGGTCGCTCGAGATCAAGAACACCAACGGCGTCATCGAGGTCGATCCGAGTGACGGCGATACGGTGGAAGTCACGGCCGAACGCATCGCCAAGGCCATGACGGAGGCCGACGCCAAGAAGGCGGCCGAGGACATGGCGATCAAGGAAACCGTCAGCGCCGGCAGCATCCTCCTCGACGGCCGCACCAACAACAACGGCATCATGCTCGGCGGCAACCGCGAGATCAAATTTCACGTGCGCGCGCCGAAGGGCGCGTCCGTCACGCTGTCGACCACGAATGGTGCCTTGACGGTGCGCGACATCACCGGCGAGGTCCGGCTCGACACGACGAACGGACGCATCAAGGCCACGAACCTGGCCGGCACGACCCGCGCGGAAACGGTGAACGGCGAAGTGGACCTCGACTTCGCTGCGCTTGGCTCGGGCGGTGTGACGGTGGAGACCGTGAACGGCGCCGTGGGCGTAGCGCTGCCGAAGACCGCCAAGGCTCGCGTGAATGTGAAGGTGACCAACGGCGGCATCGCCGCCGACGACCTGTCGCTCAACGCGAGCGAACAGTCGAAGCGCCGGCTGAGCGGCGACCTGAACGGCGGCGGCCCGGAGATCCGGATCGACACCGTCAACGGCGGCGTGCGACTCCGCGGAAAGTCCTAACGCAGCTTCTTCTTGATCGCGACGTTGAGCTTGGCCAACACGGAGCCCGGGCCGCATTCCACGAATTCCGGCTCGGGCTGCTGCATCAGAAACAGGATCGTGTCGAGCCATTGCACCGAGTTGCCGATCTGCTCCGACAACGTCTGGCGCACCTGATTCCCGGCGTACGGGCGCGCCGTCACATTCGAAATCACCGGAATGCGCGGCGCCGCGAACGTGAAGCTCTGCAGGAAGCCGTCGAACGTCATCTGCGGCTCGCGCATGTACCGTGAGTGGAAGGGCGCGCTGACGTTCAGCGGAATGTAGGCGCGCACACCGGCGGCCTCGAAGTCGGCCTTCACCGTGTCGAGATCCACCTTCGGACCGGCGATCACCGTCTGGTCGAACGAGTTGAAGTTCGCCACGTCCACACGTCGCCCGGCCTCGGAGCCCTGCAGCACTTCCTTGATCCGCGCCGGCTCCATCCCGATCACGGCGGCCATGCCGCCGCCGCTCACCTGCCCCATCATCCGGCCGCGTTCCTTGACCATCGTGAGGCCGGTCGCGAAATCGAAACAGCCGGCTGCGAGCAACGCGTCGTATTCCCCGAGGCTGTGGCCCGCCACAAACGCCGGCTCCGCCATGCCATCGTCACGCTTCGCGCGATACGTGAGCGCATTCACGACGTAGAGCGCCGGCTGCGTGAATTGCGTGAGCCCGAGTTCGTTGCGCGGGTCATCCACGCACAGTTCACGAATCGAGTAGCCGAGCACCGCGTCGGCCGCGGCCGTCCAATCGGGATAACGCTCGAACAGGTCCGCGCCCATGCCTTTCGACTGCGAACCCTGACCGGGGAAGAGGCAGATCAGTGACATATCTGATGAGCAATACTATCGAAATGTCTCAGGACGTGCTGGTGGCAGTGTTCAGCGGCGACGATGGCGGACTCGATGCCGATGTGTGGACGCGCCTCAAGGAATGGTTGCAGCCCGAGGAACGCACACGGGCGGAACAATACAAAGACGTCGAAGCGCGAGCGGCCTACCTCGTGGGGCGCGGCATGGCGCGCGCCATGCTCGCCGAAGTGACGGGCGTCGCGCCGGCCGACTGGCGCTTCAGCATCGGCCCGCACGGCCGGCCGGAAGTCGCTTCGCCCGACACGCCCTATCGCTTCAATCTCGCGCACAGTCACGGCGCGGTCGCCTGCGTCATCGCACACGGACGCGACGTCGGCGTGGACATCGAGTACCTCGAACGGCCGCAGCCCGATCACGACGTGGCCGGGCGCGTGTGCGCGCCGGACGAACTCGAAGACATCAACGCGGCGCCCGAGGGCCAGCGGCTCGAACGCTTTCTCGTCTACTGGACGCTGAAAGAGGCGTATCTCAAGGCGCGCGGACTCGGCATCTCCGTGCCGATGGCCGACGCCGCGTTCTCGCTCGAAAGCGGCGAGCCGGTGTTCATGCCACGCCAGTCGCTCGCAGACGTCGATCGCCGCTGGACCTTCCGGCTGGCGCAGCCCAGTCCGACACATCTCATGGCCGTCGCCGTCGACACGCGAGACGGTGTGCGTCCCAACATCCGCTTCCAGCGCTTCGCCAACAACCGGTTCCCGCGCTGATGCCGTCTGGCTCCGCGAAGACGACGACGGGCCGGCTGTTTGCGATCAGCGACCTGCACGTCTCGCGCAAGGAGAACCGCGCCGCGCTCGAGGCCTTCGGCGCCGATCGCGCGCGGCGCTTTGACGACGACTGGCTGATCGTGGCCGGCGACGTCGGCGAACGCGTCGAGCATCTGCAATTCGCGCTCGACGTGCTGACGTCGCGCTTCGCGCGCGTGATCTGGACGCCGGGCAATCACGACCTCTGGTGCCCGGCCGATGCCACCGATCGCACCCGCGGCGTGGCCCGCTATGACGAGCTTGTGGAGACCTGCCAGCGCCGCGGCGTGCTGACGCCGGAGGATCCGTATGTGCGCTGGCCCGGCGATGCCGCCACACCGACCTTCATCGTGCCGATGTTCCTGTTGTTCGACTACAGCTTCCGGCCGTCCGATGTCTCGCGCGCCGACGCGCTGGCGTGGGCGAAAGCTGCCGACATCGTCGCGAGTGACGAGGTGCTGCTCCGGCCCGATCCCTTTCCATCGCGCGACGCGTGGTGTCAGGCGCGCTGCGATGCCACCGAAGGGCGCCTGGCCGCCCTGCCCGCACAGGCCCGCACCGTCCTCGTGAATCACTGGCCGCTGCGCTACGACCTGGCTCGGCCGCCGCGCATTCCGCGCTTTTCGCTCTGGTGCGGCACGACGCGCACCGAAGACTGGGGCGTGCGCTTCCGCGCGCGCGCCGTCATCAGCGGCCATCTGCACTTGCGCTCCACACTCGTGCGTCACGGCGTGCGCTATGAAGAGGTGTCGCTCGGCTATCCGCGCGACTGGCGCCAGGAACGCGGCCTCGCCTACTACCTGCGCGAGGTCCTGCCGGTGCCCGACGACCGGTTCGTGCCGCCGTTCGACCCGCACCGCTGAACGACCGGCAGTACCATCCGGACCCGCACCTGTACTAAAATGACGCGCGCATGCGGAAGTTACGCGTACTCGTGCTCATGCACGATTACTTGGTACCGCCGGCAGACATCGGCGATCAGGACCCGCTGACGGCGCCGTGGCGTACCGAGTACGACGTCCTCACCACCGTGCGCGATCAGCTCGAACACGACGTGCACGTCCTCGGTGTGAAGGATGACCTCGCCGGCATCCGCCAGGCCAACGACGAATTCAAGCCGCACATCGCCTTCAACCTGATGGAGGCCTTCCACGAAGTCGGCACGTTCGACCAGAATGTCGTCGCCTACCTCGAGCTGCTGCGACTGTCCTACACCGGCAGCAACCCGCGCGGCATGTTGCTGTCGCGTGACAAGGCGCTGTCGAAGAAGCTGCTGCACTACCACCGCATCGCGGTACCCGAGTTCACCGTGGTGCGCCGCGGCCGCAAACCACGGCTGCCCGCGCGTTTCAAGCTGCCCGTGATCGTGAAGTCGCTGACGCAGGAGGCCTCGATCGGCATCTCGCAGGCGTCGGTGATCGAAGACGAGGCCAAGCTGCGCGAGCGCGTGGAGTTCATCCACGACTCGGTCACGACCGACGCCATCATCGAGGAATACATCGAAGGCCGCGAGCTCTACGTCGCGGTGCTCGGCAACCAGCGGCTGCAGGCGTTCCCGATCTGGGAAATGACGTTCGCGAACATGCCCGACGATCAGCATCGCATCGCGACCGGACGCGTGAAGTGGAACGCGAAGTATCAGAAGCGGATGGGCATCGCCACGGGGCTCGCCGATCTGCCGCCCGAGATGGCCGACCGCATTCAGCATGTAGCGAAGCGTGTGTATCAGGTGCTCGAGCTGAGCGGCTACGCACGCATCGACCTGCGGCTCACACCCGATGGCCGCGTGTACGTGCTCGAAGCCAATCCGAATCCGCAGATTGCGCGCAAGGAAGACTTCGCGGAAGCGGCGGCGCGCGCCGGCGTGGACTACCCGGCCCTGCTACAGCGCATCCTGAGCATCGGCATGCGCTGGGAACCCGAACGGCTCGGCTAGCCCGCGCGGAAGGCCTGCTCCCACTCGTCAGGCGTGAGGCTCAGCGCCACGTACTTCTTTCGCAGCGCGATCACCTCCGGCACGTACGCCGCCTTCGCGACCTCACATGACTGCCGTCGCGCCTTCAGGCGGCGGATTTCATATCGATAGAGATCGTTGAGATATGCCCGCACGAGCCGCGGCGGCGTCGTGGCCAACGGCGCAATGCCATGTTCGGCCAGCGCTGCCTTCAGCGCCTCGGGATAGTGCCACGCAGTCGACATGTCTGTTCATTATCGGTCGGAGTGTGCTCCGCTCGATAACCTTCGCCCCATCGTTTCCGTATCAGTCGACATGGACACCTTCCGACAGGACGTGCGCTTCGGTCTCCGCATGCTCCGAAAACGCCCGGGCACCACCGCGCTCGCCACCATCGCCCTCGCGCTCGGAATCGGCCTCACGACCATCATGTTCAGCATCGTGAACGGCGCCTTCCTGCGGGGCCTGCCGTTCGACGAAGCCGACCGCATCGCGTACGTGGGCACCACCCAACCGGAACGGAATCAAGGACGGCCAGTGTCCGTGAAGATCGACGACATGCTGGCGTTCCAGCGCTTCCAGACCGCGTTCTCGGAACTCGGCGCCTACAGCCATCTGCAGGCCGACCTCTCGGCCGACGGCATCGTGCCCGCCCGATACGACGCCGCGAAAGTGACGCCGAATGCCTGGCACATCCTCCGCGTGCGCCCCACCGCAGGGCGTGACTTCCGCGACGAGGATGCCGTCGAGGGCGCGGCGCCGGTGGCGATGATCTCGGACACCGTGTGGAAGAACCAGTTCAATCGCGCGACATCGGCGGTCGGCCAGACCGTGCGCATCAACGGCACCGCCACCACCATCATCGGCATCATGCCCGCCGGCTTCGGGTTTCCGCAGACGCACGACGTGTGGATGCCGCTGGCGCTGCGTCCGGCGGCCACGCGCGCGGAGAGCGCCAGCGTGGAGATGTTCGGCCGCCTCGCCAACGGCGCCAGTTTCGCGCTCGGCACGACGCAGGCGCGCGCACTCGGCGAGCGCATCACGGAGCTCGATCCCACCGTGAAGAACCTGAGCGGCGCTGCGGTGCCTTTTGTGCGCCGCTACCTCGGCAAGGAAGTGATCATGACCCTCACGACGATGCTCGTGGCGGTGTTCGGCGTGCTGCTGATCGCCTGCGTCAACGTCATGAACCTGCAATTGGCGCGCGCGGCCGATCGCGTGCGTGAAGTGGGCATCCGATTGGCGATGGGCGCCTCGCGGACGCGGCTCGTGCGTCAGCTGCTCATCGAAGGCCTGCTCCTGTCATTGGCCGGCACGCTGCTCGGTCTCGGCATCGCCGCAATCGGTGTGCGCCTCTTCATGGCCGGCATCGCCGACACCCAGCCGCCCTTCTGGATCATCGTCACGCTCGATCCCACGGTGTTGTTGTTCGCGACCGGGCTCACCGTGGTGGCGGCGCTCGCGTCGAGCCTCGTGCCGGCCCTGCGCGTCACGCGCCAGGACCTGCAGGGCGTATTGAAGGATGCCGGACGCGCCAACACGAGCCTGTCGATGGGCCGCTTCACGCGCGTGCTCGTCGGCGCGGAGATCATGCTCTCGTTCGTGCTGCTGGTGGTGAGCGGGCTCATGATCAAGAGCGTCATCCTTGCCAACCGGCTCGACTTCCCGTTCCGCATTGATCGCTTCCAGGCGCGCGTGGAACTGAACGACCGCGACTACCGCGACGACGCCGCCGTGCAGCAGGCGATCGAGCGGATCGACACCGCCCTCAACCGCACCCCGGGTGTCGCGCGCGGCGCCATCGCCACCGCGCTACCGGACCGCGCCGCGGCCTTCAAGATCCTGATCGACGGCGACGCCAAGCCGGCCCGCACGGAAGACATGCGCGATTCACGCCGCATCGGCGTCACGCCGGAGTACTTCGAGGTGATGGGCGTGTCACTGAAGCGCGGCCGTTTGCTCGACGCGCGCGATCGCGCCGATCAGGAAACCGTATCGGTGGTCACGGAGGAATTCGCGAAGCGATTCTTCTCGAACGCCGACCCGATCGGCCACCGCTTCCAGCTGCAACTGAAGGACGACGCCGACAATCCGTGGTGGACGATCGTCGGCGTCGTGTCGTCGCTCGCCATCACCGGTCGCGGCGGCACGGACGACGCGCCGATTGCGCTCGTGCCGATGACGCAGTTGAAGAGCCGGAACGTGCTCATGCTCGCCGCACCGTCGAGCCTCGCGCCGCGCGCGCTCGAGACGCCGGTGCGCAAGATGATGCACGACATCAACGCCGACCTCCCGCTCTTCGAGGTCGATTCGGTCGCGGGCGTCTACGCGAGCCAGACCTGGCCGTTCCGCGTCTTCGGCAGCCTCTTCATGTCCTTCGGCCTCGCCGCCCTCATCCTCGCCGCCGCCGGCCTCTACGGCGTCATGGCCTTCAGCGTGGAACGCCGCACGGCCGAGATCGGCGTGCGCATGGCTCTCGGCGCAGACGCAAAAGCGGTGCTGCTCATGGTCATGCGCCAAGGCGCGGTCATCGTCTGCATCGGCATGGCGATCGGCACCGGCCTCGGCGGCGTGCTCGGTCGCCAGATGAAGCAGCTCTTGTTCAATGTGGAACCGTGGGACCCGACTGTGTTCGCACTCACGATGATCGTGCTCGGCGGCGTCGGTCTGCTCGCGACGTTCCTCCCGGCCCGTCGCGCCGCCGCGACAAATCCGATCCAGGCCCTCAGGAGCGAGTAGCGCGACTGCGTTGCGCACAAATGGAACGGGCCGGCGATCTTCCGCCGGCCCGCCCCATCGCACTTTCGCACGTTGACGCTACTTCGCCCCCGCAAGATACATCGCGTTGAACAGAAACTTGAACGTGCCATGGGGCTGCGACCGGAATGTGATTTCCGGCGCGAAGAGGTAAACCTTGCCCTGGCCGACCGTCGCGTCAATGATCTCCACACCCTTATCAAGATACGACGCGCCCCACGCCCAGCCGCTGCGCAGCGGTGACGGCGAGTTGAACCACGCCACCGGCTTCACGCCCTTCGACGCCGCATCGGCGTTGAGCTTGAAGACGGGGTTGTTGTCGAAGAACACATCGAGTTCCTTCTCGAAGCCGTGCGCGATTGGGTTCGTGTTGTCCACCGACACGCGCAGCACGGAGCCCGGGACGTAGTACTTGTCGCCCCCGACGCCGTTGAGCTGGTTGGTCACCGGCAGGTTGAACACCTGCGCGGCCTGCATCGCGACGTTGCCGATGTAGACGACCGTGCCACCCGCGTTCACGAACTCCTTGATCTTGTCCATCGTCGCGGCCGACACCGCGCCCTGGCGCTTCGCGAACTCGGCCGGGATCGGCGCCGGCGTGAAGCCTTCACGGCCACCCGCACCCGCCGCGCCCTGACGGCCGCCTGCGCCCGCTCCACCGGCACGACCTGCCGGAGCCGCCGCGCCCGCGGCGCCTGCCGGCGCCGCCGCCGGCGCTTCGCCGGCCATCGCACCGCCGCCACCGCCGCGGCCGCCGCCGCCCGCGACACCCGCGCCGTTGAAGATCAGCACGTCGTACTTCGCGCGGAGGTTGCCCTTGTCGAGATCCGGCGGATACACGACCTCGTACGGCATCTCGAAGTTCTCGAAGATCAGGCGGTTCCAGCCCGACGGCATGCCGCCGCCGTAGGTGTCGAAGAGGCCGACGCGCAGCGGCTTCAGGTGCTTCATCGCACCGGTCGGCGCCGAAGCGGCCGACTCGAAGCTCACGCCGAGGTCCGTCGCGGCCTTCTGGAGAATCGCGAGCGTCGTCGGCTTGTTCGTCACGTAGAACGTGCCGTTGCCCATCGGGCCGTTGTCGAGCCACGCGACGTCTTCACCGGCCTGGAGGAGCCGCGTGATCGCCGTAAAGCTGTCGTTGGCCTTGTGGGTGAAGTAGTAACCGGCCGGCGCCTGCGCGGTCTTGATCGCGCCGGCGGGGACCTTCACGGTTTCGGTCTTGATCTCGTCGAGCGGGAGCTGGGCCGGCAGGGCCTCGAGCACGCGATCGAACTCGACGCCCATCTGGAACGCCAGCGTGTAGCCGGCGTTGTCGTACGGCCGGGTGGGCGGCGCGCCCGGATACGCGAAGTCATCCGGGTGATCCTGCGGCTCGAACATGTCCATCACGTGCGCGCGGAACGGCTGCGCCGTCTTCACGACGTACGAGTCTTTCGGATACTGCTTGCCGTTCACGTTGAACGCCGCCGTGGCCTTGTGGATCGTGATGCCGCTGATGAGCAGCGAGTTCACGAACTTGGTCGCCGTGCCGAAGTCGGCCTGGCTCGCCGGAATGATGAAGGCGCGCGGGTCGCGGGCCTCCGGGGCATGCAGCTTCTTCCACAGCGCGTTGTCTTCCGGCTTCTCGTTCGCACCGCCGCCGCGGCCACCGCCGCCGGCGCCGCCACGGCCGCCACCGCCGCCCTGGCCCGCCGTCGGCAGACCGAGTTCCTTCTGCGCGCGCTCCACTTCATGCGGCGTGATCGTCCAGTGGTCTTCGTTGCCCCACTGAATCTGGTCCTTGCCCATCTGGTAGATGTTGAAGAGGTTCGTCTCGCGGTACCGCGACGCGAAGTCGAGGATCGAGCGGTTCGCCGTGATCGAGTACTCGATCGACTGGCGGAAGTGCCACTCGTTCTTCGGGCCGATCGGCCACCACATGTTCATGTCGCCGATGAGCTTCGAGTCGAGGAACGGAATCGACTGCGGCGTCGGGTTGCCGATCGTCTCTGTCAGGATGCCGAGCTGGTTGTGGAAGTAGGCCGTCGTGCGGAGGCCGCCGTTCCACCACGTCGAGTAGCTCGAGCCCTTGCGCGTGGTCACGCCCGGCTTGTGCTCGGCGATGAAGCGGTCGGCCATCACCGAGCCGATCAGGTCCATGCGCGCCGGGATGCCCGGGTGGAAGTTGTAGTTGAACGGATCGCGGAACGGCGGCGCGAACATCACCGTGCCGGCCGGGCCGGTCTGGTGATGGTTGTACATGATCTGCGGATACCACTCGCGATACATCACGCGCGAGATGTTGCGCGTTTCGGCGAGCGCGTTCATGTAGGAGTCGCGGTTGTCGTCGTGGCCCGCGTACTTGTTGTAGAGCACGGGCACGTTCATGTTGCCCTGCTTCATGTACCAGTCGCTCACGAGGTCCTGGCCGTCCGGGTTGACCGGCGTGAACAGGATGATCACGTCCTTGAGGAAGCGCTGCGTCTCCTCGTCGTTCAGGCTGACCATCTGGTAGACCATCTCGATCAGCTGCTGCGCGCCGAGCACTTCGGTGGCGTGCAGACCGCCGTCGATCCACACGATCGCCTTGCCCTCCTTCGCCAGGGCGCGCGCTTCGGCGTCGTCTTTCACCTGGTTGAGCGAGAGGCGGCGCGAGATCTCCTGATAGCGCGCGAGCTTCGGATAGTTCGCCGGATCGGTGACGATCGCGGTGATCATCGGCCGGCCTTCGGAGGACTTCCCGATGTCCTTGATGTGGATGCGGTTCGACTGCTTCGCCAGGAGCTGGAAGTAGTCGTATTCCTGCTTGTAGTTGGCGAGGAAGTAGTCGTCGCCGACGTTGTGCCCCCACGCGTCCTTCGGGCTGGTGATCTTACCGGCCGCCGGCGCTGCCGGTGCCGCGGGTTTGGCCTGAGCGGGCGCGGCCGCCTGCGGGGCCGCTGCGGGATGCGCAATGAACAGAGCACCAACGAGCGGCACCGCAATCACCGCCGTAGGTACGAGCAGTCGTCGTAGCTTGAACATGGGACACGTCCTCCGGGACGGCGTAAGCGTAACAGAGTGGAGACGCCGTCTGGGAGGGGGACATTGCCGCCAACGCCCGTTGGCACGATCTTCTCTCTTGACGACGTTTTTCGACGATGAGAGCGTCGTCGTCATGTTGAGACACGCCTCCAATTCCGGCGGTCAGACAGTCACCACGACGAAGACCGGGCCGGACGGAGGCCCGTGCGCCGCGGGATGCGGCAGAAGCGGAGAACCCACATGACTCTGGCGGAGTATCAGGCGACACCGGAAGTGGTGACGCCGCAGGAACTGATCTTTGGCGCGATCGTGGCGAAAGACGCCCCGAGCGTGCCGCACCAGCGCGTCGTCTTTGCCATGGCGCGTGCCCTGCACTCGCACTGCGCCCGCCACGGCGGCGAGGTGCTGATCGCGCCGACCGATGTGGTGCTCGACCGCGAGCAGGCCCTCGCCCTGCAGCCCGATCTGCTGTATCTCGCGCCCACGAGCACGGCCCTCGTCGGCGATCGCGTCATCGGCGCGCCCGACCTCGTCGTGGAAGTGCTCTCACCGAACCCGCGCGTCGGCCGTCTCGACGACAAAGTGCGGTGGTACGCGCACTACGGTGTGCGCGAGATCTGGCTCTACCACCAGTTCTCACGACAGCTCGACGTGCTCAACACCGTGAACGGCGCCGTGCGGTCCGTGCGACGGCACTTCCATGCGCAGGCGATCGAATCCGCGGTCCTGCCAAACCTTGATCTGCGAGTAGGGGAAATCGTCGGCGGAGGCACCGCCACGTTCTGACGTGCAGGCCGCGCCCGGCAGGACGCCGGGCGCGGCCACACACGCGCTACTTCTTCAGTGCCGGCAGCCCCCCTGCCGTCAGCTGCGCATTCAACGCCGCCAGCTCGGTCGTGCTGAGCGCCGTCCACTTCGCCATCACACGCGTGCCCTGCGCCTGCGCATCCGCCATCGCCTTGAGCTGCACGGCCGTCGGCGTCACATCCGCCGCCTGCAACAGGTTCATCACGCCCGAGAGCGCCGCGCTCGCCGTGGCCAGCGTCTCTGCCGGCGCCGCCGCCGGGGCACCCGCACGCGCGCCCGCACCAGCCGCGCGCCCGGCACCGCCACCGCCGCCGCCCTGACCGCGGCCGCGGCCACCGCCGGCCGCCACCGCTCCCGCCAGCGCGTCGAGCTTCTTGTCGAACGCCGTCAGCGCCTCCGCCACCTTGCCCGTGGCCTTCGGCAAGAGCGCCGCAATCGCGGTGCGAAGCGCACGCGCCTCGTCACCCGCCACGCGCGCCGCCACGGCGCCATCCCAGGCCGCGCGCGACACGGTGTATACCTGCTGCATCGTCGCCGCTGGCGTCTTCACGCGCGGATCCGCCTTCACGACGATCGGCTGCGTGTAGCTCTTGCCGTTCACCGTGAGGCGAACGGTATAGCTGCCCGGGTTCGCCCACGGCGTCGTCGGCGCCGGCACCGTGTTGTGCGGCACCGCGGCAATCGGCAGCGTGGGGCCGCCCACGCGGTTCACGCCATCCACCGGCTGCAGGTGCACGTCCCACGTGAAGCGATGCATGCCGGCTGCCGTCGAGAGCACCATCGGCTCGCGGTACCAGTAGAGCGGCAGCGTCGTCGTCGCGTTGTTCGGACGGAGCACCTCGTCGTCGCTCGTGTACTTGCGAATGACCTTCGCGCCATCGAGGATCTCGAGCGTCACCGGGCCGTTCGCCGCGCCCTTCAGGTAGTAGTTGATGATCGCGCCCTCGGGCGGATTCGGCATCGTCGGCTCGTCGGGCGGCAGCGGCGTGTCGGTGTTCATGTTCCAGCGCACACGCCACGCCGTCGTCGGCGCGAAGAGCACCGCGTCCTGCTGCGCCGTCTGCGGACCGATCTGGCGCAGCGGCGTGATGTCGTCAAGGATCCAGATGCCGCGGCCGTGCGTACCGACGACGAGGTCGTCGTCTTTGATCACGAGGTCGCGCACCGACGACGCCGGCATGTTCAAGCGGAGCGACTGCCAGTGGTCGCCGTCGTCGAACGACACATACACCTGCGTCTCGGAGCCGGCATAGAGGAGGCCCTTGCGCTTCGGGTCCTCGCGCACCACGCTCACGGGCGCGCCGCCGGGGATGCCGTTCACGATCTTTGTCCACGTCTGGCCGCCGTCGTGCGTGCGGAAGATGTAGGGGTTCATATCGTCGAGCCGCAGCGTGTTCACCGCCGCGTACGCCGTCTGCGCGTCGAAGCGGCCCGCATCGATCGTGAACACCTTCATGAAGTCCGTGATCGCCGGAGGCGTCACGTTCGCCCAGTGCGCGCCGCCGTCGGTCGTCGTCGCGATCACGCCGTCGTCGGTGCCGATCCAGATGCGGTTGATGTCTTTGTAGGACGGCCCGATCGTGTAGATCACCTGCGCGCCAATCGATCCGCGCGTCGTGGCCGTGACCTTCTCCGCATAGGAGCCGACGTTCTTCGGCACCTTCCACGATTCACGCGTGAGGTCCGGGCTGATCTGCTTCCAGGTCACGCCGCCGTCGAGCGTCTTCCACAGCACGTTGTTGCCATAGAAGAGCGTCTTGTTGTCGACCTGCGAGAACACCACCGGCTGCGTGCGCACGGTGCGGTAGCTCGGCGCACCTGCTGCCGCCGGTCCGCCGCCACGGCCCGCCACCGGGCCCACGTCCGACGTCTGCCCCGTCCGGCGGTTGTACCGCGTGACCTTTCCGCCGTAGACCAGATCCGGATCGAGCGGATCCGGCGCCGCGTAGCCGTACTCCTCGATGCCGACCGGATGCCACTCACGGAACGTGATCTGGCCGTCGTTGCCGCGGCTGGCCACGCACACCGAGCCGCTGTCCTGCTGGCCGCCGCACACGCGGTACGGAAACGCGTTGTCGGTCATCACGTGATAGAGCGCCGCGGTTGGTTGCGTGAACCACGAGCTCCACGTCTGGCCGCCGTTCAACGTGACCACCGCGCCCTGATCGATCGTGAGCAGGATGATGTCGGGGTTGTCGGGGTTCCACCACAGGTTCTGGTTGTCGTCACCGCCGGGCGCGCCGCGGAATGGCGTAAAGGTCTTGCCGCCGTCGGTCGACTTGAAGCTTACGACGTCGGTCACGATGATCGTGTCGGGATCCTTCGCGCTCACGTGCGGCGTCACTTCGTTCACGCGCGACACGGGCCGGTTGTCGTTCGACGGTCGATACCACGTCGCGCCGGCGTCGTCGGACCGGTAGAGCCCGGTGCCCGGCTGGGTGCCCGGTGCGGCTTCCGCCGTCACATAGAGACGCTTCGGATTCGACGGCGCGATCACGAGCTCCGCGTTCACCACTGCGGGCAGGCCGTTCTTCAGCTGCGTCCACGTCGTGCCGCCATCGGTCGACTTGAATACGCCGCCGTTCGTGCCGCTCCACGCGCCGTTCTCCCACGGCCCCTGGCGCTGCTCCCACAACGTGGCGTAGACGATGTTCGGGTTCTCCGGATCGATGTCGACGTCCTTGCCGCCGGTGTTCTCGTCCTTGAAGAGCACGCGCGTGAACGTCTGGCCGCCGTCGGTCGAGCGGAAGATGCCGCGCTCCTGGTTCGGTCCATACGGATGTCCGAGGGCCGCCACGAAGAGTCGGTTCGGATCCTTCGGATCGACCGCGATTTTCGGAATCTGCTGCGCGTCACGCAGCCCGAGGTGCGTCCACGTCTGCCCCGCGTCGGTCGACTTGTACATGCCGTCGCCGACGGCGAGGTCGGGGCGCGGGAGGCCTTCACCCGAGCCGACGTAGATCACGTTGGCATCGGAGGGCGCCACCGCGATCGCGCCGATCGAACCGGTCGGCTGATCGTCGAAGATCGGCTTCCACGTCCGGCCGGCGTCGGTCGTCTTCCACACGCCGCCGTTCACCATGCCGATGTAGAACGTGTAGGGCTGGCTGCGATGCCCGGCCGCGGCCTTCGTACGGCCGGCGCGCATCGGACCGATGTTGCGCCACTTCATGTCGCTGAAGAGCGCGGGTGACACCGACGGCGCGGCCGGCTGCTGCGCCGGCACCTGCACCGACGCCGCCATCACCAGACCGGCCGAGAGCAACGGAAGACTCCACCACAGTCGTTTCATGGTGGAAATCGTACACCCGCGCGCCGGGGCGGCGCGCGGGCGAATGCACTAGCGCATCAACTTGCGGTACTTGATCCGGTGCGGGGCCTCGGCCGCGGGGCCGAGCCGGCGCTTCCGGTCCGCTTCGTAGTCCTGATAGTTGCCTTCGAACCACACCACTTGGCTGTCGCCTTCGAACGCCAGCATGTGCGTGGCGATACGGTCGAGGAACCAGCGGTCGTGCGAGATCACGACGGCGCAGCCGGCGAAGTTGAGGATCGCCTCTTCGAGACCGCGCAGCGTGTCGACGTCGAGGTCGTTCGTCGGCTCGTCAAGGAGCAGCAGGTTGCAGTCCTTCTGCAACAGTTTGGCGAGGTGCACGCGATTGCGCTGACCACCCGAGAGCTCGCCGACCTTCTGCTGCTGATCACGGCCGCGGAAGTTGAACCAGCTGCAGTAGGCGCGCGAGTTCACCTTCTTCGAGCCGAGGATGATCTCGTCTTCACCGTGCGAGATCTCCTGCCACACGGTGTTGTTCGCATCGAGCGAATCGCGGCTCTGGTCCACGTAGCCGATCTTCACCGTATCGCCGAGCTTCAGCGTGCCGGCATCCGGCTGCTCCTGCCCCACGAGCATCTTGAAGAGCGTGGTCTTGCCGGCGCCGTTCGGGCCGATGACGCCGACGATGCCGGAGCGCGGCAGCGTGAAGTCGAGGTTCTCCATCAGCAGCACGTCGCCGTAGCCCTTCTTCAGGTCGCGGGCTTCGATGACGACGTTGCCGAGACGGGGGCCCGGCGGAATGTAGATCTCGACGCGTTCGATCTTCTGCGCCGTGTCCTGCGCGAGCAGTTCTTCGTACGCGTTCAGTCGGGCTTTGCCCTTGGCCTGACGCGCGCGGGGCGACATGCGGATCCACTCGAGTTCGTGTTCGAGCGTCGACTGCCGGCGGGCCTCCGCCTTCTCTTCGAGGGCGAGGCGCTTCTGCTTCTGCTCGAGCCAGCCCGAGTAGTTGCCTTCCCACGGATACGCCTTGCCGCGATCGAGTTCGAGGATCCAACCGGCGACGTTGTCAAGGAAGTAGCGGTCGTGCGTGATCGCCACGACGCTGCCCGGGTACTTGTGGAGGAACTGCTCGAGCCACGCCACCGACTCGGCGTCGAGGTGGTTCGTCGGTTCGTCGAGGAGCAGCAGGTCGGGGCTCTGCAGCAACAACCGGCAGAGCGCCACGCGACGGCGTTCGCCACCCGAGAGCTTGGTGACGTCGGCATCCGGTGGCGGGCACCGCAGCGCGTCCATCGCCTGCTCGAGCTTCGCGTCGAGATCCCACGCGCCGGCGGCATCGATCGCGTCCTGCACGCGCGCCTGCTCGGCGAGCAGCTTGTCCATCTCGTCGTCGGACATCGACTCGCCGAAGCGCGCGTTGATCTCGTCGAACTTGGTCAAGAGCGCGCGAATCGGCGCCACGCCTTCTTCGACGTTGCCGAGCACGGTCTTCGTCGGATCGAGCTGCGGCTCCTGCGCGAGGTAGCCGACGGTCGAGTTCTCCGCGCGGAACGCCTCGCCGAGGTAGTTCTGGTCGAGGCCCGCCATGATCTTCATGAGCGTGGACTTGCCCGCGCCGTTGCCGCCGATGATGCCGATCTTGGCGCCGTAGATGAACGACAGCCAGATGTCTTCGAATACTTTCTGGTCGGGCGGATAGATCTTGCCCAACCCCTTCATCGTGTAAATGAAATGCGCCATGGATCCTCTACGTCCGGGCCGTCGACGGCACCGGCGCCTTTGTTACATCCGACGGCAGTTCCTCGCCGGGATTCACGAAGCGGTCGGCTTCGAACTTGTACTGCTTGTCATAGAGCTGCCGGTACCGCCCGCCGAGCGCCAACAGCTCCGTGTGCGTGCCCCGCTCCACAATCTCGCCGTTCTCGAGCACGAGAATCTGATTCGCCGTCTGAATCGTCGACAAGCGGTGCGCGATGACGAAGGTGGTCCGGCCCTGCCGCAACGCGCGGAGGCCGTCCTGAATCTTGGCTTCACTCTCGCTGTCGAGGCTCGACGTCGCTTCATCAAGCAACAGAATGCGCGGGTCGGCCAGAATTGCGCGCGCGATCGCCACGCGCTGACGCTGCCCGCCCGACAACCGCACGCCACGCTCACCGACGACCGTGTCGTAGCCCTTCTCGAAGCCGCTGATGAACTCGTCGGCGTGCGCAATCTTCGCCACGCGAATCACGTCCTCGCGCGACGCCGCCGGCGTGCCGTAGCTGATGTTCTCGGCCACCGTGCCGTCGAAGAGGAAGTTGTCCTGCAGCACCACGCCGAGATGCCGCCGGTACTCGGTGAGCGTCAACGACTGCGAGTCGCGGCCGTCGACGAGCAACTGCCCCGACTTGGGCGTATTGAACGCCATCACGAGACTGATGAGCGTGCTCTTGCCCGAGCCCGAGGAACCAACGAGCGCGGTCGTCGTGCCAGCCGGCGCGTGGAACGTGATGTGTTTCAGCACTTCCACGCCCGCGTTGTACTCGAACGTCACGTCGCGGAACTCCACCTCGCCGCGAAAATCAGGCAGTGTGGCCGTGCGCGCCGGGTCGGCGTCTTCGCGCGGCGTGTCGAGAATTTCGCGGATGCGGTCGAGGCCGGCAAACGCCTCGGTCACCTGCGTGCCGATCGACGCCAACTGCATGATCGGCATCGCCAGGTAGCCGGTGAAGAAGATGTAGCGGAAGAGATCACCAACCGTCATCGTGCCGGCCGAGATCGCTCGGCCGCCGATCACGAACGTGAGCACGCCGATCGCGCCGATCACGAGGCCCGACATCGCGCCGATGCCCGACACGCCCGTCAGCGACTTCGCGACGTTGCGCAAGAGCTTGTGCACGCCGCCCGTGAACACGAGATCCTCGCGGCGCTCCGCCGTGTAGGTCTTGACGATGCGCACGCCGCCGAGCGACTGGTTCAGCCGACCGGTCACTTCGGCGTTGATCTTGCCGCGTTCACGGAACAGCGGCCGCAGCGTGGCGAACGCCCAGGCCATGCACCCGCCGAACACCGCCAGCACCGCCATCGTGATGAACGTGAGCTTCCAGTTGATGTAGAGCAACACGCCAAGCGCGATCGTCGCCGTCACGAGACCGCCCGTGAGCTGCACGAGCCCGGTGCCGACGAGGTTCCGGATCCCCTCCGCGTCGCTCATGATGCGCGAGATCAGCTGCCCGGTCTGCGTGGTGTCGAAGTAGCGCACCGGCAGGCGCAGCACGTGCTCTTCCACGCGACGGCGCATGTCGGTGATCGCACGCTGCGCTTCCACGCCGAGCACCTGCGACAGCGCGAACGACGAGGCGGCCTGCAGCACCGCCGCCAAGCCCACGCCCCAGGCCAGCGTGCCGAGCATCGCGTACTGCTGTTTGCCGACCACGTCATCGATGAAGTACTTCGTCGTCCACGGCAGCACGAGGCCCGCGAACGTGTTCACGAGCATCAAGACCATGCCGCCGAGCAGGCGCCAGCGGCGCGCCCAGACCAGCGAACGCGCCTCTTCCCAGGCGGTCGACCAGCGGACTTTCTTCTTGGGGGGCTCTGCCATGAATGGGGGAACGGCCGGTAAATTCCGGTAGCTCAGAATATCAGGGCCGCCAGTTTTTGCAGCCCCTCGCCGGCGACACATTTGTCAGGTGGCGGCAATCCCCTCACCACCTGTGACTTGCGTGCACGTGATGGACGCAGACTCAGGGGCATGAACTTTGCTCCCTTCCCAACCATCCAAGGAGGGTGCATGTCTCGACACTGGTTGTTTGCAGGTCTGTTGTGCAGCGCGGTCGTCTGTGCCACCGGGTGCGGGTCCACGTCCACGGCGCCGTCGACGACGCCGATACTCTCGTCCACCGCTGGCGCGCTCGTCGCGTCACCGTCCGCAGCCGGCACCGCCGCCACTGCGACGCCGTCGGGCATCTCGTCATCCACGCCCTCAACCTCATCCGGCTCGTCATCATCATCGTCGTCCGCGGGCACCTCGGCAGACACAGACGACCGTGAGTTGGAGGGCCTGATCACCGCGGTGCCGCCCACCACGCCGGCGAAGCAGTTTGCCGTCGACGGCGTGCTCGTCACGATCACCGACAGCACGACCATCACGCTCAATGGCCACACCGGTCTGGTGACTGATCTCGTGGTCGGCGCACGTGTGCATGTGAAGGCGGCGGCCAGCACCACCCCACCGCTCATCGCGCGCGTCGTGATGATCCAGAACCAGGCGCCGGCGCCGCCCACGACCACACCGGGCACCACCGGCGGACACGACGACGATGATGCAGACGATGACGGGCACGGCGGGAGTCAGGTGGAGCTCTCGGGCACGATCGTGACGGCGTCCGGCACGTGTCCGGCGCTCCGGCTGACGATCGGCACGAAGGTCGTCACCACGACCTCGAGCACGCGGTTCGATCTCGCCTGCACGTCGCTCGTGCCGGGCCGCGCGGTGGAAGTGACGGGCACGGTCGCCGCCGATGGCGTCGTCACCGCCACGCGGGTCACGCGCAAGTGACCATCATGCGCGGGTAACAGAAACGACAACGGGCCGCCGTTCCTCGCGGAACGGCGGCCCGGGTGTGGTGAAACCGTCGGCGACGTTACTTCTTCGTCGCGGCGTTCTTCTTCGGCATGTTGATCTTGAACTCGAGCGAGATCTGGCGCTTGAGCAGGTCACCGAAGATGTGCTGCTGGATCTTCGCGTTGCTGATGTTGTTGACCTTCAGCACGAGCACACGGTTGCTGTTGAAGTTGTAGCCGAGCGACAGGTTCGTCGCCGCGTACCGGCTCGTGAAGCCGCTGTAGCGCGAGTCGAGCACGTCCTGCCAGAACGCCTGCCCGACGAAGCTCGCGCTCATCGAGTAGAAGATGCGGCCGATCGAGGACGTGATGCCGTAGTTGAAGCGGTGCTTGGCCGGGATGTTGATCTCGGCGAGCGCCTGCGCGTCGGTGAGCCCCGGGAACGACGGCTTCGGATCCGCCTGGTAGGAGTAGTTCGCATGCCACGGCGCACGAAAATGAGCCGTCGCCCCCCGGTGCGGGTGACGACGGCCCGACGTCCAACGACCCGGACGGCCCCGGCGGGGCGCCTACTTCCGGGGCATGTTGAGCTTCACCTCGAGCACGACCGCACGCTTCAAGACGTCGCCAAAGATGTGCTGCTGCACCGCCTTGTTGGCGAGGTTGTTCACGCGCACCTGCACGATGCTGTTGTCATTGTTGAACCGCACGCCCGCCACGAGGTTCACGAGCGTGTAGCTCGGCGTGTAGCCGCTGTACCGCGAGTCGAGCACGTCCTGCCAGTAGGCCTTGTCGGCATACGAGGCGCTGAGCGTGCCGAAGAGCATCCCGGCGTTGGCCGTGATCCCGGCGTTGATCTTCGTCTTGGACGGGATGTTGATCTCGGTCAGCGCCTGATCCGCCGTGTAGCCCGGGAACTCCGGCACCGGCTGCGCGGTGTAGGCGTAGTTCACGTAGTAGGTCACGTCCTTCG
The DNA here is from genome assembly GCA_964343975.1 of uncultured Solibacteraceae bacterium. GTDB lineage: Bacteria > Acidobacteriota > Vicinamibacteria > Vicinamibacterales > SCN-69-37 > SCUN01. The sequence continues at coordinate 20,214 of CAYFLU010000028.1, forward strand.
TGAACTCCGAATCCCACCCGAGCTCGAGCCCCTGGTTCTTCTCGACGCCGAGGTTCTTATAGGTGTACTCCGACGGGAAGTTGACCGACTTCTGGATGCCCGCCCAGATGTTGGCGGCCACGACCGGACCGGCCGGGCCGAGCGCACTCCAGCCCGACATCGCCGACCAGCTGGCCGGCGGCGTCGTGAGGCCGTAGTTCGACTTCGTCGTGAAGAAGATCTCGTTCGAGTTGCGGTTGTAGTAATACGCCGCCGAGAAGAGCGACTTCGCGCCGACCTTGCCCGTGTAGCTCACTTCGAACGCGTCGATGTGTTCCTCGGTGAGGTCCTTCGAGCCCGTGGCGCGCGTCGGCACGTAGTAGACGCCCGACGGCGAGAAGAGCGCCGGCAGCTTGTTCGCCAGCAGGATGCCGTTCACCGTGGCGAGCGGCAGCGGCGTGCCGATCGCGACGTCGAGGTTGTTGTTGATCATCGACGGCGCGCGGAACGCGCGGTTGTAGCTCAACCGGAACGTCTGGTTGTTGGCCGGCTTGATGACAAACGCGAGGCGCGGCGAAAACACCGGATCGGCGATCGACGAGAACTTGTCGACGCGCGCGCCGGCCACGACGCGGAAGTGATCGTTGAAGAAGATCTCGTCCTGGATGTACGCGCCGCCTTCGGTGCGGCCCGTCTCGCCCGGCGCGAGCGTGAGGTCGAAGTTGTTGCGGCGCAGGTTGCCGCCGTAGGTCAGCACGTTCTGCGCATTGAGGGCCTGCGAGTTGCCGATCTCGAAGTCGAACGTCTTGGTCGTGAAGTTCAACTGCACCGGCGCGCCGTTCGCATCGGTCGAGAGCAGGTTCGGCGCCTTGCCGTCGAGCGCGTTCACGAAGGCCTGCACATGGAAGCCCTGCTTCGAGTACGCGAGCTTGCCGTAGCTCAGCATCGTGCCGCGCTGAATATTGAACGGTCCGATGCCGCTTTCCATGATGCCGGCCGTGGCGCCCGTGCCGCCCGAGAGGCTGAAGTGCGAGCCGTCACTGCCGTCGCGGTCGAACCGCACATCGCCCTTCGGCTGCTTCGTGCCCTGATTGGTGAAGTCCGGATACGGCGTGCCCGTGCTGTTCGGCACGTTGCCGAGCGGCCGCGCGTACGCGTCGCTCATCGAGTAGCCGCCCGACAGCTTGTAGGACCACTCGTCGTTGATGGTGTCGGCGAGCGTGCCGCTCAGGTAGAACTGATTGCCGGCATCGGCGTTGTTGGCCACGCCCGTCACGTTATTCGTGACGTTCTTGTCGAACATGCCGAAGCCCATCGAGAGCGACGTGCCGCGCATCTCCCGCGGCGACTTCGTGATCACGTTCACGACGCCGTTGAGCGCGTTCGCGCCCCACACGGCCGACGCCGGTCCGCGGATCACTTCCACCTGCTTGATCTCAAAGAGATTCGCCGGCATGAAGTCCCACATGATGAAGCCGAAGAAGTCCTGATAGATGCTGCGGCCGTCGACGAGCGCGAGCTGCGACGTCGAGAGCGAGCTCGTCGCGCCGCGCGCCGTGATGTTGATGTCGCGCGCCGAGGTCTGCGTGACGTTCACGCCAGGCACCGCGCGCAAGAGGTCGCCGTAGTTGGCCGCCGGCGTGTTCTCCAGCATCTTCGGCGTAAACACCGTCATCGTCGCCGGCGCGTCCACGATCTTCTGCTCGGTCTTCGACGCCGACACGACCACGGTGTCTTCGTAGGTGAGTTCCTTCGGATCCTTCTGCGCGGCCGGGGCCGGCGGCGTCGCCGGCTTGGCCGGCGTCTGGCCCGGAGGCGGCGTCTGCGTCCCCTGCGCGGTCTGACCAGCCAGCGCCGACGACGCGGCAAGCGTCACAGCAGTGGCAACGAACAACACACGAAGCGATTTCATGGAGCCTCCTCGCGCAACGCACCATGTCCAAAGCGGGCAAAGGTGCCGGGCGCGCTCTCGAGCAGCGGCTATCATAGGTGATTGAATCCGGGATTCCACCAGTGACTTCGCGTCCGATTCCGGCCACACGGCCGGTGCCTTCCGACTGGGTAAATCTTCCCGACGAGCAGCTGCTCGACCTGCGTCTGTGCGATCTCCCATTAACGATCGACGGCAGTGGACTCGAGGCCCGGATCGCCGCGCTCTATGAAGAACTGGCCGCGCGCGGCCTCACGTTCCGCCCGCACTTCTGGCTCTCGTCTGAATGGTTCACGCCCGACGGTGTGCCCGGCATCGCCATCCCCTTCTATCTCGCGCACCCGCGGCTGATGAAACTCGAGGAAGCCCAGATGCTCGAAATCGAAGGCGGGGAGCCGGAATGGTGCATGAAAATTCTGCGCCACGAAGCCGGACACGCGTTCGACAACGCCTACATGCTCCGCCGACGGCGCACACGGCGCGCGCTCTTCGGCTCCCCCACGGTCGACTATCCGGATTTCTACTTACCGAAGCCGTACTCGAAAAGCTTCGTGCTCCACCTCGACTCCTGGTACGGCCAGAGCCATCCTGACGAAGACTTCGCCGAGACGTTCGCCGTGTGGCTCGCACCGCACGGCGACTGGCGCAACCGCTACCACGACTGGCCGGCGCTGAAGAAGCTCGAGTACATGGACCGCGTGATGCAGGACATCGCCGGCGCGCCGCCGCTCACGCGCTCGCGCCGCCAGGTGGAGCCGCTCCACACGCTGCGTCGCACGCTCCGCGCGCACTACAAGGCCAAGCGCGAACACTACGGCCTCGAGTACCCCGACTTCACCGATCGCGACCTGCGCCGGCTCTTCTCCGACGCGCCGGAATACGCGAAGAACCCCACCGCCGCGCACTTCATTCAACGGACCCGCCGCGAGGCGCGCCGCGTCGTATCAGAGTGGACCAACACGTACCAGTACATGATCGATCAGGTGATCAGCGACATGATCACGCGCGCGCGCGAACTGAACCTGCGCCTCAAATACCCGGAAGAGCGGACGAAGCTCGACTTCACGATCGTGCTCACCGTGCAGACGATGAACTACCTGCACTCGGGACGGCACCGGGTGGCGCTGTGACGCCGACGATGTTCTTCGACGGCACCTGCCGCTTCTGCCGCGCGCAGGTCGTGCGCCTGCGGCGGCTCACGCGCGACCGCGTCGCCTTCCGCAACGCATACGCCGACGGCGCCCGCGACGGCTTTCCGATGTTGCCGGCCGGCGAACTCGGTGAGATGAAATTCGTGGACGCCGCGGGCCGCCTCCACGGCGGCGCCGCCGCGATCGCGCAGGCGTTCATCGCCAGCGGCGGCCTGCTCGGCCTCGGCGCGCGCCTCTATCCGGTCCCGCCGATTCGCTGGATCGCCGATCGCGCGTACGCCGCCGCCGCGCGCCGGCGCCTGCGCCTCAAGCAGACCTGCGCCGACGACGTCTGCGCCACCGATCTGCCGCCGTCCTGACCCGCGCCGTCCGCGCCTTCGCTATACTGCGACGCATGCAGCGTCGCCTTCTCTCCATCGCCCTGATCGCCGTGTCGGCTGTCGCCTCGCTCGGCGCGCAGTCGTGGCTCGAACCCTACCGCCCCGTCGCGCAGAAAATCATCACCGCGTCGGAAGCCACCGACTTCGCCTGGAAGCGCCTCGCCGAACTGACCGACACCTACGGCCCGCGCCTCTCCGGCTCCGACAACCTCGAGAAAGCCATCGACTGGGCCATCGAGACGATGAAGAAGGACGGCTTCGTCAACGTCCACAAGGAACCCGCGATGGTGCCGAAGTGGGTGCGCGGCGACGAACGCCTCGACCTGATCGAGCCCGTGCGCCAGAAGCTGCCGCTCCTCGGCCTCGGCAACTCCGTCGGCACGCCCGACGGCGGCCTCGAATCCGAGGTCATCGTCGTGAAGAACTTCGACGAGATGGAAAAACGTGCCGCGGAGATCAAGGGCAAGATCGTGCTCTTCAACGGCGAGTGGGTGAACTACGGCGTGA
>CAYFLU010000029.1:0-23791 GCA_964343975.1 uncultured Solibacteraceae bacterium
CCGACGGCGCGCCAGTAGGCCGCGCGCTTCTGACTGAACCACAGACCGCCAATGCCGAGCGCGATGCCGCCGTAGATGCCGTAGTAGCCGCACGCGAGTCCTGACACTGCCACCGCCAGCCCCAACTGCACGCCGCGCCACCAGGACGGCACATCGAGGAGTCGGTGGAGCGCCAGAAAGTTCAGCGGGATGACGAATGCCATCAACAGCTGAATGTGGGACGTGTGCGACAAGAGATACGGGCAGAACGTATACGCTGCGGCCGCCACGAGCCCGCCGAGCGGCGACCCCGTGAGCCGCCGCACGAGCGCCCACATGCACATGAACGACAACCACAGGGCGATCGCGGCCGCGGAGTTGTGCGCCGCCATGGGATTGCGCGTGATGGCGTAGGCCGGCGTCCCCAGCACCCCGGCCACGAGGTTCAGCTCGGAGTACGCGAGCGTGCCGGTATGTGGATAGAAGATGTTCGCGTCAAAAAGATGCGCCGGGTCCGTCAGGAGCGCGTGTGACACCCAGGCGACGTTCCAGATGCTGAACCGGCCATCCCCGTTGTCGAAGCGCCCGGCGCTCGTGAGCTTCGGCACGAGCGGATTGGTCAGCACGGTGACCAGCACGGCGCCGACCACCGTGGCCACGAGCAGCCACGCCCGGAAGCCCGGCTCACGACGCGGTCTCTGAGAGGTCGGCACGACCCAAGATGATATTCTGACGACCCGCATGCAGCACGTTCCAATTGGCGCGCCATTCGACGAACGCGGGGGACGCGCCCGCGGCGTGCTCGACCTCGTTGCGGGCCGCTACCCCGGCTTCCTGTTCGGTCTGCCCGTCGGCCGCATCCTGCCGGTCTTTCACTTTCACGAAACCACGGAAGCCGCGCTCGAGCCGGCCTTTCGGCATCTGGCTGAGAACGGCTATCGCGCGGTCGTCTCCGAGGACGTCCGTCGCATCGTCCGCGACGGCCGGGTTCCAGAGCCTCGCACCGTCATGCTGGCGTTCGACGATGCCTGGGCCAGCCTGTGGCTGGTCGTGGGGCCGCTGCTGAAGCGCTACGGCCTCCGGGCGGTGACCTACGCGATTCCCGCGCGCGTTCAGGACGCCGCCGAGGTGCGCGCGACGATCGACGTGGGCCCGGTGGATGCCGAGGCCGCCGATCGTGCGCCGAATCCGTTCGTGACGTGGCCCGAGCTGCGATCGCTGTCGGCATCCGGTCTCGTCGACGTGCAGTCGCACACGTGGTCGCATGCGATGGTGTTCTGTGATCGCACGGCGATCGGCCGCGTGGATGCGGCGTATGCCGCGGAGCCGTTCCTGAATCGTCCGCGCGTCAACGTCGACGATCCGCCCGTGTTTCTCGCGCCGGATGCCACCGGTGTGGCGCTCTATCCGCGCCGGTCGCGCATGTCGGACGCCCTGCGCTACTTTCCGGAGGCTGACCGCTTTGAGACGGCCGACGAACAGCGCGTGGCGATCGAGCACGAATTGGTCGCGGCTCGTGACACGCTATCCGCCCGTCTTGGGGCGCCGGCTGATCACATCTGCTTGCCGTGGGGCGTGGCTGGCGCGGTGACCGCGGACGCGATGCGCCGCGTCGGGATCCAGACGGCATTTGCCAATCGCCTGCCCGGCCGCTACGCCGTGGCGCCGGGCGATCCGCCGTACTTCCTGAAGCGCCTCAACAGCCGCCACATCTTCGCGCTGCCCGGCCGCGGTCGTCGCCCGTTCGTGACCTTCCCGTGACCGTGTCTCCTGCGCGCGTCGCCATCGTCTCCACCTACTACCCGCCCGTGCTGGGTGGCGCCGAGACGGCGTCGGCACAGCTGGCCGAATTCCTCGTCGGGCGCGGCCATCAGGTGCTCGTGCTCACGAAGCGCACGCGCGCGGACGTGCCGGTCAGCGAGATGCGCAATGGCGTGCACGTCGTTCGCGTGCCGCCCACGGGTGAACGCGCCGCCGAAGGCAAATGGCTGGCGCTCCCCGGTCTTTTCGCGGAACTGGTACGCCGGCAGGCGGACTACGACATCGTGGTCTGCATCGACTACCGCGCGGTCGGCCTCGCGGCGCTGATCGCGCGCGGTGTCACGACGCGCCCCGTGATTTTTCAGGCGGCCACGGACGGTGTGATCTCCGTGGCTCGTGTGCACGACGCCGTTGTGGGACGGTTCCAAAAGTGGGTGGCGTCGGCCGCCGTGTGGCCGTTCCAGCGCCTCTACGATGGCGCCGACGCCTATCCGTGCATCTCGCGCGCGATCGAGGCTGAAACGGCCGCTGCCGGCGTGCCCCGCGACCGCATTTACTACCTGCCGAATCCGGTCGATACGCGACTGTTCTCTGCCGTCACCGCTGATCAGAAAGCCGCGCTCCGCACGAGGCTGGGGATTCCGGCTGACGCGCGTGTGGCGGTCATCGCCGGCCGCCTCAGTCGAGAGAAGGGCCAGCTCGAGGCGATCATGGCGTGGAAGCACGTGACGGTGGCCGGGGCGCTGCTGGTGCTCGTGGGGCCCGACATGCCCGGGCATCCGTGGGACATCGGCCCGGCGGCGCGCGCGCTGGTGGCGAATGACGGACTGGGAGACCGCGTGCGCTTTGTCGGTGGTGTTTCGCCGACTGAGGTGCCCGACTGGTTCCGCGTTGCGGACGTCGCGCTGCAGCCGTCGCACTTCGAAGCGTTTGGCACCGCAGCAATTGAGGCGATGGCGGCCGGCTTGCCGGTGATTGCGTCGGACGTCGGCGGATTGCGCGACTTTGTCGAACCGGGCCTGAACGGTTTCCGGGTCGCGCCTCAGGACCCCACGGCCCTGGCGGACGCCATCAATCGCGTGCTTGGGGACGACGTGCTCCGCACGCGCCTGGCGGCCGGGGCTGTCGGCACCGCGCCCCGGTTCGACACCACGGTGATCCTGGGGGCGTTCGAGCAGTTGATCGAACGCGTGGCCGCGACGGCCTAGCGCAGGCTGCTCAGCGCGGTCGCCTTCTCGAAGCTCGACTTGATCGCATCGAAGAAGGTCTGCGCCATCACTTGGTACCCGGCCGGCAACGGATGCAGGCCGTCATCGCCGTTGATCAGGCCGGTGACGTTGCCGATCATTGCGGCATACAGATCCACCAGGACCGCGCTCTTGGCCGCGGCAACCGTCTTGATCTTCGCGTTCAACGTCGGCACCCGCGCATAGTTCGCCGAACGAAGCTTGCCGGGGATCTGCGGGGGCAACGTGGCGAGGTAGACCTTCTTGACGTTGGCGCCGTAGGCCTCATCGACCATGTTGCCCAGCACTTCGGCAATCTGGTCGTCGGTGATGCCCGGCGAGTTGAAGTCGTTTACGCCCTCGAGGATCAGCAAGGCGTCCGGCTTGTTGATCGTGAGGGACGATCCGTAGCGCAGGCGGGTTTCTTCGCTCCGGTAGCCGTCGGGATTCATGATGATCTCGCCGGACTGGCCGTCGTTGGTCACCGTAGGCAGCTGCGACGTGTAGCGCGCCAGCAACAGCGACTGCAGATAGGCCGGGTAGGCCCGCGTCGCGTCGACCACCGTCCGCTGGAACGCGTTCAGGACTTCCCCGGCGGTCATGCTGTCACCAAAGGCGAGGAACTTCGTCGCGGTCAGGACGGGAATCGCGTTCACCGTGACGGTGAAGGTGCAGCTCGCCGTCTTGGCGGCCGCGTCGGTTGCCGTGCAAGTGACGGTGTTGGTGCCGCGGTTGAAGCTGCTGCCGGAGGCCGGCGTGCATGCGGTCGACACCGGCTGTGTGCCGCCGGTGGCTGCCGGCGTCGCATACGACACCGCCAAGCTGGAGGCGGCCGTCGAGGTCGTGACATTGGCGGGGCACGACACGGCGAGGGCCAGTGTGGTGGTGCCCGTCCCCGTGCTCGTACTGGGACTCGTCGTCGAGCTGCCGCAGGCCGAGAGGCCGAGCGTCAGTCCTGCAATGCCGAGGATGAGTTGCCGCGTGCGCATGATTAGCTTGTAAGAATAGCGAAATCGCCCACGCATTAAATTAAGAAAAATAAATGCCCGGCGCACACAAGGCGCGCCGGGCATCGAACTCCCCCGGAGGAACCTACCAGGGAATCAGGACCACGTTCGAGCGGTGATCCAGCGTCTTCATGTCGGGCCACACGCGAGCCGGCGTGCTGACGCCGATGCCGAAGATCAGGCCGTCATACGGCCGGAACGTCGAGAACGGATAGGCGCCCAGGAATCCTTCGATGAAGAACAGGTCATCGACTTCGCCCTTGCAGTCCTGTCCCGGGCGGTACCAGTGGCCGGCACCCGCGTACCAGGTCCCGTCGATCTGCAGGAAATTCCAGATGTTGCCCTCGACCTGGACCGACGGATCACCGAAGAAGCCCGTGGTCGGCCATGCCTCACCCTCGGTCGTGATGCACTCGCGGTCGCCTTCATGGTACGCATCCGTCACCGTGTTCGTCTGCGGCCATGACGGATAGCTCTGCGCGCCGAGCGTGATCACGATCTTCGTCAGATCGATCCCCTTCTTCTGGACCCAGTTGAGCGAGTCGCTGAACGAACTGGCCTCGCCCGTGCCGTCGTCGGCGGCGCGCACACGCCAGTAATACGTCGTTTCCGACAGCGTGATCGTCGGCGTCCAGGACGTCGTGCCCCCGACACCCGCCGTGCCGCCCGTGCCCTCAACCACCGTCGCCTGCTGCGCAATCGAGCTGAACGATGCGGACGTCGACAACTGGAACGTGTAGCGCATGGTGGTCACCGGCCCCACGCGGGTCGCGTTCTTTGTCGTCAGCGTCGGCACGGCGTAGAAGGTCTGTCCGCTGGTCGGGCCGGACAGCACCGGCTTGTCGACGACCACGCGCGGGCCGATCGAGAACGAACGCACCGACGAGTACTCACCGGCGGTGCCGGCCACCGTGGCGCGCGAACGCCAGTAGTAGGTGGTGGCGCCGTCGAGCGTCGACAGCGTGACGCTCGTCGTGCCACTCGCGTTTTCCGTGATCGAGTCTTTCGTGAAGACCTTCTTCGTGAAGGCAGAATCCGACGCGACCTCGACGGAATACGTCGCGGTGCCGGCCGAAACGAGCGTGGCATTCGCGAACGAAATCGTGATCGGCTGCTGCGCGTAGGTATAGGTGGAGCCGGAATTCGGCGCTGAGGGAGCGGACGTGATGAAGGTCACGCTCGGCCCGGTCGCCTTCGACTCGCAGGCGGCCGCGAGTACGGCCAGCGCGAGTGCGGGAGCAAAGGTGCGGAGATGTGCGGTCATGACGTAAGGTCCTCGACTAGAAGCGGAGCCCGAGGCCGATGTGCGCTCGGGTGAGATTGGTCGACTGAGACGCCGTCTGAAGGCTCAGGAGGCGCAGGCTTGCGTCAACGTAGACGTAGCCCTTCGTGTACCAGAACCCGAAGCCGCCGCCGTAGGCCGGCACGGCTTCCGTGCTCACGAGGTCACTGCCGAGCGTGATGCCGTAGGTGGCCAGCGAGTCGGTCACGTCCGTGCCATTCACGAAGTAACGGGGCTTGTACTCGATGCTGGCCTTGCCGCCTTCCGCCAGAACGTAGGCGTGAAAGTCGTTGGTCACGTCGAACACATAACGGAGCCCGCCGAGGCCGAACTTGACGGGCGCCGTGATCGACGCGGTGGCGGTCTTGCCCGAGGCCTTCGTGAGAATCGGCACGAGGGTGTTCGTCAGGTCCACACGGCGGCGCGGCACGCCATCCTTGTCGTAGCCCCCCTCAACGAAGACGTCGAGGTTGTGGAACACGCGGACGCCCAGCTCTCCACCGGCGATTGACGCGGTGTTCTGCACCGCACCCACGCCCAGAAAGCCTCCCGCGTACACCAGATTAACGGACGGCGCGTTCGCGCTCGGAGCCGAGGCCCCTGTCGTTTGCGCCAGGGCCGGAGCTGCCATGAGTGTCATGGCGGTCAGGCCGATTGCGTACATCACTCGCTTCATTCATTCCCTCCCCGGGGAAATCCGGCGGTCCAGTTGATGGGCCCGCTTAGTCGTTTAGTGTATCGGACTCAAGCGTCTGCCGTATTACATAGACCGGCTTGCTCTGCGATTCGTGATAGGTCCGGACCTGCATTTCTGCCAAAAGTCCGAAGGTGACGAACTGCAAGCCAGTGATGATCAGCAAGACACCAAGTAGCAAGACGGGCTTGGACGAGAGTGAGAAGTAACCGAACACACGTCCGTATGTGAGCCAGCCGCAAATCGCGAGGCCACTGCCCCCAGTGATCAGCCCAAGCAGGCCAAACACGTGAAGAGGGCGCGTCGAATAACTCAGCAGGAACTTGACCGTCATCAAGTCGAGCATGACGCGAACGGTCCGGGAGATGCCGTACTTCGTCTTCCCGTGAATGCGCGCCCGATGGTTCACCACCTGCTCTTCGATCTTCACGCCCATCTCGGACGCAAGTGCCGGCAGGAATCGGTGCATTTCGCCGTAAAGACGCAGCGGCTTGACGACCTCTGCGCGGAACACCTTCAGTGAGCAGCCGTAGTCGTGGAGGCGCACGCCTGTGGCCCACGAGATCAGTCGATTGGCGATCACCGACGGCAGACGGCGATTGATGAACGTGTCTTTGCGGTCCTTGCGCCAGCCGCACACGATGTCGAGGCCGCGCGACTCGAGCCGTTCGACCATCGCCGGGATGTCGCGCGGGTCGTTCTGCAGGTCGCCGTCCGAGGTGACGATGATCGCGCCCCGCGCGTGCGCAAAGCCTGCAGCGAAGGCGGCCGTCTGGCCGAAGTTGCGGCGGAACTGGATGACACGAACCCGTGGATCCTGCGCGTGCAGTGCCTTCAGCAATTCAAACGAGTTGTCCGTGCTGCCGTCGTCGACGACGATGAGTTCCCATGAACGCCCCCAGCCATCGAGGGTCGTGGAGACCTCGCGGTACATGGCCTCGACGTTCAGGGCCTCGTTGTGGATCGGGACGACGACGGAGATCGACGGTTTCACAGAACTGGAGAGGTATTGTAACCGCCCCGGAGCCGCTTCCAGACGAGGAAGGCCACGAGGCCCGCCACGAGGGCCACGCCGGCACCGAGGGCGAACCGGCCCAGGTGGTGGTTCATGTAGTCCACGGCCTGCGCGCCGTACTGTCGCGCCAACCACGCTTCACCGATGTAGCGGAACCCGCGGGCCGCAATGACCACTGTCGAGAAGACTGGCAGGGTCACGCCGCTCGCCCCCGCCAGGACAACGAACGGTTTGAAGGGGACCGGTGGAGGCGCCAGGCTGCCGACCACAATGGTCGTCAGGCCGAATCGCTTGAAGAGCGCAAACAACCGCGCCTTGGTCTCGGGGCGAATCCAGCGATTGAGCACGGCTTCCCCGCCGCGCCGCGCGACGAGATAGAGGGCCACGCACCCGAGCCACGAGCCGAAGGTGGCCATGGCGCCGTAGTAGAACCACATGTGCGGCTGATTGACTGTCAGCATGACAATCACCGCGTCGGTGACTTCCGGGAACGTCAGGAAAGATGAGTCGAGCAGGGCGATCAACGCCACGCCCGGCGCCCCGAGCGCTTCGGCGATCGGCACAAAGGCGGAAGCCAACTTGTGCAGCACGCTCGTCATGCGATGCGTGAGCGATCCGACGGACGGTCAGGCGGGAAGGATGGCCAGGGGCCCACGCTGCAATTATAGCGGCCGACTGCGGGGCAGCCGGCCGCGTGGGGTCAGAAGCGGATCAGGAAGCCGACGCGCAGGCTCGTGCCGCCAAGGTCGAGCTTGCTGTCGAGGAAGTCACTCGTCGCAAGGCTGCCCTGCCCGCCCTGATAGCGGCCTTCGAAGGTCAGCGCGTAGATGTCGCCGTTGAGCGGCGCCCGGAAGCCGGCCAGTAACACTGGGCCGAGCGCGGTGCCATTCGCGACATACCGCGCGCGATAGACGTTGTTGTTGTCGTTGAAGTCGATGAAGTCGCCAATTTCACTGTAGTTCCAGCTGATCACGGCGAGTCCGCCGCCGATATAGGGCTGGAACTGGCCCGGGCGGCCGAACGGCAGCAGCCGCACGACGGCCGTGGCCGGAATCGTGCGGAGTTTGAAGGTCGACTGGATCTCGGAGCGGTCCCGGTTCACGTAGTCGCGGTAGACCGTCGGCACGCTGCGCTGGTAGAACGCCCCACCGACACCGAGTTCCAGGCGGTCGCCAAACGCGAAGTTCCACTCGCCCGAGACTTCTCCGCCGGTGAAATCTTTGATGTCAAAGCGGAAGATGGGCACGTCGGCCAGCCAGACATCGTTCTTGATGCGGGACTCCTCGCCCCGCGGCATGAACAGGCCCGCGCTCAGGTTCAACGACTGCACCACTTGCGCCGACCCGGTGGCCGGCGCAATGCCGAGCAGACCGACGGCCAACACCCCGAGCGTCAGAAATCGCGACATGCGATACATGGTTCTCTCCTATTCCGCAGCCAGGCTGCGTCCCCACCTGGTCTATCAGCAGGAATGATGCCAGCCCCTCAGGCGCGGCCTCGGCGAACGCTGTCCAATGTCGAGAGCATTGCGGCGTGCAAATGTCCGTTCGAGGCCACGGTGTGTCCCAGATGGGGGGAAAAATGTTCGCCCCCGGTCCCGGTGACCGTGCCGCCGGCCTCCTGCACGATCAGCGCGCCTGCGGCGACGTCCCACGGTTTGAGCGAGGCCTCATAGAAGCCGTCGAACCGGCCCGCCGCCACGTAGCAGAGATCGAGAGCGGCCGAGCCCAGACGACGGACGGCCCGCGCCTGGAGGATGAAGGCTCCGAACAGCTCCAAGAGCGGCCCGGGATTCTCCCGGATGGTATACGGGAAGCCCGTGCACAGCAGCGCGTCGCCCAGGTCACGGCAGTCGGTGACGCGAAGCGGCTGCCCATTCAGGCGCGCCCCCTGACCGCGCTCGGCCGTGAAGAGCTCGTCGGCCATCGGGTCATACACCACGCCGAGCATCGTCTCGCCGTCGATCTCGAGGGCGATCGAGACGCAGAAGATCGCGAGACCATGCGCGTAGTTGGTGGTGCCGTCAACGGGATCGATGATCCAGACGTGCCGAGCGGCGGTCGTGGTCTCCCCTGCCGCCGCACCTTCCTCGCCGAGCACGGCGTGCTCCGGAAAGCGCTCCGCGATCATCGCGCGGAACTCGCGCTCCACCCGGATGTCGATTTCGGTCACCAGGTCGATCGCACCCTTTTTCTGGATGTCGATCGCCGAGCGGAAGAACTGCTTCTGGAGGCGCCCGGCGGCAAGCGCGGCCTCGACGGCCGTGGCCAGGAACAGCGGGTTCACGCGAGCTTCTTCACGAGCCGGACGGACATACCGCCCTCGGGACGCCGCGCGATCCGGACGTCGTCCATGAAGCTCTTCATGAAGAAGATGCCGCGCCCGCTCGACTTGAGCATGTTTTCGGGGGCGAGCGGGTCGGCGATCTCCTCGACCTCGAACCCGGCCCCCTCGTCATGGACTTCGATGGCGAACTCGGTTGGCGTAGCCCGCGGCGACAACGTGAAGAGGACCGCGACCTGCTTGGCCGCATCCTCCTTGTTGCCGTGCTTGATCGCGTTGATGACCGACTCGCGCACCGCCACACTGACCCAGTGGGCGCTGTCTTCATCAAGTCCGGCCATGCCGGACAGTCGATCGCTGACCAGCTCAATTACATCGAGCAGATCGTACGAGCTCCGAAACGCTAGTCGAATCACGTGGCCAGTGTCGGTCATTGAGCGCCGAGAATGGCTAACATAATAAGCCGTTCCGACTGTGGCGGCTACTCACCTGACGATTTCTCCGTCTTCCCGCTTCGGCGGCCGTTTGGCCGTCCCGGGGGACAAGTCCATTTCCCATCGCTACGTCCTCTTCGGCGCACTGGCCGAAGGGACCACCGCGATCACCGGGCTCGCGCCCGGCGCCGACGTGGCGAGCAGCCTCGCCTGCATGCACGCGCTCGGCGCAACCATCCATCGCTCCGGACCCGGCGCGCTGGAAATTCGTGGCCGCGGGCGGCATCGGCTGGCCCCGGCCGACGGCGATCTCGATTGCGGCAACTCCGGCACGACCTTCCGCCTGCTCTCGGGGATGGTCGCGAGCGCGCCCTTCCGTTCGCGGCTCATTGGCGACGCCTCGCTCAGCCGTCGCCCGATGCGACGCGTCATCGAACCGCTCGTGGCCATGGGCGCGACCATCCGGTCACGGGACGGTCGACCGCCGGTCGAGATCGAGGGCGGTCCGCTCAACGCGATCGACTGGACGCCGCCGGTCGCCAGTGCGCAGATCAAGAGCGCGATCCTTCTGGCCGGCCTGTCCGCGTCCGGCACGACCATCGTCCGAGAGCCGCTCCCCACCCGCGACCACACGGAGCGCGCCTTCGGGCTCTTCGGTATCACCCACGACTCGCGTCCGGGCTATGCGTCGGTATCCGGTGGCCAGATCCCGACCGCACCGTCCGGCGTCCTTCGGGTGCCGGGTGACCCCTCGTCAGCGGCGATTTGGGCGGCGGTCGCGGCGTCGCGCCCCGATGGCTGGATCGAAGTCGAGGGTGTGTGCCTCAATCCCCTGCGCCTCGGCTTCGTGCAGGCGCTGTCGCGCATGGGCGCCACGGTCCGCCTCACCGAAACCGAGAAGCTCGGCGGTGAACCTGTGGGGACGGTGCGCATCGCCTACGGACAGCCGAAGTTCGCGACGATCACGCGTGAACTCGTGCCGTCGCTGATCGACGAACTGCCGGTGCTCGCCGCGTCGGCGGCGCTTGGCGGTGGCCTGTCGGTGTCGGGCGCCGAGGAACTGCGCGTCAAGGAAAGTGATCGCATCTCGTCGCTGGCTCTCGGATTCCGTCAGCTCGGCGTGCACATGACGGAAAAGCCGGACGGCTTCGAGATCGAAGGCGGACAGAAACCGCGTGGCGGACAGGTGGACGCACACCTCGATCACCGCCTGGTCATGGCGTTCACCGTGCTCGCGCTCAACGCCACGGGCCCGACGATGATCACCGGCGCCGATGCGGTGGCCGTGTCGTACCCGAATTTCCACGCCGACCTGCTGCACCTCTGCAAATGACCGCAGACAAGATCTACCTCGTCGGCTTCATGGCGTCGGGGAAATCCACGGTGGGCCGTCAGGTGGCCCAACGCCTCCGATGGCGGTGTGAAGACGTCGACGATCTGATCGAGGCGCGCGAACGTCAGACGATCGCGGACATCTTCGCCAAGCGCGGCGAGCCGTACTTCCGGCAGGTCGAACGCGACATTCTGAAACTGCTGCTGCCGATGCGGCATCTGATCGTGGCCACTGGTGGCGGGACGTTCGCCGATCCCGACAACCGCGCGGCGATGCTGCTCGACGGCACCGTGGTCTGGATCGATCTGCCGCTCGCCGAAATCATCCCGCGTATTCCACTCGACGGCCGACGCCCGCTCGCCGCGGATCGCGCCGCGCTCGAACGGTTGTACGCCGCACGTGTGGACCTTTACCGTCTCGCGCACGTCCGGGTGAGCGCGTCGCGCGTGTCCGCCGGCGTGGTCGCGGAACGCGTGATCGAAGCCGTGGCGCAATTCGGAGATCGCTGATGCGGTATTTGGTCCTCAGCGACATTCACGCCAACCTGCAAGCCCTCGAGGCCGTGGTGGCCGATGCACGTCGTGTGGGCTTTGACGCCACGCTGGTGCTCGGCGACTTGGTCGGGTACGGCGCTGACCCGGAAGCCGTGATCGATGCCGTGGTGGCACTGCAGCCGATCGCGATGGTGCGCGGCAATCACGACCGCGTGGCCGCCGGTGTCACGAGCGCCCGCGACTTTCACGAACAGGCCCGCGCCGCCATCGCCTGGACGCGCGCCACGCTCTCGCCCGAGGCGATGCAGCGACTGACGGAACTGCCCGAGGGCCCGATGGACGTGGCGCCCGGCCTGATGATCTGCCACGGGTCGCCGATGGATGAGGATCAATATCTCTTCGACACGCGCGACGCCTGGCGCGCGCTCGATTTCGATGTCCGGCCCGGCGAGCCGCCGATGCTCTGCCTGTTCGGTCACACGCATGTGCCGGCCGCGTTTGCCGCAACGGCGCGTGGCGTGGAACTGCTCCTGCCGGAACCCGATGACGATGCGCCGGACGCCGCGCAGTGGCTGGCGTGGGAACGCGACCGCGGCATGCTCGTGAACTTCGGCGCCGTCGGCCAGCCGCGTGACGGCGACCCGCGCGCCGCGTATGGCATCGTGGACGCGGCAGCGCGCCGCATCATTTTCCGGCGTGTGGACTACGACATTCAAACGGCGCAGGAACGGATCCTGCGCGCGGGCCTGCCGGAACGCATGGCGCACCGGCTCGATCGCGGCGCCTGACGCGCCCGCGCGGCCGACGCGATCAGTTCGCGGCTTTGCGCGCGGCGCGTTCTTCGCGACGCTTGAGTTCCATGGCGAAGGCATCGCGCGCGGCGCGCGAGCCGAGAATCCAGCCCACCACGATGCCGATGATCAGCACCGCGGGAATGAAGATGAGATGCGCACTCGACGGCATCGCGCTCCCCTGCATGACGGCTCCTAGCGCTTCGTGAGACGACGGAGTTCCTGAAGATCCTGCTCCGCTTTGCCCAGCTTCCGGAACAGCGAGAAGGCGTAGAACGCGAGCGCGAGCCACGCGATGCTGTAGGCAATGAACACGAGCGGCGCGGCCGGCAGCGTCTCGCGCGGCGCGGATTCATCGAACGGTTTGAATTCCCCGGGCGTCTGCTGCGCCGCCACCAGCACCGGCAGCGCCAGCCATCCGCACGTCACGAGCACGCGTTTGATCATCGTCATCGTCCTAGTCCTCGGCATCCGCCAACGCGCCATCCACCTGAAAACGGAGTCGCTCGAGCCGCGTGCGTAACGCGAAGAGCGCGATATAAAGACATGTAAAGGCCGCCACGTCCCACCAGAGCGGGAGTCCCATCGACGCCGGGAGCCGCGGCACCACGCTCGTGTTCGGATGGAGCGTGCGCCACACATTCACCGACCAATAGACGAACGGCACGAGCGCCATCCCGAAGAGGCCGACGCCGGCCGACAGCGCTTCCGATCCAGGGCCACCAAAGCGTCGCAGCAGAATGAACGACCAGTACAACAGCCACATCACCAGCGTGGACGTGAGTCGCGCATCCCACACCCACCACACGCCCCACGCCTTGCGTCCCCAGAGTGGACCGGTGATCAGCGTGATGAGGCCGAACACGATCGCGAGTTCCGCGGCCGCGAGCGCCGTGCGATCCGCACCGGGATTGCGCCCGCCGATGAGAAACACGGCACTGGCCACGCCGCAGATCACGCTCGAGACCATGAAGATCATCGCGCTCGGCAGATGCACGTAGAAGATCTTCTGCACGAGCCCCATCGTCGCCTCGGGCGGCGCGGCGTCGATCAGGAAGGGCGAGGCCGCCAGCATGGCGGCGGCCACGAGCAATAAGACGGGCACGGTGCGCGTCATCTCGGTTCTCCTTCTCACTCGCCGAGCAAGGGTCCGGCGGTCCACAGGGCGAGTGAGAGAAACACGGCATCAAAGGATAGCAGCATCGCCAACCACATCCGGGCGACGGCGAGATCCGCCTCCGCGGCGAAGATCGCATTCGTGCCGCGCACGCCGGCGATCACGATCGGCACGACGATCGGAAACAGCACGACGGGCAACAGCACGTCGCGGGAGCGCGCACGCACGAGCATCGCGGCGAAGAGCGTGCCCACGACGGCGAAGCCGAGCGTGCCCGCCGCCATGATCGCCAGCAACATGCCGGGCGCGCGTCCGAGCGGCGCGTGAAAGAAGAGGCCCATGAGCGGCAGCAGAATCGACTCCACGCCGGCCAGCAGCAACAGCACCGCGAGCAACTTGCCGAGGTAGACGGCCGGCCGCTCGACCGGCGACAGCAGCAATCCGCGCAGCGTGTCGTGTTCGCGTTCGCGCTCGAAGGTGCGTGTGAGGGCGATCGTGCCCGAGAACGTCAAGGTGACCCAGAGAATCCCCGAGGCTGCGCCCGGCGGCACGGTCGAGTCTTCCTGAACGAAGCTGAACGCGAAGATGAGGACCGCGGTGACGGCGAAGAACAAGGTCGTATAGACGAGCTCGCGGCTGCGTGTTTCGACGCGCAGATCCTTGGCGGCGATCAGCCACGCGCTCCGCACGATCGAGATCACACGGCCTCCCCGGCGAGCGCCGCACGGTAGCGTTCGAGCAGTGAGCCTGCGGACGGCGCGAGTTCGCGCGCCTTGCCGCGGTTCACGTACAGCGCGCGGGTCGCAATTCGCTCGGCATAGTCGAAGTCGTGCGTCGCGGCGAACACGATGGCGCCGCCCGCGCCGAGTTCGGCAATACGGGCGACCAAAATATCGGAAGACCGGTCGTCGAGGCCGGTAAACGGCTCATCGAGGAGCACAAGCCGCGGGGAGTGAATGAGCGCGCGTTCGAGCGCGAGCCGCTGCCGCATGCCGCGCGAGAAGCCGCCGACGCGATCCTCCGCGCGGTCGGTCAGGTTCGCACGCTCGAGCGCGTGTGCGACGCGCGCGGCCACGCCGTCCAGGCGGTACAGATTCGCCGCGAACTCCAGGTTCTCGCGCGCCGTGAGATCCGAGTAGAGAAAGAGTTCGTGTCCGAGAAAGCCGATACGCGAACGAAGCTGGTCGCCCGCATCCGCGGCGGTGGTGGTGCCGTAGCGCACGCGGCCGGAGGTCGGCCGCACCAGCGACGACAGAATGTTCAGGAGTGTCGACTTCCCCGCCCCGTTCGGTCCGAGGAGAACGGTCACATCGCCGGCCGATGCCACGTAGGCGGCGCGGGACAACGCTTTGCGCCGTCCGTACTGCTGTGTGACGTCGTCAACTGTGACGCGGTCGAAGTCGAGGCCCGGCGCACTCATGCGCGCCGAAAACCCTCGCGCACGCCGACAAAGAGGAATCCCAGGCCGAACGTGAGCGCCAGATAGCGGGGCCACCGCGGATGGTGCGCCAGCCCCGTCACATCGAACGACAGCGTAGCGCCGGCGCCGAGCGCCGTGATCCGCGCCACAACGATGGGGCGACCATCACTCGACGCTTCGCGACGATCGGCCATCTGCGGCGATGAGACGTCTTCGGCCGACGTGCGCTGCAGGAGGAATGTGCCTTCCGACATCGAGACGGGCCACTTCTGCTCGATCGTCTTCGTGTCGCTGCCCGTCGGGAGTTCAAACGCCAGCTGTACTTCCGTCGAGCCGGGCTTGAACGGACCGACAACGGTGAGATGCGCGCCGAGGATCTTCGCCTGCGGCGACGTGCCGTCCATCAAGGAGGCCCCACGGGCACCGGACGGCAGATCGAGTTGGAACGGGCCGCCGAGATCCACGGGCGCGCGCGCGGAATTCAGAATGTCGAGCAGGTAATAGACGGTGAGGACTTCATCGCCGGGCTCAACGATCACGCGCGTGTTCGGCCCCAGCACCGCCGTGCCTTTGACGGCCGGGCCGTCGGCCAACTTCTTGTCTTCCGCCTCGCGTGCCACCGCGTCCGGATCCGTCGCCACGAGGACGACACGGATGCCGCTGTTGCCGACCGTGATGTCCTGCGAGGTCAACGTCTCTTTGTCGACCGTGGCGGTGGCCTTGACCACATCGCCGGGCTTCACGCCCTTCAGTTCGGCGCGGCCCTGCGCGTCGGTCTTGACCGTCTGCGTCTTGCTGCCGACGTGGAAGACCACGTCCTGCCCGACGATGTTCTTGTCGAAGCCGCCGCGAATGAGTCGCACGGTCACGCTGCCGGCCGCAACATCGGCAGCAGGAAGCGGCACACCGGAGATCTCCTTCGGGTTCGGCATCGCGATCTGGGCTGCGGCCGACGTGGGATGCAACGCGCTCAGCCCAGCCACGAGCAACAGGGTCGCCACCGTGGCCGCCGACGTCTTGCCGCCGCGCGAGAGTGGCGCGCCGCAGTTCTTGCAGAACCGGGCGTCCCGGTCATTCGACGTGCCGCAGGCCGCGCAGGCGTTGGTGGTCGACGGGCGCGGCGCCTCGGCCTCCTCCGCGTCGAGCCGGTCGAGGTCGCTGATCAGCGCGGCCGCGCGGAGCCGGAGCGGCGCCGCGAGTTCCTGGAAGTCCTTCGCGTTGATCTTGCCCATCTTGTGGTCGAACTCGAGTTCCTTGATCGTGTGGAGCACACGCTGCTTGTCGGCCAGCAGCAGCGAACGGCGCTCGCCCGTGACCGTGGCTTCGATCTGCTTGGGCTCAACGAGCGCGAACAAGGCGCCGTGCAGGAAATACGCCGCCAGGCCGCAAGCGAGGACGCCCGCGCTCAAGAGCAAGAGCGCCACCGGGTGGGTCTGCCCCGTCATCATGACGGCCACGGTGGCGGCCGCCATCGACAGCAGGATGAAAACCTGGCTGGGTCTAGTCGAGGTCTCGGAGCTCATCGTCCAAACGCGACTCCATCGCGGCGTTCAAAGGGGCGGCCGATTCGGCGGGCGTCGCAGCGGCGCCGCGACGGGACCAGCGCCACGCCACGCCGCCAATGGCGGCCATGCCGAGTGCGCCGGTGAAATACGGCAGCAGCCACGCGAGCCGGTTGAACCCCTTGTCAATCGGCTGCGCGAGGACTTCCTGGCTCCCGTATTTCTTCACTTCGAAATCGATGATCTCCTGCCGTGTCTTGCCCGACTGGATCAACGACGCGAGCTCCGCCCGCTGATCCGCCGCGACCTGACACGTGCATTCGCCGATGCGTTTGCGGCCGCACGTGCCGCACATGCACACGAGCTCCGCCAGCAGGTCCTTCTCGAGCGGGGTGCGCGGCACGATCGCGACCGTCTGCGACAGCTCCACGTGCTGCGCATCGAGTCGCGCCGGCATCAGTGAGGCGGCAATCAACAACAGCGTCGTGGTCGACGCGGCCCCCTCCGGCACCTTCTTGGTCGCGAACGCGAACGCGCGCTCGGGCAGCATCGCGATGAACGAGCCGAAGATGATCACGCCGACGCCGAACCAGATCCAGTTGATCAACGGGTTGATCACGATCTTGATCGTCGCGCTCTGCGTCTCGACGTTCTGCGTCGCGAGGACGAGATACAGGTCGCCGGTGAGCCCACGGCGGATCGCCACTTCCGTGGTCGGCTCCTGCTCGTGCTTCCGGTAGAACCAGCGCGCGGGATACATGTTGCCGAGATCGCGGCTGCCCTGCGTGATGTGCATCGACGCCGTGATCATCTGCTTCTGGCCGTCGTCAGTGAGGCTGAGTTTGTCGTAGCGCACCGTGTAGCCGCCGAGCGTCGCCTGCTGCCCCACGTTCATGTTGACCTGCTCCTCGAGCTGGCCGCCGTTGCCGGCGATCCCGAGGAACACGAGCACGACGCCCACATGGACCAGATGACCGCCGTACTTCCGACGCGAGCGGCCGATGAGACCGATGATCGCGGTCAGGACGTCGGTGCCGGTCGCCTCGCGCCGCACCTGCGCGCCGCCCCAGAACTCGCGGACGACAGTCATCGCGGTGAACCCGCACAGGGCGTAGCAGAGGCCCGAGGCCCAGAAGGGCACGCCGAGCGCCATCACCCCACCGCCCGTCACGAGCGCCGCGAGGACCGGCCACAGGAACGTGTTGCGGAGTGCGGAGCCGGTCGACTTGCGCCACGCGAGCATGGGCCCCACGCCGGTGAGGAACAGCAGGATGAGACCGATCGGCACCATCCACTTGTTGAAGAACGGCGCGGCCACCGTCAGGCGCTCACCACGCAGCGCTTCACTCAGCGTGGGGAACATCGTGGCAAAGAGCACGAAGAAGGCCGAGAACAGCAGGACCCAGTTGTTCGCGAGGAACGCCGCTTCCTTCGAGACGTACGACTCGAGATCGTGGCGCGACCGCAAGAGCGGCAGGCGATACACGATCGCCGCGAAGCTCAGCGTCAGCGTCGTGATCATGAACGCGGTGAACATCCACGCGAGTTGCTTGTCTTCGCCGAACGCGTGTACGGACTGCACGACGCCCGACCGCGTCATGAACGTGCCGAAGATCGTCAGGAAGAACGTGACGACGACGAGCGAGACGTTCCAGACCTTCAACATGCTGCGCCGTTCCTGCACCATCACGGAGTGCAGGAACGCGGTGGCGGTGAACCACGGCAGCAGGCCGGCGTTCTCGACCGGATCCCATCCCCAGTAGCCGCCCCAGCCCAGTTCCTCGTACGCCCACAACCCGCCGAGCGCGAGCCCCACGGTGAGCACGAGCCAGGCGAACATCGTCCAGCGGCGCACCGACCGCAGCCACGAGTCGTCGAGCTGGCCGCTGATGAGCGCCGCCATGCCGAACGCATACGGAATCGTCATGCCGACGAAGCCGAGGTACAGCATCGGCGGATGGATCGCCATGTAGAAGTTCTGGAGCAGCGGGTTCAACCCCGCGCCTTCCGCCGGTGCGTTCGTGAGGAACGTCTCGAACGGGTTGTTGTGAATCACCAGCAGAAACAGGAAGAACATCTCGACGAGCGAGATGACGCCCACGACCCAGGGAATCAGCAGCCGCTGCCGTTGCCGGTTGACCTCGATGGCCACGCTGCCGAAGATCGCGAGTAGCGTCACCCAGAACAGCAACGAGCCGTCGAGGCCGCCCCAGTACGACGTGAGCTTGTAGAAGAGCGGCTGCACGGCGTCCGAGTAGTGCTGGACGTACTTGATGCGGTAGTCCCCCACCACGAAGGCATGGATGATGATCGCGGACACCACCAGGGTGAGCGCGGTCACCGTGTGAAACAGTCCAATGCCGGCGTTGGTGTAGTTCGCTTGCCGTCGGCGCGCTCCGGCCACCGACGCGGCAAACGCCGCGCCCGCCAGAACGAACGCCAGAAGAATGATCAGCGTTCCCAGATTGGCCATGGAGTCTTACTCAGTGCCGCCGGCTGACGTCGCCGACTTGGCGCCCGCCGGAGCGGTCTTCGCGTCGTACTTCGACGGACACTTCGCCGTCATGTTGTCCGCATGGAACCCGGCGCCATCGAGGCGGCCGGTGACGACGACTTCCGCGCCGCCCTTGAACGTGTCAGGCACGACGCCCGTGTAGGCGGTTTTCACGATCTGTCCGTTGTTCTGCAGCTCGAAGCGATATTCGAGCGTGCGGTCGTTCACCAAAATTGACTTGTCGACGACGAAACCGTGCAACTGCAGACGCTTCCCGTACCACGGCTGCGGGTTGTTCATGACTTCATCGACGTGCTTGTAGTACTCCGTGTCTTTCGAGAGGGTTGTATAGAACAGGTACCCGAGTGAACCGCCGATGAGAGCCACCGTCAACAGGACACGCACCACTTTGCTCGACATACAGACCTCTTCTCACCGTTGCTCGAACGGTTCATGGAGGGAACTAAGCAATTTTAGGGCCATTTTGACCGGTAATCCGACAATCGTGTCGAATTCGCCGGAAAACCGGCGCACGAAGCGGCCAGCGCCGCCCTGGATGGCGTAGGCGCCCGCTTTATCCATCGGTTCGCCGCTGGCGACGTACATTTCGAGCTCGTTTTCGGCGATTTCGCGCATTTCGACTGCGGAGATTTCCACGCCCACGCGCACATCGCCGTCCCGTACCACCGCGACCGCCGTGATCACCTCGTGTGTCCTTCCGGATAACCGGCGCAGCATCCACCGGGCGTCTTCGGCATCGACCGGCTTGCCGAAGATCTCCTCCTCCACTACGACGACGGTGTCGGCGCCAAGGACGGCGCGGCCAGGATGGCGTGCCGCGACCGCGGCCGCCTTTTCCCGCGCCAGCCGCTCGGCGTAGGCCGCAGCCCGCTCGCCCGGCCGCGTCGACTCGTCGATGTGCGCAGGATCCACCTCGCACGCGATGCCCGCCGCGGCCAGCAACTCTCGACGACGGGGCGAGGCAGACGCCAGGATCAACATTCGATGATGATAAATTACCGAGCGGCCCACATGGAGTCGGTTGCCGCTACCGCGTCGCACATGGTCAAGCAGATGCTCGAGCGACAGCCGCTCTCGCCGGCCAAGGTGACGTTTGCGTATCGCGTGGCGGCCGGGCCGGCCTTGGCCAAGGCGGCGTCGGCCGTCTGGACCGCCCAGTCGGGCGTCCTCACTTTACATGCGCGCGGCGCGGCCTGGTGCCGTGAACTGGAACGCGCGTCGCCGGTGCTTCGCGACCGGATGACCTTCTTTCTTGGCCCCAATGTCGTCAGCAAGATTCTCGTGATCGAGGACCCACATGCGTGAAACCGTGATCGTCAGCGCTGTTCGCACTCCCACCGGCAAGTTCCTTGGCGGACTGAAGGACTTCACTGCGCCGCAGCTCGGGGCCATCGCCATCAAGGAAGCCGTTCGGCGCGCGGGCATCGCGCCGGAACTGGTCGACGAGTGCATCATGGGCAACGTCGTGTCGGCCGGTCTCGGTCAGGCGCCGGCGCGTCAGGCCGCGCTCGGCGCAGGCCTCCATCATCGGGTGGCCGCGCTCACGATCAACAAGGTCTGCGGGTCGGGCCTCAAGGCCGTGATGCTCGCACAGCAGGCCATCGCCGCTGGCGACATCGACATCGCGGTGGCGGGCGGCATGGAGTCCATGAGCAACTGCCCCTACCTGCTCAAGGGCGCCCGCGAAGGCCTGCGCATGGGCGACGGCAAGATGATCGACTCGATGGTGCACGACGGGCTGTGGGATCCCTACGACAACGTGCACATGGGGATGACCGGTGAGCACGTCGCGGATCTCTACAAGGTCAGCCGTGAGGATCAGGACGCGTTTGCCGCCGGCAGCCACAAGAAGGCCGCACACGCCATGCGCGAAGGCTGGTTTGCCGACGAGATCATCCCGGTGTCGATCCCCCAGAAGAAGGGCGATCCGCTCGTGGTCAGCAAGGACGAGAACGTGCGTGAAGACACGACGCCGGAAACGCTCGGCAAGCTGAAGCCGGCCTTCAAGAAGGATGGCACGGTTACCGCCGGCAATGCGCCCGGCGTCAACGACGGCGCCTCAGCGCTCGTCGTCATGGGCGCCGACAAGGCGGCCGCGCTGGGCGTGCGGCCGATCGCGCGCATCATCGCGCAGGCGACATCGGGCCTCGATCCCAAGTTGCTGCTCATGACCCCGGTCGAGGCCGTGCGGATGGTGGCGAAGAAGGCCGGCTGGTCGCTGGACCAGATCGATCTCTTCGAGCTCAATGAGGCCTTTGCCGTTCAGGCGGTCGCCGTGATCCGCGAGCTGGGCATCGATGCCAACAAGGTGAACGTGCACGGCGGCGCGGTGGCCCTCGGCCACGCCATCGGCTCGAGCGGTTCGCGCGTGCTCACGACCCTGCTCTACGCGCTCAAACGCCACGGCAAGCGGCGCGGCGTCGCAACGCTGTGCCTTGGCGGCGGCAACGGCGTGGCGCTCGCCGTGGAGGTGCTGTAATGGTCACCGACATCAAGACGGTCGGCGTTATCGGCGCCGGCACCATGGGCAACGGCATCGCGCAGGTCTTCGCGCAGTCGGGCTTCACGGTGAAACTGCACGACGCCTCGGCGCCCGCGCTCGAACGCGCGCTCAAGACGATCGACAAGAGCCTCGCGAAGTTCGTCGAGAAGGGCAAGCTCACCGCCGACGCCAAGGCCGAGATCCAGTCGCGCCTCTCGGCCGCGCCGGCCATCGACGATCTGGCGGATTGCGACTACGTCGTCGAGGCGGTCATCGAGAACCTCGACGTCAAGAAGGCGATCTTCACCAAACTCGACGCGATCACCCGCCCCGGCGTGATCCTCACGTCCAACACGTCGTCGATCTCGATCACGACGCTCGGCGCGTTCACGAAGCGGCCGGAACTCGTGCTCGGCATGCACTTCATGAATCCGGTGCCGCTCATGACGCTCGTGGAGCTCATTCGCGGGCAGGCGACGTCACCCGACGCCATGGCGGTCGCGACGTCACTGTCCAAGACGTTGGGCAAGACGCCGGTCGAGGCGTCCGACTACCCCGGCTTTATCGCCAACCGCATCCTGATGCCGATGATCAACGAAGCGATCTTCTGCGTGATGGAAGGCGTCGGTACGCCCGAGGCGATCGATCAGGTCATGAGGCTCGGCATGAATCACCCGATGGGGCCGCTCACGCTCGCCGACTTCATCGGCCTCGATGTCTGCCTCGCCATCATGGACGTGCTGTACACCGGCATCGGGGATCCGAAGTACCGCGCGTGCCCGCTCCTGCGCCGCATGGTCGCCGCCGGCCATCTCGGCAAGAAATCCGGCAAGGGCTTCTACACCTACGCCTAGTTCTTCGGGCGTCGCCAGACCCACACCATCGCCGCGATCGGCGCGAGACGCAGGATCTCGCGACCGGCCGCGGCGAAGTTGTGTACCCACACGCTGGGCTGGCTGAAGTGGCGCGAGATGGGATCGAAGAACGCCCAGGGCGCGTGGACGAAGCCGTCGCTGACGGGCCAAAGGAGCATGACGCCAATGGGGACGGCGTCGTCGATCGCGTGCACGTCGAGGAGTGGATGGCTCAGCCAGGCGGCACAGGCCGTCGCGAAGATCCCGGCCCGCCCAGAGGGGCCGAGCGGCCACCGCCGCCAGGCCGCGACGGCGGCTACGATCACCGCGGCGCCAACGCTGTGCGTCTCGCGGCTGTGGCGGCCCCACAGCAGGTCAAGGTCAGGCGCCACGCCCAAGGCGACGATGCAGGCCATCTGCACGGCCAGGGCCCGGCCTGGGCGTTGAGGCCGCCCCGCCGCCCATGCCGCGGCGAGCGATCCGAGGGCGTGTCCGACCGGTGATGGCATGCGTGACCCATGCTGTCACAGCCCCCTGCCAAACTCATCGCCATCGCAGGAATTGCGACGCGTGCGGTCCCGGCGGACGTCAGAAATTGCGTGCTTCCGGCAGGCAGGCGAAAGTGGACCAACATCGTAACGTCTTGTCTGATTTGAGGATAGATCGCCTATGCAGCCCAATTTTCGCTTGACATTCGCCTGGCACGTTCCTAGTATCCAGTTCGGCCCAGCTACCGTCGCCGCTTTTGGTGGTGGAGCTTCAGCGAGGAAACCCATGGCAGTGCGAGAACCGGTTCGAGATCTCCGGGAAGACGAAGCGAAGAACGAGCGAAGCGACAAGGAACGGGCGAAGGCGGTCGAGATCGCCTTCAGCCAGATCGAGAAGCAGTTTGGCAAAGGCTCGATCATGCGGCTGGGCCAGGCCGGCGCCGACACCATGATCCCGTCGATCTCGACGGGCTCCATCAGCCTCGACTGGGCGCTGGGCATCGGCGGCATCCCCCGCGGCCGGGTCGTCGAAGTCTTCGGTCCGGAATCGTCAGGTAAGACCACCCTCACCCTCATGACCATCGCGCAGGCACAGAAGCTCGGTGGTGTGGCGGCCTTTATCGACGCCGAGCACGCGCTCGACGCGAAGTACGCGCAGAAACTCGGCGTGGACCTCGAGAACCTGCTCGTGTCGCAGCCCGACAACGGCGAACAGGCGCTCGAAATTGCCGAGGTGCTGATCCGCTCCAACGGCGTCGACGTCGTGGTCGTCGACTCGGTGGCCGCGCTCGTCCCGCGCGCGGAAATCGAAGGGGAAATGGGTGAAGCCCAGATGGGCCTGCAGGCGCGGCTGATGTCGCAGGCGCTGCGCAAGCTCACGGGCGTCGTGGCCAAGTCAAAGACGTCGCTCATCTTCATCAACCAGTTGCGCGAGAAGATCGGCGTCATGTTCGGCAATCCGGAGACGACGACCGGCGGCCGAGCCCTCAAGTTCTATTCCTCGGTGCGTGTCGACATTCGCCGCATCGGCGCGATCAAGGACGGCGAAGCCGTCGTCGGCAGCCGGACGCGCGTGAAGATCGTGAAGAACAAGGTCGCGCCGCCGTTCCGCGTG
>CAYFLU010000030.1:0-8530 GCA_964343975.1 uncultured Solibacteraceae bacterium
ACGCCGCGCGGTGGTCTGAACACGATGACCTACTCGGACGACAACGGCGTGTTCCACAACACGTTCTACTTCTACAAGACCGACCGTCCGCAGGACACGGTCTCGGCCGATGCGAACTACTTCATGGGCAACAACGAGTTCAAGTTCGGCTTCTCGTACCGCAAGGCCACGGTGACGTCGTTCTCGGGTCTCCCGGGCGGCGGCATCATGTATGCCAACGGCTACCCGAACTACCTCGGCTACATCTACCGCGATTACAACCCGGCGACGGAAGGCAAGTACATCTCGGGTTACGCGTCGGACACGTTCACGCACGACCGCTTCACGCTGAACATCGGCGCGCGCTGGGACTACCAGACGTCGTCGCTGCTCCCGTCGACGGTCAACGCGAACCCGATCGCGCCGAACCTCCTGCCGGCGCTGACGGAAATCGCCCAGAAGGACGCGATCAAGTGGAACACGATCACGCCGCGCATCGGCGTGACGTACGCGATCGACGAAGACCGCCGCACGATCGCGCGCGCGAGCTACTCGCGCTTCGCGTCGCAGCTGTCGGCCGGCGCCTCGTCGGTGCTCGGCACGATCCAGTACTCGGGCATCTACTTCTACGGCGTCGACACGAACCGCGACAAGATCATTCAGGCCTCGGAACTCCAGGGCAACCTGACGACGGGCGCGGGCAACGCGGGCTACTTCGGCTTCAGCCTCACGAACCCGAAGCAGCAGACGACGCCGAACAAGGTCGGCAGCTACAAGACGCCGATGACCGATGAATTCATCATCGGTGCGGATCGGCAGCTCACGCGCGACATCTCGGTGAGCGCGTCGTGGACCTACCGCAAGTACACCAACTTCGTGTGGAGCCCGCTCACGGGCGTCGACGGCACGAAGTACACGGCGGCCGGCACGATCTCGGCGACGGGGTCGATCGCGGGTCCATACAACGTGACCTACTACAAGATCAACCCGTCGGCGGTGCCGGCGGACAACGGTCACACGTACCAGACCCGTCCGGACTACTACCAGGTGTACAAGGGCTTCGAGGTCTCGGCCACGAAGCGCATGAGCGACAACTGGATGGCGCGCGCGGCGTTCTCGACCAACGCGCACCGTGAGTACTTCCCGACGGCGGTCAGCTACGGCGATCCGACGCCGAGCCCGTCGAGCCCGAACATCAACGGCGGCCTCGTCGTGCGCCAGACGTCGGGCAGCGGCAAGAGCTCCATCTACATGGTGCTGCCGAAGTACCAGTTCATCCTCAACTCGGCCTACGAACTCCCGCTCGGGATCACGTTCGGCATGAACTACCTGTTCCGTGATGGCTACTCGGAGCCGTTCTTCCGCAGCCGCGTGGCGACGGGTGACGTGCTCAGCGCGAACAAGAGCGTGCTCGTGGTCGGCGGCGCGGACTGGTTCAAGCTCCCGTCGGTGCACTCGTTCGACATCCGCATCGGCAAGCAGCAGAAGATCGACAAGGTCACGGCGAACCTTGACATCGACATCTTCAACGCGCTGAACCTGGCGACCGCGCTCGGCAAGCAGTACGACCTCCGTCTCGCGACGGCGGGTCAGGTGCTCGAGATCATGAACCCGCGCATCATCCGCATCGGCGTGCGGATCGGGTTCTAAGACCGGTCACACCGTACACACGAACGGGCCGCGTCCTCACGGACGCGGCCCGTTTTCTTTTTTGGCGTGGACTGTTCCCCGGGTCTGAAGACCGGGCTCCATCACTTCCAATCCAACGTGGCGATCGCGTCCTTTGCGTCCTTCTCGAACGGGCCGCCGAGCGTGAGGTACTTCCGGAACGCGGCGATGGCCTTCTGCCGGTCGTCGTCGCCGATCGAGGCGGCGGTGGGGATCCGGGCGGCCGCGGCGTTCTGCTGCAGCTTGAGATAGCGCAGCTGATGCGCGCGGCCCAGATTGAAGAAGCCGAGGCTGTCGGCCGGCCGCGCCGTGGTCAGTGCCGTGAAGATGTCGATCGCTTCGTCGAGTGCGCCGCGCCGCACGAGCTGTGTGCCGAGTGCGTTCTGCGGCTCCGGTTCCGTCGGCCATCGCTTTGCGGCGTCGCGCAGGATGCCGAGCGCATCAGTGCCGCGGCCGAGACTGATGAACGCGTCCGCGAGATCGAAGTACACCGGCATGAACTGCGGCACAGCGGTGCGTACGCGCGTCCACGACTGCGCCGCCGCGTCGAACTGCCCGAGCGCATACTGCGCGAAGCCCAGCGCGTACGACACCCACGGCGCCGCCTGCCCCGTGGCGACGGCTGCCGAGAGTTTCTCGCGGGCGACGACGAGATCACCGAGCGCATAGGCGTCCCAGCCGGCATCTGCCAGCGCCTTGGCCGCCGTGGCGTCGCCCACAGCCGGCGCCACGCGCGTGAGCTCGGCCACGTTCTTGTCGGAATTCGGCCGGAACCGCGGTGCTGCCGGCGTCGGTGCCGGCGCGGCATCCGCGGCATTCCCGGCAGACAACGACGTCTCCGGCGGAGGCGGTGCGGTGGCCACGCCAC
The DNA here is from genome assembly GCA_964343975.1 of uncultured Solibacteraceae bacterium. GTDB lineage: Bacteria > Acidobacteriota > Vicinamibacteria > Vicinamibacterales > SCN-69-37 > SCUN01. Next base: position 2,516 of record CAYFLU010000030.1, read on the forward strand.
TCGCCCCCGAGGCTGTGCTCGCTGCGGCGGCGCCCGCGGCCGCCGGCGCGGTGGCAATGTAGCCGCGCCGCGCACGCACGGTGACACCCGGCCGAAGCACGTTCACCGTGACCTCGTGGTACTTCCCGTCCATCGTCCGCGTCGGCGCATATCCGAGCACGTAGTACGTGCCCGCGCTCTGCATCACGCGATCGAGCGACGGCCGCAGGTCGTTGCGGTTCATGAACATCTCGCCGCCCGTGTCCCACGCCAGACTCGAGAGCACGTCGGCACTCGTGTCGCTCGACACCGACGAGAGGTCGCCGGCCGTGACGAAGGGTTGTGCTGCCATGAAGTTCTGTGTCCGTGGGTCACGCGAAAGACCGCGCGTGTCCATCGTCGAGAACCGCACGCCGTTTCGCGCCGCCAGCGTGACGATGTCCTTGAGACGGTCGCCGAGTTCAACTGTGAAGAAGCCGTCCGAGAACACGATGACGTTCTTCGAGCCGGGGAGCCGGCCCAAGCCGTTGGCCAAGGTCTGCACGGCGGCCAGTGTGCTTTGGGCATCGCGGAGCGCCTCCGACGCGATTTCGCCGCCTTTGGCTTCAATCTGTTTCCGCACGACCTCGTTGCCGCCCTTGCCCTGGCACTCTTCCGGCTGCTCGGCGCACGCGCGCAGCGTGGCTCGGACGATCGTCTCTTCGTTTCCTCGTGCAATGGCGGTGGCCTCAGCTTCGTCGAGGATGCGCGGGAACGAGCGCATGTCGCCGAAACGCGACAGGTTCGGCCCCTTAATGCCGTTCATGGCTTTGAGCAGCCCGGCCTTGTCGCTATCGATCTTGTTGTTCAGCATCGTCGTGCCGGCGAGTACGCCGACGAGGTCCGCCGATCCGGTGGCGTCCTTCAGGAAACCTTCGACGGCGCTTCGGGAACGCTTGTAGCCGTCAGCCGACAAGTGGGCGAGATCGAAATAGAACACGACGACGCGCGAGCGCAGTTCGCGCCGCACGGGCGGTGTTGTGGCTGCTGACGCCGCGGCCGCGTCTGCGGTGCCAGCGGTGCCGGCTCCGGCGCCGGCGCGCACGAAGGCCGGATCCGCGGAGACGAGATAGATCGTCTGCACGTCGTGCGCGCGGCCGTCTTCGATGATCTGGAAATCGGCCGCCGTGAGGTCGGTGACCGGTGCGCCGTTCTTGTCGATCACGGCCGCATCGACGGCGATCACGGTCGCCGACGACCGAAAGGCCGGCGGCGCCTGTTGCGCATGCGGCGTGGTACCGAGCGCCAGCACCAACGCGGCCGCGGCCGCCGTGCGTCTACTTGCTGACGTCACCGATGACGAGCGTGGCCTTCTTGCCACGCACCTCGATCCACGCGAGCTTCGTCGCATCCGCGGTGAAGGCCGGCGCATATACGCCCTTGGTGTCGGAGATCTTCTTGCGCTCGCCGCTCTTGTCCATGATCACGAGCTGGCGGTTGTTGGGCTCCGCATAGGCAATCGCCGCGGTGCCGAGCGGTCCCCAGCCGAACGACTGGCCGGGCACGATCGGCTGATTGAGCCACTCGCCGACGATCTGCCCCTTGAGGCGCATGAGATTCGCCGTGCCGCTCTGCGACTGTTGGGCGGCGGCCATGACCGATTCGGCGGACGCACCACCCGTCGGATCCACACCGCCACCGCGCGCCATCTCACCGGCCATCGGCAGCGACGTCGCCGCGTTCCGCCGCGTTTCCGACGCGACTTCGATCTTCAACGTGGGCTCACCCGGCGCCGACTGCCCGAGCTTCCACTGCGAGTAGTCCACCGACCACGCCGGCTCCGCGTCGAGCTTCTTCAAGTCGCCCGACTTCGGATCGAGCGTGTAGTGGAACAACTCCTTCGGCAGCGCGTCGTTGCGAAGTTCGGCCGTCTGCAGATACAGCAGCGTGGCGTCGGCATTCCACGAGAGCCGGCGGATCACCCCGCGCAGCTTGCTCATCTCGAACTCGGCCACGGGCTTCGGCGTGACCTTGACGTCTTTGGCACTGATCGGCGCGACCGGGGTCTGACCGACGAGCAACAGGGCGGCAAACAGGAGGTGCATCATTTCTTGATCGTCTCCAGCAATCTCGACAACTCAATGGCATTCGGCTGACGTGCCAATCCGGCCTCGAGTGCCTGGACTGCCAGCGCCGTCTGCCCCAACTCAAGATACGTCGTCGCCAACGCCAAATGCGCAGGAATCATCGTGGCATCCAGCACCGTGGCGTTGCGGAAGGCCGAGACCGCGTCCACGAGGTTGCCGGCGCCGCGCTGGGCCCAGCCGAGCATGAAGGCGACCGGCGCCGAGGTGTTCTTGCCCGCGTCGAAGGCGGCCGAGAGCGAGGCCACGGCGTCGCTGTAGCGGCCGGCCTTGAGATGTGAGACGCCCGTCGCGGCCTGAAGGACGGCCGGATCGGTGGATGAGGCCGCGGCCTTCAAGAGACCGCTGGCGAGCTCACTGTCGGCCGCCGCGGACGGCACCACCGCCTCGACGACCGGCGCAGACGGCGTGGGATTGGCGCCGAGAATCACCGTGATCTGCCGGCGCAACTCGGCGACGTGCTCTCCGCCGGCGCGAATCTCGGCCTTCGCGACGTAGTCGCCGGCGGCCACGTTGGTGATCGGCAGCTCGAACACCACATCGCGATACGACTGCCCATCCAGATCATGGGTGTCGGTGAGCACGCCATTCACGCCAAGCACGGGCGTCGTGCCGTCGACGGGCATCAGCTCCACGCGTCCGGTCAGCGCCGCCAGCTGCGTCGCCGATCGTGCGTACACGCGCACCGTTGCAGGTAGCGGCTCGGCCGTATACGCCGTCGCGCGCACCGGCAACGCCGGCGTGGGCTTGCCGAGAATCAGATCGCTCGGCGCCACGTCGAGGCCGCCCATCGCGCGGACCGTGAACTGCCGGTCGGCGCTTCCGAGCAGGCCACCCGGTTCGCGCACGATCGTGCGCATGATGTACTCGCCCGGCGCGACCTGAAACTGCACCCGCCAGTGCCCGATGCCGCTCGTCCGTCCAGGCACCACGCGTCGCGGCAACGGAATCTGGTCGGAACCGCTCGCGGCCACGCGCCCGGTGCGGGCGTCACGCACGACGAACACCACGTCGGCCTTCTGCGGCACCGCTTCGCCCTCGGCCACCGGCAGTTCCGCGTCGAGACTCAGCACCACGCGCTCGACGTTCGGGTTCGGCCCATGACTCTGATACGTCGTGTATTCCACGCGCAGACCCTGATGACCGTAGGGTGCGGCGAGCGCGTTGTCGATCGTGATCCGCCGCAGGCTGTCATACGCGTTCGCCGATCGCGCGTCCGGCCCCGCGGTGTAGCCCGTGCGCGTCTCCACGCGCGCGCCCGGCCGCGTGACCTTCACGTCGACCTTCTGATAGCCGTTGCGGTTCTCCCGCGCCGCCGTCGACGACTCGAAGCCGACGATGTAGTAGTCGAGGTTGGGCGTGCCGAGCGAGCCCATCGCGCTGTCGAGCCGCGTGAGCGCGTCGGCGACGAGCGCGCCGCCCGTTTCCGCCGCGATGCTGCTGAGCGACTGCGTGCGGCTGAGGATCTCGTTCATCGTGTCGCTGGCGGTGCTCTCGGCCTGCGGTGTCTCGGTCCGCGCGTTGAGGTCGAACGCGTAGATCACGCTGTAGGTGTCAGCCGCCGCCGCGGCCAGCGTCTGCACTTCGGTTGAGACGTGATCGGGGAAGAAGCCCTCGCTGAACAGCACGACCGTCTTCCGTCCGTCGACGTTCCGGAAGTTCCGAAACACCTCCGTCGCCATCGTCAGGAATCGCCGCGCATCGCCGTCGGCGCGCGTGACGATGTCCTGCGCGGCCTGTTGCAGGGTGCGGCGCTGTTCGTCCTGTGACGTGCCCGCCTTCTTGGCGAGGTCGGCAATCGCCGATGCGCGCGAGCTCGTGTTCTCGTCACTCGGCAGCAAGAAGCGCGTGAGCACCGCCTCGTTGCCGCGGAGGATCTCGTAGGCTTCGTGCACCGTGATCTCGCCGACGGTCTGGGTCTGCAGGCGCGTGAGACCGCCGCGCACGTGTTGCAGCTGTTCGATGGCGGTGCGCGTGTTGTTGGTGAACGTGAGCGCGGGCCCCGGCGTCGGCAGACCGAACACCGCGATGCGATCCTGTGGTTGCACCTTCTCCTTGATGAAACGTTCCGCGGCGAGCCGCACTTTCTGCTCGGCGCCGGCCGTGATGTGTTCCTGGTCGAAGAGCAGCACGTACAGCTGCCCGCGCGGCGCGCCCTGATTGGTCGAGATCTCTGAGGCGACCGTGCGCTGCGCCGCCTCGACGTACGAGCGGCCGGCTTCCGTCACGCGTTGGAGCAGCACCACGGGGCGGGGCACGCCGCCTTCGAGCACCTGCACTTCATCAGGTCGCAGATCGGCGAGCGGTTGCCCCTTGCTGTCGGTGATGCGCACGTCGAGACGCGCCATTTCGACGGCGGTGGTGAACACGGGAGTCGCCTGCGTGGGCGTTTGCGCCAGCAGGGGGAGAGAGTGGAGCCCGGCCACGACGAGGCCGAGAGCAGGAACGAGCATGCGCGCAGTCATGGCGTCTGGCCGCCAGACTACCACCGCGCTCAGCGGCCGAGGAGGCGTTTCACGGCGGCCAGTTCCGCGCCGAAGAAGGCCGGCGGCGCGGTGGCCAGAAAGCGCTCGCCGTAGGCGCGCGCGTCGTTCACGGCGCCGCGTTGCGCGAGCGCCAGCGTGACGTTGTAGAGCGCGTAGAATTCCGTGCCGTCGATCTCGACGGCGCGCCGCCAGCTCTCGATGGCGGCGTCCATCTGGCCCTTGCGCTGCAGAATCACGCCGAGCGTCGTGTAGGCATTGGCCAGCGCCGGATCCGCGTCGAGCGCTTTGCGCACGGCCACTTCCGCGTCCGCGATCTTGTTCTGCCGCAACCAGATCGTGCCGATGTTTTGCAGGGCGATGCCGTTCGTGCCGTCCACCGCGAGCGCGCGATCGAAGGCCGCCAGCGCGTCGGCGTCTTTGCCCGCCTGCCCGTACGCAATCCCCAACGCCGTCTGCGCTTCCACATCGTCGGCCGGCGACGCCGCGAGGAGCGCGATGCCCTTCGCCGGGTTACCCGATTCGGCCAGGAACGTACCCAGACGAATGCGGATGTCATCGTCGGCGATGCCGGTGGCGAGGGCTTTTTCGAGCGTGGCGATCGCTTCGGCGGGACGGCCAACCTGCCAGTACACGTAGGCGAGATAGCGATACGCGTCGGCGAGCTCGGGCCGCTTCGCGATGATGCGCTGGAAGGCCTGCACGGCGTCGGGAATACGGCCGCTCGAGAAGAGCTGATTCGCGTCGTGCAGTTCGCGATCGATGTCGATCAGACGCTTGGGATCGTCGGCGTCGGTGAACTGCGTCTTGGCGGGCTTGGCGCCACCGGAGGTGTAGCCGAGCGAGCGCAGCTGGTCGCTGACCTGCGACGACTCACGCGCGGCCTGCCCGGGCAGATTGCGATCGAACGTCGTCAGCACGTTGGTGAGCGCGCTCACGCGATCCGGCGCGACCGTGGCGAGGTTGCGTTGCTCGCCCGGGTCGTCGGCCAGCGTGTAGAGCTCCGGCACCGGCAGATCGATGAACTTCTGGCCCGTGCTGAGCACCCCGCGGAGCGGCGCCCATCCGCGCGCGAGGAAGCCCGTCATCGCTTCGAAGTACGACGGACGATCCGCACCGCCTGTGCTGCTGATCACGCCGCGCAGCGAGGCGCCGGGCAATGCCGCATCCGCGGCGAGGCCCAACGCGTCGAGCACGGTGGGGACGATGTCGATGTGGCGGACGGCGGAGGTGATCACGCGGCCGGCCGGCGGATCGGTGCGGCCCGGCTGGATGTCGGCCACGATGAGCGGCACTTTCAGGGTGCTCTCGTAGGCGAACATCCCGTGCGTCATCTCGCCGTGCTCGCCGAGGCCTTCGCCGTGATCGGCGGTGACGATCACGAGCGTGCGTCGCGGCAGCGTGGCGAGCCGGTCGAAGAGCGGGCCGAG
>CAYFLU010000030.1:8630-23633 GCA_964343975.1 uncultured Solibacteraceae bacterium
TCGTCGTAGCGATCGAAGCCCGGCGTGAGGCCGAACCGTTTCGTCAGCGGAAAAGCGCCGATGAAGGCGCCGGTCGCAAACCCCTGCGTCTGCAGGCGCGTGGCGAGCGTGGCGGTGCCGGGCTTCACGCGGAAGCCGGCGTTGTCGCGCACGCCGGTCTGGTACGGATAGAGGCCGCTCAGGATCGACGTATGCGACACGAGCGTGACGACGGCCGAGGCGTGTGCGTTGGTGAAGCGCGCGCCGTGGCTGGCGAGCCGGTCGAGGTTCGGGGTCTTCGCCTGGCCGCCGTAGGACGAGAGCGCATCCGCGCGGAGCGTGTCGATCGTCACGAGCAACACGTTCTCGTCGCTGCTCACGGGCACGGTGAAGCCGCTGTGTGTGCGGAAATACCACAGGGCGCCGGCGCTGATCGCGGCGACGACCACGAGGGCGGCGACGATCTGGCGGAGGCCGAGACCTCGGCGTGTGTCGGGCGCGGGTGCGGCGCGTTTCGCGGTCACTGGCCTCCGAATTTCGCGCGCGCGGCGGCGGATACGGCGGCGGAGCGATCGGGGTGGCCGAGGATGCGCCAGAGTTCGGCGGCGTCGCGGTACGTCGAGGGCGTCGGTGCGGCGGCGAGCATGGCGGCCACCGTGCGCTCGGCGTCGGCGCTGCGGCCCGAGGCTTCGTAGAGCATCGCGAGGCCCTGTCGCGCCTTCACGAGGTGCGGGAAGAGTGCGATCTCCTTGCGGAAGGCCTGCTCGGCTTCTTCGAGCCGGCCGACCTGTGCGAGGCAGTCGCCGAAGTAGTAGTAGAGATCGTTCACCTGCACCGTGCGCGTCTGGATCTTCTCGGCCGCGCGCTGGAAGTACGGCAGCGCTTCCGCGAACTTCGACGGGTCCTGCTTGGCGCGGTCGTGCAGGATCACGCCGTGGATGAAGTCGGGGTAGGGGAGCGTCGGGTCGGCCTGCTCGGCGAGCGTCGCTTCCTTCAGCGCGAGCTCGGTGTTGCGGTCGGCGAGCGCGATCTTCGCGAGCAGCTGATGCGCGGTGACCGGTTCGCCCTTCACGGCGAGCTCGGCGTGCTGACGCGCGTCGGCGAGGCGATTGAGCTTGAGGTAGATCGTCGCCGCGTCAAGCAGTGCCGAAGCTGCGCCCGGCGTGCGCGTGAGCAGCTGGCGATACGCGTCGAGCGCCTCGGTGTCTTTACCGAGGCGATTCAACACTTGCGCGTACTGGTTCCACGCGTCGGTCATGCCCGGGTCGGTCGTCGTGACCTTCTTCAAGCGCTCGGCGGCTTCAACAAATTGCAGATTGCCGATCGCGTGGGCGGCGAGCGTGAACTCGCGGTACACCTCGGCGCGGTCCTTCGGATCCGGGAGTGACGAACCCGGCGTGGCGGCCGTGACGCTCGAGGAGCCGATGTAGCCGAGCGCGGCGAGGCGCTGGCGGTCTTCGTCGGTCACCGAGCCCGGCGCGTCGATGCCGCGGCCGGCGATCAGGCCTTCGAGACCCGTGCGCATCGCCTGCGCCACCTGGCCGCGCGTGCCGGCTTCGTTCGTCATTTCGGCGCGGTCGCGGTCGAGGTCGTACAGTTCCGGCTTCGGCGCGAGGATGAACTTGTAGCGCTCATCGGTGAGCGACGTGAGCTCGCTCCACCCGAAGTGGTAGCGGCTCATCATGGCTTCCGAGTAGATGCCTTGCGCGGTGAGGGCCTTGCCCTTCATTACCGGCACGAGATCGCGGCCGCGCAGGCCCGACGGCGCCTTGAAGCCCGCCAGATCCGCGAACGTCGGCAGCAGGTCGATGTGCTGCACCGGCGTGGCGACGCGCGTGCCGGCCGACGTCTGCTTGGGCAGCTTGATCATGAACGGCACGTGGATCGTCGGCTCGTAGAGAAACAGCCCGTGCTCTTCCTCACCGTGATCGCCGAGGCCTTCGCCGTGATCCGCGACGAGCGCGATCGTCGCGCTGTCGTACCAGTCGCGCCGGCGGAGATCCGCGACGAGCGCGCCCACGGCCTCATCGGCGGCCGCGATTTCGCCGTCGTACGGCGCGAGGTCCTTGAAGCGCGCCGGCGGTTCGTACGGCATGTGCGGCTCGTACATGTGCAGGAACAGGAACACTTTCGGATCCACGTGCGAGTCGAGCCAGCGGATCGCCGCGGCCACCGTCTCGGCGCCCGAGCGCTGCACCTGCGCGATCGGCCGGTCGAGCGCGCCGGCCGGCAACTCCGCGTTGTACACGTCGAAGCCGCGGCCGATGCCGGTCTCCGCGCGCAACACATACGCCGACACGAAGCCACCCGCGCCGTAGCCTGCGCGCTTGAACAGCGCCGGCAGGGTGACGGCATCGGCCTTCACCGTGAAGCCGATGTTGTCGCGCACGCCGTGCTCGAACGGCAGCTGCCCGGTGAGCATCGATGTATGCGACGGCAGTGTCTGTGGCGCATGCGCATACGCGCGGTCGAACACCACCGCGTCTTTGGCGAGCGCATCGATGTTCGGCGTGCGGCCCTTTGTGTAGCCGTAGGCGGCCAGATGATCCGCGCGGAGCGTGTCGATCGAGATCAGGATCACCGGGCCCGGCGCCGCCGGTTTCCACAACCACCACGCGCCGGCAAACGACGCCACGAGCAGCACGAGGCCGATGAGACGCGTGTTGATCCCGACACCACGCGAGGGCGGTGGCGTGGGTTTGCGCGACGATGCTGCGGGTTGAGGGCGACGGGAACGCGCCATGGAAAGGACTGTGGCTCAGTATAATTCAGCCGCCATGCGCATTCGCCTGCTGCTTGCCGCTCTCCTCGTTGGCGCTGCCGTCACCGCGCCCCTCGCGCAACAGGCCGCGCCGGCCTCCCGGCTGTCGCTCATCGACGGCGCGGTGGCCGACGCCATCGCGCAAAAGCAGATCCCCGGCGCCGTGGTCGTCATCGGCCACAACGACAAGGTCGTGTTCCGCAAGGCGTACGGCGATCGCGCGCTCGTGCCGGCCAAAGAAGCCATGACGCTCGACACCGTGTTCGACCTCGCGTCGCTCACGAAAGTGGTGGCGACCACGACCGCCGTGATGGCGCTCGTGGAGGACGGAAAAGTACGCCTCACGGATCCGGTGGCGCAGTTCATTCCCGATTTCGCGAAGTACGGTAAGAGCCGCGTCACGGTGCGTCACCTCATGACGCACACGAGCGGTCTGCGTCCCGACCTCGACCTCGGTGATCCGTGGAAGGGCAACGACGCCGCCATTGCCCTCGCCTGCGAGGAAGTGCTCACCCAGGCGCCGGGCGTGAAGTTCGTCTACAGCGACATCAACTACTTCCTGCTCGCCGAGATCGTGCAGCGCGTGGCCAAGCAGCCGTTCGCGCAGTTCGTGCAAGACCGCATCTTCAAGAAGCTCGGCATGAAAGACACGATGTACCTCCCGCCGTCGTCGTTGCGCGCGCGCATCGCGCCGACCGAGGCGTGCGGCGTGGGCGGCGCAGGCGGCACGTGCGTGGGCGCCGAAACCGGCATGCTGCGCGGCGTCGTCCACGATCCCACGGCGCGCCGCATGGGCGGCGTCGCGGGCCACGCCGGCCTCTTCAGCACGGCCGACGACCTCACGCTCTTCTGCCGCATGCTGCTGAACGGCGGCGCGCTGCCCGGCGGCGCCCGCGTGCTGTCGCCGCTCACGGTGGCCCGCATGACGTCACCGGCGACGCCGGCCAACGAACCGAACGTGCGCGGCCTCGGCTGGGACATGGACTCGTCCTATTCGGCCAATCGCGGCGAACTGCTGCCGCTCGGCTCCTACGGCCACACCGGATTCACGGGCACGTCGCTGTGGCTCGATCCGGCGACGAAGACGTTCGTGATCTTCCTGTCGAATCGCGTGCATCCCGACGGCAAAGGCGACGCCACGCCCATTCGCGCGCGCATCGCCACGATTGCCGGCTCATCGCTGACCGATGTGCCGCCGTCCTCGATGGCCGAACTCGAGTGGAACCGCCTGCCGTTCGATTCGCAGACGCCGACGCTCGCCACACCCGCGTCCCTGCCCGTGCAAACCGGCCTCGACGTGCTCGCCGCCGCCAACTTCGCACCGCTCAAGGGCCTGCGCATCGGCCTCGTGACGAACCACACCGGCCGCGCGAAGAACGGCGCCACCACGATCGACCTGCTCTTCAAAGCGCCCGACGTGAAGCTCGTCTCGCTCTTCAGCCCCGAGCACGGCATCCGCGGCATCCTCGATGCGAACGTGCCCTCGTCGAAAGACGACGTGACCGGGCTGCCGATCCATTCGCTGTACGGCGACACCCAGCGGCCGACGGCCGCCATGCTCGCCGACATCGACGCGATGGTGATCGACCTCCAGGACATCGGCGCGCGCTTCTACACGTATCCGACGACGCTCGCGTACGTGATGGAGGAGTGCGCGAAAGCGAAGAAGAAGGTGATCGTGCTCGACCGGCCGAATCCGATCGGCGGCGTGGCCATCGAAGGGCCGGGTCTCGACGCCGCATCGACGTCGTTCGTCGGCTACTTCGCCGGCATGCCCACGCGTCACGGCATGACGCTCGGTGAGCTCGCGAAGCTCTTCAACGCCGAGAAGAAAATGGGCGCGGACCTCACCGTGATCGCGATGAAGAACTGGCGTCGCGACATGTGGTTCGACGAGACGGGGCTCACCTGGATCAACCCGTCGCCGAACATGCGCAACCTCTACGAGGCGACGCTCTATCCCGGCGTCGGTTCGATCGAGTACGCGAATGTGTCGGTGGGCCGCGGCACCGACACGCCGTTCGAGCAGATCGGCGCGCCGTGGATTCGCGGGCAGGAACTGTCAGACGCGTTGAACGCCCGGTACCTGCCCGGCCTTCGCTTTTATCCGGTGACGTTCACGCCGACCGCCGCGAAGTTCCCCAACGAAAAATGTGAAGGCGTCTTCATCGTCGTCACCGACCGCACGGCCGTGCGCCCGGTGCGGCTCGGCGCGGAACTGGCGTCGGCCCTCATCAAGATGGCGCCCGACAAGTTCCTGCCCGACACGAACGTGCGGCTCATCGGCTCGGCGGCCGAAGTGACCAAGCTGAAGTCTGACGACCCCGGCGCGATCGCATCCGCGTGGGCGGCAGCTGAAGCCAGATGGCGCCTGCTCCGCGCCAAGTACCTCCTGTATTAGGGGGGCGGCGTCGTGCCTTCCCCCTTGCCACTTCTCACGTAGACTTCTGACGTACGGCTTCTTACTTCCAATTTTTCTCCATGTCCGTCGTCGTCATCGCGAATCCCACTGCCGGGTATCACCAGCCCGCGTGGCGCGAGCCTGTGACGCGTATTCTCTCGGCGCTGGGTCGAGTGGACGTGGTGACGGCCACGTCGCCCGAGGGGACGACGGCCGCGGCGCGTGATGCGGAGGAGGCGGGGGCCTCGCTTGTCGTGGCGGCGGGCGGTGACGGCACGGTGCATCGGGTCGTGAACGGCCTGCGCACCGTCAACACACACCTCGGCATTCTGCCGGTCGGCACGGGCAACGACCTCGCGTTTCATCTCGGCATTCCCGCCGCGCCGGAGAAGGCGGCCGAGTCGATGCTGAGCGGCACGTTCCGCGATGTCGACATGATCCGCTTCAACGGCCGGCGCGTGTTCACGTCGGGCATCTTCTGCGCGATCGCGGAATCGGCGGCCGCAGCCAATCGCATGAAATCGCGCTTCCCATGGCTTGGCTCGCTCTCGTACCGGCTCGCGGCGGCGCAAGTCATCGCCACGCGCGGCGGCGATCCGGTGGCCGGCGTGTTCGTCGTGAACATGCCGCGCCTCGGCGGCAACCTGCGATTGCCGTCCGGATCGTTGATCGACGACGGGTTGTTCGAGATGGCGACGCTGGCCGGCGGCCGTGTGCGGCTGACGCGCACGCTTCTTGCGTTGTCGATGAATCGGCCGCTCACGCACGGCGAGCTCGTGTGGTCACGCGCGAGCGAAACGCGGCTGCAGTTCGAGACCGACGTCATGGCCTACGGCGACGGCGAGGATCTCGGCGCCGGCCGTCATTTTCATGTGGTGATGGAGCCTGCCGCCGTGCGCGTGCGGTGTCCGCGCACGTTCGCGATCGAAGGCACGCCGCTGCTCGCGGCCGACCCCGGCCCGCAGCCGGAGTTCTCTCAGGGCTAGTACAGCATCAAGTACACGATCACGCCGGTCACCGAGACGTACAACCACAGCGGCAGCGTGATGCGTGCGATCTTGCGGTGGCGGGTCCTGTCCATCTTGAGGCCGCGCGCGAGCGTGATGAACTGCAGCGGCAGAATGACGGCGGCCAGGATCACGTGCGGGATCAGCACGGCGAAATAGACCGTGCGCATGAATCCGGTGCCGGCGTAGGGCTTCGAGCCGGCATTCGCGTGGTAGATCAGGTACGACGTGAGGAAGGCGGCCGACGTTGCGAACGCCGCGAGCATCGTCCGCTTGTGCCACGTCACCTGGCCGTTCTTGATCAGGATCCAGGCGATCACGAGCAGGATCGCCGCGCAGCCGTTCAGCGTGGCGTTCAGGGCGGGCAGGTCGGCGATGTGCAGCATCAGCGTCGGGTCACGGCCATCAGGATCAGCAGCAGCGGCAGATACGTGATGGACGACAGAAACAGCATGCGCGCGTTGTCACGGCTGCGCTTCAGCGCGAAGATCATGGCGACGATGGTGAGGAAGATGCCGAGCATCATCGCGCCGACGCCGTAGGCGAGCGTCGACAAGCCGAAGAACATCGGCAGCACGCTCACCGGCACGAGCGCCGCGGAGTACATCACCGACTGGCGGCCGGTCATGATGCCGTCGGCATCGATTACCGGCAGCATCGGCATCTTCGCGCGCGCGTAGTCGTCGCGGTACATCCACGCGATCGCCAGGAAGTGCGGAAGCTGCCAGAAGAACATGATCGCGAAGAGCGACCACGACGCGAAGGGCGCGGAGCCGTGCGCGGCGGCAAAGCCGATCATCGGCGGCAGCGCGCCGGGGACGGCGCCGACCACGGTGGCGAGCGACGTGCGGGTCTTCATCGGCGTGTAGACCCAGACGTAGAGCAGGAGCGTGGCGACGGCGATCGCGGCGGCCTGCCAGTTGGCGCCAAGGCCGAGCATCAGCGTGCCGAGAGCGGACAAGCCGTACGCCCAGAGGTTCGCGGTGCCGAGGCTCATGCGGCCTTGCACCATCGGGCGGTTCTGCGTGCGCTGCATCAGGCCGTCGAGTTCGCGCTCGTGAATCTGATTGAGCGCGGCGGCGCCGCTGGCGACGAGTGCCGTGCCGATGCAGGCGTTGGCCATCGCGAGCGGATGAATCGGGCCCGTCGCGCCCATGTAGTAGCCGCCGGCCGTCGTGAACACGACGAGCGAGTTCAGACGGACTTTCGTGAGCACGAGCAGGTCGTTCATTTCGTTGCCAGCGTGAAATGCGCGGTGGCCGTGCCGCGGTCGGTGATCGTCACCGGCACGGATTGCGTGCCGAGCGTTTCGTGCCACACGGTGAGTTCGTACTCACCCGGCGGCACGCCCGGGATGGTGAAGCTGCCGTCGGCGGCCGACACGGCAAAGAACGGATGCGCCACGACGCCGACAAAGGACGACATCCAGGGATGCACGTCGCACTTCAGGTGCACCATCACTTCCGGCGCCGTGAAGACCTGCGTCATGTGGCTGCCCTGCACGGGCTGGCCCTTGTTGAATTCGCCGTTCACCGTGGGCTGCGCGTGCACGTTGTGCAGCGTCGGATCGCTGTTGAGGATGTCGATGGACTGGCCCACCATCACGCCGAACACGCGGGGGGTGTAGTGGCACCCACGTTGATCGAGCGTGACCGGACGCGTGGGCGTCTCGAAGACGTAGTCGGTGAATGCGCTCTTGATGTACACGAACGCGTTGGCCACACCGCCGTTCGGACCCACGAGGAGCGCGTCGCTCTTCACGCGGGTGCCGAGCACCTGCAGGCAGGCCTGATCCGAATTGACCGGGAGCCAGACCGGGGCCGGCGTCGCCCCTTTGAACGTGACGTTTCCGCTGATCGATCCGGCGGTGGCCGGATCGACGCGCTTGCCCGTGGGGACCGCCGTGGCGGGCGTGGCCGCCGGCGCTGCGCCACTGCACGCCGCGGTCGTCAGGACCAGGGCACACAGGAGAGCGTAAACAGGGGCGCGCATATTCACAGTCGGCGAATTCTCATGTTAACATTGAGACTTCCGACCGACCTTCGGGGCGATATCGTCTAGGGGTTAGGACATGTGGTTCTCAACCACAGAACCGGGGTTCGAATCCCCGTATCGCTACCAACCTCATCCTGATCCATCACACAGTGCCGGAGTGAGCGGGTGACCGCTCGCCGCGCACTGATCGGCGTGGCCATGGGCGTGGCCGCGGCGCTCGTCTGGTTCGTGCTCGGGCGCACCGCGACGGGCACCGCTCTCGAGAACCTCACCTACGACGCGCGCGTGCGCGCCACGGCCCATCCCGCCGACGCCCGTCGCGACATCGTCATCGTCGAAATCAACGACTCGTCGATTCGCGCGCTCGAGCCTGTGTTCGGGCGCTGGCCGTGGCCGCGCGTCGTGCATGCGGGGCTCATCGACTACCTGCATCGTGCGGGCGCGCGCGTGATTGCGTACGACGTGCTCTTTCTCGACGCCGACACGCGCGCCCGTTTCCCGGTCGGCGACCGGCAGATGTCGGGTGCGGAGTCGGACGCGGCGTTCGCCGCGTCCCTCACACGCGCCGGCAACGTCGTGCTGCTCGCGGATGCCACGTACGAAGGTCTGCAGTCTGGCGCGGATGCCGCGTCGCTCGTGCCCGCGTCGCTGCCGGGCCGCGTGTGGCATCCGGACGCGTCGCCCGCGTGGCCGTCTCTGCGCCTGCCATTGCCGGCGCTCGCGTCGGCGGCCGCCGCGATCGGTCACAACGCCTACATTCAAGATGAACGCGACCGCGGCACCGCGCGCCGGTTCGTGCCGTTTCTCGGCGTCGGACCGCATGCGGTGCCCTCGCTCGGCACCGCTGCCGCGCTCGTCGCGCTCGGTGTGGGCGGTCGGGATGTGACGCGCACCGCGGCCGCCCTGTCGATCGGCCGCACGACGCTGCCTGTGGTCGACGACGGCCGTGTGTTGCTGCGATACACGGGCGCGTACCTTCCGGATGCGCGCGACACAGCGCGCCGGCTCTACCGCACCGAGTCCGCCTTCGACGTGCTGTTGTCGGAAGAGAAGGCGTCGGCGGGCGAGACGCCCGTCATCGATCCGTCGGTGTTCAAGGACAAGGTCGTGTTTGTCGGCGTGGGCGCGGCCGGATTGCACGACGTGGTCGTCACGCCATTCACGGAGTCGGGCAGCACACCCGGCGTCTTCCTCCACGCGGTGCTGGCTGACCAGATCCTGTCGGGCCGCGCGACTCGTCCCAGTGCTGCGGCCGTCGATGTCGTCGTGGCCGTGCTCGCCGGTGTGGGCACGGGGCTGGCCGCGCTGTTCCTGCCCGTGTGGGCGGCGGTGGCGACGGCGCTGGCCTTGGCGGTGATGATGGCGACGACGGCGACCGCCGTGTTCGCACGCGGGTGGTGGATGCCGGTGGCGGTGCCGTTCGGCATCGTGGCGATGTCTGCGTTCGCCGGCACCGCCTGGCAGTACTTCGTCGAGGGCCGTGAGAAGCGGCGCATCACGCAGTTGTTCGGCCGCTACGTCTCGCGGTCCGTCGTCGAGCAGCTCCAGCGCGATCCGTCGCTGGCCGTGCTGGGCGGCACACGCCGTGAGATGTCGGTGTTGTTCTCGGACATCCGCGGCTTCACGGCCGCATCGGAGCATGCGGCGCCGGAAGCGGTCGTCGCGCAGTTGAACGAGTACTTCACGGCGATGGTGCGCGTGCTCCATACGCATCAGGGCACGCTCGACAAGTTCGTCGGCGACATGGTGATGGGATTGTTCGGTGCGCCGGTGCCGGATCCGGCGCATGCGGATCATGCCGTCGACACGGCGCGTGCGATGGTGGCGGAGCTCGCGCAGTTGAACGCACGATGGCGCCGCGAGGGCCGTCCGACGCTCGAGATCGGCATCGGCGTGAACTCCGGCGAGATGATCGCCGGCAACATCGGCGCGGACACGATCATGAGCTACACCGTGATCGGCGATGCGGTGAATCTGGCGTCGCGGCTCGAATCGCTCAACAAGGAGTTCGGGACGCGTATCATCATCAGCGATGCGACCCGGCGGCAGCTGAGCCGGGTCGAAGACGTGCGGCCGCTCGGTGATGTCACCGTGAAGGGCCGGAGCCAGCCGGTCGCGATCTTCGAAGTGAGGAGTTGAAGGCCATGCGCCAAACCGTTGTCGCCGTCGTCGCGTTGACCGTGTGTCTGTGCGCGCGTCCCGCGCACGCCCAGCTCGGGCAGTTGGGATCGCTGGCGAAGAAGGCCGAACAGGGGCTCGACCAGGCGAAGAAAGTGAAGGCGGCGATCGACTCGCTGATCTTCACCGACGCCGAAGAGCAGCAGCTCGGCAAGGACATCAGCGAGAAGCTGCGTCAGCGCTACGGCGTGGTGCAGGACAAGGCCGTGCACAAGTACGTGTCGCTCGTCGGCACGGTGCTGGCGCAGGCCAGCAGCCGGCCGTCGCTGCCGTGGACATTCGTCGTGCTCGACACCGACGGCGTGAATGCCTACGCCGCGCCGGGTGGGTACGTGCACATCACGCGCGGCGCGCTCGCGCTCATCGAGAACGAAGCGGAGCTGGCCGGCGTGCTGGGGCACGAGATCTCGCACGTCACCGAGAAGCACACGATCAACTCGATCAAGAAGAACAACGGCGAGAAGCTGGCCGCCGAGCTCGGCGCCAACGCCACGCGGTCGCAGATCGTCAGCGCCTTCGTGGACGCGGCCTACGACAACCTCTTCCAGGGTGTGTACGACCGCAACGACGAGCGCGATGCGGATGCCAAGGGCGTCGCGCTGGCCAATGGCGTGGGCTACGCCCCGTCGGGGCTCGGCGCGTTTCTCGCGCGCCTCGATGCGCGCAACAAGAATCACGACGAACGCAACGGCTTGTTCGCCTCGCACCCCGCGACCACAGAGCGCATCGACGACCTCGGCCGCCAGATCACGCGCGACAAGCTCTCGGCCAAGGCGCTGGTGGCGGCGCGCTACAAGGGGGCGATCGCCTACAAGCCCGTGGCGCTCACCGAGATCGCGCAGGTCACGGACGGCGCGGCCGGCATCGCCGAAGGCAAGAAAGACACGAAGGACGCCAAGGCGTCGAAAGACTCGAAAGACGCCAAGTCCACCGACACCAAAGCCGACAGCGGCAAGTTCGGTCTCGGCAAACTGACGGCGCTCGGCGGCGAGAAGAAGAGCACGACGACCGTCGCGTCGGCCGGCGCGCGCGGCGGCGTGCCGGATCGTGATGCCAAGGGCGGCGCCAATCCGGCGATCATCCGAACGGTGCTCACGCCGGCGGAGATCACCACCTTCAAGAACGGCATCGTCGGTTGATGGTGATGAGCGACCTCACGCACTTCCTCGCCGCGGCAGTAATCGTCGCGGTGATCCTGGCGCTGCTCGGCGTGGTTCGCAACGACGTCATCAAGCGCCGCCTGCGGTTCACGCTGTGGACCACCCTCGTATATGTGGGGCTCCACGCCGCCGGGCAGTTCATCCCGGGCATTCAGCAGTTCGACCACCAGCGCGAGTCCGTTGAACGACTACTGCTCGCGCTGGCGCTCATCAGTGGCGCCGTGAGTTTGCTCAACCCCTGGTTCCGGCAGGGGGTGCCGGACCGCCTGCCGTCGATCCTGCAGGATTCCATCGTCCTTGCGCTCTTCAGCGTGGTGTCGGTCGGTTGGTTTCACGAGCAGTTGGCGATGACATCGGCGGTCGGCGCCGCGGTGATCGGCTTTGCCGCGCAAGACACGCTCGGCAATGCCTTCGCCGGATTGGCGATCCAGATCGACCGGCCCTTCAGTGTGGGGCACTGGATCACGGTGGGCAGTTTTGAAGGCCTCGTCACCGAGATCACGTGGCGCGCGACGAAGCTGCGCACCAAGGCCGGCAACCTCGTGGTCGTGCCGAACAACATCGTCGCAAAAGAGGCGATCAACAACTACTCACAACCCGAGGTGCCGACGCGGATCACCCTGGAGGTGGGCGCGAGCTACGATACGCCGCCGAACGAGACCAAGGCGGCGATTCTGGCCGCGCTGGCCAACGCCACGCGCGTGCTGCCGTCGCCGGCGCCCGATGTGGTGCTCGCGGATTTCGGCGGATCCGCACTGACATTCCGTGTGCGGTTCTGGATCAATGACTTCGCGCAGGACGAGCGCGCGCGCGATGAAGTGCGCACCTTCATCTACTACGAGTTCGCGCGTCGCGGTATCGAGATTCCGTATCCGATGCAGGTGCAGATCTCGCGCACCGTCGAGGACCAGACGTCGTCGGTGCCCACCCGTGTGTCGCGGTTGATCGACGGCGTGCCGGTGCTGGCGGTGCTGCCGGCCGACGCGCGCGCCGCGTTGGCGCGCACGTCACGCACGCAGCGCTACGCGGCCGGTGAGTACATCGTCCGGCACGGCGAGGCGGCGACGTCGATGTTCCTCGTGGAGTCCGGCACGGTTGATGTGCAGTTGCCGAATGGCGACCGCGTGGCCACCACGGAGGCCGGCGGCTACTTCGGTGAGATGTCGCTGTTGACGGGCGCGCCGCGCTCCGCGACCGTGCGCGCCGCGGCCGATTGTGTGCTGGTCGAGATCAGCGGCGCCAGCTTCCGCGCGTGGATCCAGCAGCACCCGGCGACGCTGGCGGATCTGGCGTCGGTCGCGGCCACGCGCCAGCGCGAGTTGGACGCCGCGCGCGCCTCCGCCGCCGAGTCGGCGACGGAGACGTCATCGTCGCTGCTGCAGAAGATGCGTGCGTTCTTCGGGTTGTAGGGTTATTTCGTCCAGATCAGGACGCGCTCGCCGCCGGGCTTTTGCAAGTCCGCGATGAAGTGCGGTCCGATGCGCTCGAGCTGATCGACGTCGACATTGAACTTCTCGAATTCGAAGTCTTCGTCGCTCTGGATGTTGATCTTCCGCCGGCCCATCTTCAAGAGCCAGAACGGCAGGGAGACGTTCACGGTCTTCTGACTGTCTGGCGACCACACCAGCACACACAACTCGGACGCCGGGGTGTTGCCGGCCGGGATGGCTTGCACGCGCTTGTGCACGTTCTCCGGGTGGTCGAGGTCGTCGAGCGTGAAGAGGGCCGATTGTCCCTGAAATTGCGCGCGCTGATCGTCGAACGTCTTCACCGCGCTCGTGGCGGTGGCGGGCTGCGTCTTGATGTGGCGGGTCACGCCATAGACGAGGGCGCCGATCGCGATGAAGAACAGCAGCACGAGCCCGCCGATCACGGCGAGGATGATGACGAGCCAGTTGCGCTTCTGAGCCATGCGGTGCCTCGGCGGTGTCTGCCGTCGGCGCTACTTTAGCGCGAACGCCCGCTGTGTGAAGCGGCTGGCGTCCGCCACGCAGAACGGGTCGTTGTTCCGCGAGCAGAGGTCGGCGCCGAGCCGGTAGTCGTTCATCGCCTCGGCGCGTTTGCCGTACAGATCGTTCAGCTGTCCGCGCGCGACGTGGGCACGGCCGCGGACCCAGCCTACCGGGTTGTTGGCGAGCGACTTCTCGAAGTCTTCGCCGGCCTCGGCGCGGTGATTCCAATGCAGGCGCGCGAGTCCGCGCTTGTAGTGCCAGTACGCGAGTTCCCCGACCAGGCGCTCGCGCGGGTCCTTCTCGAGCGTCGCGAGGCCCGCTGTGAGGACGGCGTCGGCTGTGTCGGGGCGCCCGGCGCGAATCAGCGCGGCGCCTTCTTCGAGCACGAGCAGCCGGTTGCGCGGGTGGCGTCGCTGCAGTTCACGCAAGCGCTCGACCGCGTCCCAGTGGCGGCCTTCGCGGCTGTAGATGATGGCCAGCGCGAAGAGCGCGTCGGCCTGTTCGGCGCCGCTCTTGGACGCCGCCTCGATCATGGCGATGCCGCGGTCCTTGCCGCCGCCGAAGCCCGCCATGTAGGCCACGAGCCGGGCCGGGAGCGCGAAGGTCGACACCGCGTAGCGATACATGCCCACGATGAAGTTGGCTTCCACGTAGCGGCTGTCGAGATCGAGCGCTTCTTCGTGCGCGTTGAACGCATTGCGCGATGCGGAGAACGCGGCCGTGACCGAGCCCTGCACCGAGCCCGCGTAGGCCGCGCGCATGGCCCAGGAGGCGCCGAGGTCGAACTGCGCCCGCGCGTCCTTCGGATGCGCCTTGACCTTGGCCTCGCTGAGCGCGACGGCCTTGTCGACGTTCGCGATGAACTCGGTATCGAGCTCCGGCGCCGGCTTCGGCACGTTGAACTGCGTCTTCGTAACCTTGCCGAGGTAGTGATCGATGTACGTGCCGCCGCGCGAGAAGAGGATCTTCAGCCACGCCACGGTGGCGAGTGCCCGGTACCCGCCCGGGTCCTGCGGTTCCTTGGCGATGTATTCCTTGGCCTTGGCGCGGGCCTCCTCGAAATCGAGGTTGTACGTGTCGTCGAACGACTGCATCAGCAGCGGCGGATACAGCGGCCCGAGCGGTGGGGGCGGGGCCGCGGGCTTGCGCTGCGCCTCGAGCGCACTCGACAACACCAGTAGTGCGACAGCGACCGCCGCAAACGTGCGAAGCCATGCGGCGCGGAGGCGGTTCATAGCGTGATCTCCCGTCCGAGTCCCAACGTGCGTGCCCGTGCCACCGCGAGCGACGCCGCGACGACGTCCTCGACGGCCATGCCGAGCGATTTGAACAGCGTCACCTGCGCGGTTGAGGCGCGGCCGGTCACACGGCCACTGACGACATCACCGAGCTCGCCGGCGATGTGATCGGCGGTGAAGGCGCCCTCGCCGATCGGCAGGAGGAGGTCACCAGCTTCCTTCAGGGCCGCCGCGCGCGAATCCACGATCACCCGCGCGCGAGCGACGAGCGTCGTCGGCATCTCGCGCTGATCCGGCCGGCAGGCGCCCACGGCGCAGATGTGCGCGCCGTC
>CAYFLU010000031.1:0-23476 GCA_964343975.1 uncultured Solibacteraceae bacterium
CCGCCGCCGGCCGCCAGCCCCTCGGCCCGGCCCTCCGCGGCGTGCTCAAGATCCCCATCGTCTACGGCGCAGCCGCGGCGCTCGTCGTCATGGCCACCGGCGTCACGATCCCCTCGGGTGTGATGCGCCCGATCAGCCTGCTCCGCGACGCGGCCTTGCCGACGATGATCCTGATTCTGGGGATGCAGCTCGAACGGGCGTCGCGCCCGAAGCGGCTCGGCCCGGTGCTCGTCGCGGTGGCTGCGTCGCTCTTCATCACGCCGCTCCTCGCGGTGTGGCTGGCCAAGCTCTTCCACGTCGCCGGCCCCGCGCGTCAGGCCGCGGTGCTCCTGTCGTCGATGCCGGTCGCCGTCAACACGACGATCCTCGCCATCGAATACGACCTCGACGCGGATCTCGTCACGAGCGCGGTCTTCGTCTCGACCCTGCTCAGCCCCTTCACGCTCGCCCCGCTCATCGCCTGGCTCAGCTAGCCGCAAACGCGCGAAGGGGGCGACCTGTGCGGCCGCCCCCTTCGCAGTACTTCTGACTTTGCACTTCCCACTTCAACTTCCCACTTGCTGCGTCTGCCTTCCGACTTGCAAGCGTTTGTTTACTTGATCGCGATGCCCTTCCCAGCATTCGCAGTGTTCCAGCCCGGCAGCGCGGCCTTGATCTTGTCCATGTCCGCCTTGGCCTTCGCGATCTGGCCTTCGATCATCGTGGTCACCTGATACTGGACGTCGGTCGGCTTCCAGTCCACGCCGCCCGCTTCGTCGCTCGCGCCCTGGCCAACAGCACCACTCAGCCAGATCAGGTTCATGTAGACCTTGTAGGCCTCCGGGAAGTACTTGTCGTCGGAGTGGATCTCGGACCGGCTGACCAGCTGCATCTCGACGTCCCACATCTGTTTGTCGAGATCGCTCAGTGCCTTCACCGCCGCGGCATCGCTCGCCTTGGCCTTCTTCTGGTCTTCGATCTGCTTCCGCCAGAGTTCGAGCTGGTTGACCATCTCGGACGTCTTGTTGATGTTGTCGCGCAGACGAATCTGGAGCTTCGTCGACGCCTGCAGATCCGCCTGCGAGGCGACGATCTCCGGATCCTTCACCACTTCGAACGGCTGCGTGTACGCCTGGCCGTCGATCGTGAGACGCACCTGATACTTGCCCGGCGCGGCCATCGGCACGCCCGTGGTGGCCGTGATGCCCCAGTGCGTGATGCGGCGCGTGTCCTGGCCCTGGAAGCGCGGCTCTTCCCAGATGTGCGGGTTGTCCGGCGGCGTCGTCTTCAACGCGACCTGGAGCGGCGCTTCGTAGCGCAGATCCCAGTTGGCGCCGTTGAGGCCCGCGCGCGCGCTGATCATCATCGTGCGGATCACCGTGCCCGTGGCGTCGAGGATCTCCATCTTCAGCGGCGCCGGCTGGTCCTTGGCCACCGAGAAGGTGAAGTGCGGGCGGCCCGCCTGCGTGAACACGCTACGCGCCTGACGGAAGACCGGCGCCGGCTCGTAGAGCTTGTTCACGTTCGTCGGGAACTGCGTCTGCCCGGTCTGCTCGAGCGCCGTGATGTTCGGCAGGATGTAGAGGCCGCGACCGTAGGTCGAGATCGCGACGTCATG
The DNA here is from genome assembly GCA_964343975.1 of uncultured Solibacteraceae bacterium. GTDB lineage: Bacteria > Acidobacteriota > Vicinamibacteria > Vicinamibacterales > SCN-69-37 > SCUN01. The sequence continues at coordinate 1,598 of CAYFLU010000031.1, forward strand.
GAAGTTCTTCTGCACCGTGATCCAGCCGACCGGAGCGGCCGGGAGACCGTCCTTGAACTGCGTCCACGTCTGCCCATCGTTCATCGAGTAGAAGAAGCCGTGGCCCGTGCCGGCGAAGAGCATGCCCTTCTTGTTCGGGTTCTCCGCGATCGACAGCGTGTAGTCGAGGTTGTGGCCCGTCGGCATGTTGCCCGTGATGTTCTTCCACGTCGCGCCGAAGTCCGTCGTCTTGAACAGATACGGCTTGCGGTCGTCCATGAGGTGCTTGGTCACCGCGATGTAGGCCGTGCCCGGATCGAACGCCGACGGCGCGATCTGCGCGATCGTGCTCCACTCGGGCAGCCCCGTCACGTTCTTGGTCACGTCGACCCACGTGGCCTTCGGCAGGTTCGCCGTCTTGGTCAGCCACAGCTTGCCGTCGTTCGTGCCGGCCCAGAGGAGGCCGCGCTGAATGTTGGACGGTGCAATCGACCACACCACTTCGCCGTCGTACTGGCCGAGGTTGTCACCGACGAGACCGCCGTTCGACACGACGTACTTCGGATCCTTCGTCGAGAGGTCGGGGCTGAACTCCGTCCACGTGGTGCCGTTGTTGGCCGTGGCGAGGATCATCTGGCAGCCGTAGTAGACCTTGCCGTCGAACGGGTCGACCGCGATCGGCGACGTCCAGTGGCAGCGGTACTTCGCGTCGTTCGGCGCCGAGTCGAGCGTGATCAGCCACGGCTCGATCGAGTGCGCCGTGTTCGTGCGCGCGTCCCACCGCGTGACCTTGTTGCCGTAGCAGGTCGCCCACACGATGTTCCAGTCCTTCGGATCCGGAATCGTGAAGCCCGACTCGCAGCCGCCGATGTTCGGCTGCCACGCGAGCTGCGGACCACCGCCGCGGCCACCGCCGCCTCCGCCACCACCCGCGCGACCGCCACGTCCCGCGGCCGCCGCGAGCGCCGGGTTGGCGCCCATCTCCTGCATCTTGCTGCCGGCCGGCAGCACGCCGTTGGCGGTCTCCTCCGACACCGTCATCGGCCCGCGCATCGTGCCGTCGTCCTGGCGGTTCGAGTAGATCCAGTACGGCACGCGGTTGTCGGTGGCGATGTGGTACATCTGCCCGTTCGGCAAACGCACGCTCGTCGTCGCCGGCGTCGCGCCCTTCCCGTGCGCGAGCGACGCGCCGCCGTCATCGGTCAGCGCGTAGCGGCCTTCGATCTTCGAATCCATCCAGATGTCGTGGCAGTCGCCGCACGAGATGTTGCCCTGATTGGCGAGGCCGCCGTTGCCGCTGAAGTTCTTGCCGCCGTCCGTCGAGCGATGGTGGCTGCTGCTCGACACGAGCACGTCGTCGGCGTTGAACGGATTCACGGCGATGCGGATGTAGTACCCCGCGCGGCCGGTGAGCGAGCGATCCCAGCTCGTGACCTTCCAGGTCGCGCCGCCGTCATCCGACCGCCACATCGAGCCCTGATCCTTCGTCTGGATCAACGCATACACGCGCTGGCCGTTGGACGGCGCGATCGCGATGTCGATCTTGCCGATCGGATCGTGCGGCAGACCCGGGTCGGTGACCTTCTTCCACGTGTCGCCGCCGTCGGTCGAGTTGTAAATGCCGCTGCCGGGCTTGGTGCCCGAGAACTGGCCCCACGTGTGCTGCTCGAGCTGCCACGTCGCGGCCATCATGTGGTTCGGGTTCTTCGGATCGAGCGTGAGGCCCGAGCAGCCCGTGTCCGGGTTCACGAACAGCGTCTGCTTCCACGTATTGCCGCCGTCGGTCGTCTTGAAGACGCCGCGTTCCTGCTGCGGCCCCGTGGCGCGGCCCACCGCGCACACATACACGACATTCGGGTTCGTCGGATGGATGAGCACGCGCGCGATGCGGCCCGTTTCCTTCAGGCCCATGTTCTTCCACGTCGCGCCCGCATCAGTGCTCTTGTAGACACCGTCGCCCATCACGTCCGAGTAGCGGATGATCCACGACTCGCCCGTGCCGGCCCACACCTGATTCGGATCGCTGTCGGCAATGGCGAGCGAGCCAATCGCCTGCACCGGCTGATCATCGAACACCGGCTTGAACGTCGTGCCGCTGTCGGTGGTCTTCCACACACCGCCAGAGGCGCTGCCGAGGTAGTACGTCTTGGCATCGCCGGGCACGCCGACGACGGCCGCGATACGACCGGCGGGGGCCGGTCCCATGTAACGGAACTTCAGCGGCTCCGGCGGAGCCACCGACACAGGCCCGCCGCCACCGCCGCGGCCCTGCTCTTCTTCTTCAAGGAAACGTGGTTCCTGAGCGCGCGCGCCCAGCGTACGAGCCGGCAGCACGGCCGCAACCAACGCCGCCGCCAGCAGACCGAGACTCAACTTGCGATGTGAAGCAAAGGACAGACTCATCGAACGCCCTCTCTCTAATGTGCCTTTTGGGGAGGCAGAGAACGTCGAGAGTGTACACGAGTTACGAGCACCGGTCGCAGTTGTCGGGCCATAAGCCCGACCCCGGCCGACGAGCGGCCGGGGCGGCCGGCTCGGTCAGATTCGGGGCAGGGTCACGCCGCGCTGGGCCTGGTACTTGCCCTTCTTATCTTTGTAGGACCGCTCGCAGGGCTCGTCGCTCTGGAAGAACAGCACCTGGGCGATGCCCTCGTTCGCGTAGATCTTCGCCGGGAGAGGCGTCGTGTTCGAGATCTCGATCGTGACGTGCCCTTCCCATTCCGGCTCGAACGGCGTCACGTTCACGATGATCCCGCAGCGCGCGTAGGTGCTCTTGCCGAGACACACCGTCAGCACGTCGCGGGGAATCCGGAAGTACTCGATCGTGCGCGCCAGCGCGAACGAGTTCGGCGGCACGATGCAGACATCCGTCTTCATGTCGACGAAGCAGTTCGGGTCGAAGTTCTTCGGGTCGATCACCAGGTTGTTGATGTTGGTGAACACCTTGAACTCGTCGGCGACGCGGATGTCGTACCCGTACGAGGAGAGGCCAAAGGAGACGACGCCGGCCCGGACCTGCTCGTCGACGAACGGCTCGATCATGCCGTGGTCGCGCGACATCTGCCGGATCCACTTGTCAGACTTGATCGCCATCCCTTTGCCCTCTGCTCCGAGTGGTCCTTACAGTTCCATGCCGCGGAAGAAGTAGCCAAGTTCGAACGCCGCCGTCTCCGGGGCATCCGAGCCGTGCGTGGCATTGTTGCCGATCGACGTGCCGAAATCGCGGCGCAGCGTGCCCGGTTCGGCCTTGGCCGGATCGGTCGGGCCCATGGTGTCGCGCCACTTCTTGATCGCGCCCTCGGCCTCGAGGCACAGGAGCACGCAGGGGCCCGACGACATGAACGCGGTGAGCTCGCCGAAGAACGGGCGCTCCTTATGCACCGCGTAGAAGCCCTCGGCTTCCTTCTGGCTCAGGTGCTGGAGGCGCATGCCGCGGATGGTGAACCCGGCAGCTTCGATGCGCGCGAGGATCTGACCGGCCTTGCCCGCTTTCACGGCGTCCGGCTTGACGATAGCGAAGGTTCTTTCGATGGACATATCCCCGCAATTCTATCGGAAAACCCGGGTTCCCCACGAAACGAGACGGGCCCGGCCGGTGCGGAACGTCCGCACACCGCCGGGCCCGGTTTCTGGTCCCTGCGAGGTGGCCCGGTGTTACTTCAGGGCCTCCATGAGCTGGTCGAGCACGGCCTTCGGCGGCCGCGTGACCTCGGTCGGGAGGAACGCGAGCGGGGTGTCGACCGTGTTGAGCGACGTCATGAAGTCTTCCGCGTCGGGCGCCACGTAGAACACGCCGGTCGCGAACTCACCGCGCATCGCCGTGTCGTGCAGGAGCTTGATCGCGGCCATCTTGTCGGCCGGGTTGTAGTCTTCCGCGATCTTGCGGAGCAGGAGCTGCGAGCCGTCGTGCATCTTCACTTCGGTCGTCGAGCCGGCCTCGTATTCGACGTTGATGTCTTCGAAGTACGGAATGAACGTCACTTCGCCGAGCACTTCGTCGTGGTCCTTCACGTAGGCGTAGCTCTTCGTCGAGCCCTCGTGGTCGTTGAACGTGACGCACGGCGAGATGACGTCGATCAGGCACGTGCCCTTGTGGGACATCGCCGCCTTGAGGATCGCGAGCAGCTGCTTCTTGTCGCCGGAGAACGAGCGGGCGACGAACGTCGCGCCGAGTTCGATGGCCAGGGCGCACAGGTCGAGCGGCGGCAGGTCGTTGACCACGCCGTTCTTCGCCTTCGAGCCCTGATCCGCCGTCGGCGAGAACTGGCCCTTCGTGAGGCCGTAGCAGCCGTTGTCCTCGACGATGTAGACGATCGGGATGTTGCGGCGCATCGTGTGCATGAACTGGCCGGCGCCGATTGCGCCTGTGTCGCCGTCGCCGCTCACGCCGATGGCCATCATCGTCTTGTTGGCGAGCAGCGCGCCCGTCGCCACCGACGGCATGCGGCCGTGCACGGAGTTGAAGCCGTGCGCCTGGTTCATGAAGTAGGCCGGGCTCTTGCTCGAGCAACCGATGCCCGAGAGCTTCACGACCTTCTTCGCGTCGATGCCCATCTCGTAGCAGGCGTCGATGATGCGCTCGGTGATCGCGTTGTGACCGCAGCCTGCGCAGAGCGTCGTCTTCGCGCCGCGGTACTGCGCGAGTTCCAGACCGATGCGGTTGGTCTTCTTGACTGGAGCCGGAGCGTCGCTCATGGCTACTTTCCTTCCTTCTGCAGAATGGCGTCAGTGATGGAACGGGCGTCAATCGGCATGCCGTCGTAGTGCAGCACGCTCTGGAGCTTCGTGGCCTGCGTCGGATCCCCATCGATCAGGAGCAGGCTGCGCATCTGCGCGTCGCGGTTCTGCTCGACGATGTAGATGCGGTCGTGGCGCTTGATGAAGTCGTGGACCTCGTTCGTGAACGGATACGCGCGGAGGCGGAGGTAGGACGTCGTGATGCCCTGCTCTTCCTTCAGCTGATCGCGCGATTCCTGCACCGCGAAGTCGCTCGAGCCGTAGGCGATGATGCCGATCTTCGCGCCCGCCTCGTTCTGCACGACCGGCGCCGGCACCAGGTGCTTGGCCGATTCGAACTTGCGGTTCAGACGATCGAGGTTGTTCTGGTAGTCGTCCGGACGCTCCGAGTACGCGGCCATCGCGTTGTGGCCTGAGCCGCGCGTGAAGTACGCCGGCATGCCCGTATCGGGCAGCGAGCGCCACGGAATCCCGTCGCCGTCGACGTCCTTGTAGCGGCCCCAGCTCGCACCGAGCTCGCGCACCTTCGCCTCGTCGAGGACCTTGCCGCGATCGATGCCCTTCGTCGGATACGTGAACGTGTCCGACATCCAGGTGTTCATGCCGAGGTCGAGATCGCTCATCACGTAGACGATCGTCTGGAGCTTCTCGGCCAGCTCGAGCGAGGCCATCGTGAACTCGTAGCACTCTTCCACCGAGCCCGGAATGAGCAGCGGGTGCTTGGTGTCGCCATGCGAGTTGACCGCCGTCGAGAGGATGTCGCCCTGCGCCGTGCGCGTCGGGAGGCCCGTCGACGGCCCCACGCGCTGCACGTTGACGACCACGGCCGGCACTTCCGCGTAGTACGACAGACCCGCGAACTCCGACATCAGCGACACGCCGGGACCCGACGTCGAGGTCAGCGACCGCGCGCCCGCCCAGCCGGCGCCGATCACCATGCCGATCGCCGCGATTTCGTCTTCGGCCTGCACCACCGCGAAGGTGGCCTTGCCGGTCTCCTTGTCCATGCGGTACTTGCGGAGATAGCCGATCAGCGTCTCCGGCATCGACGACGACGGGGTGATCGGGTACCACGCCACGACCGTGACGCCGCCGAACATCGCGCCCATCGCCGACGCCGCGTTGCCTTCGACGAGGATCTTGCCGGCCGTCTTGTCGAGCCGCTGGACCTTGTATTTGTCGGAGGCCGGCACGTTGGCCGCCGCCCAGTCGCGCCCGGCCTTGAGCGCGCCGAGGTTCAGCGCCATCGCTTTCGGCTTCTTGCCGAGCTGCTTGTTCAGCGCCTTCTCCATCTCGTCGATGTCGATCGACAGGATGTGCGAGAGCACGCCGTCATAAATCATGTTCTTGACGAGCTTCCGGAGCTTCGCGTCGGGGCAGACTTCCGCGACGATCTTGTCGAACGGCACCGGATAGAAGTTCACGTCGTCACGCAGCGCGTTGAGCTTGAGCGGCTCGTCGTACACGACGGTGGTGCCGGGCCGCATGCCCAAGGCGTCTTCGCGCGCCGTCTCGGCATTCATCGCGACGAGCAAGTCGATCTCTTTCTTGCGCGCGATGTAGCCGCGGTGATTCGCCCGAATGGTGAACCACGTCGGCAGGCCTGCGATGTTCGACGGGAAGAGGTTCTTCCCCGACACCGGCACGCCCATCTGGAAGATTGAACGAAGGAGAACGAGGTTGGCGGTCTGACTGCCCGACCCGTTAACCGTGGCTACTTGGATGGTGAAGTCGTTGACGACGCTCATGGCGAATCCTTTGAAGTATATCAACTCCAAAGTTCGCCATGAGCGGGATTGCGGGGAACTGTTACCGTGTCTTCAATTCGCGCGAATCGCGGTTAGCGCTTCGCGAGCCGATCGGCGATGGCCTTGCCGATGTCGGACGGGCTCTTGACGACCGTCACGCCCGCCTCGGTGAGGGCCTTCATCTTCTCGGCCGCCGTGCCCTGACCGCCCGAGATGATCGCGCCCGCGTGGCCCATGCGGCGCCCCGGAGGGGCCGTCTGTCCGGCAATGAAGCTCACCACCGGCTTCTTGAAGTGGGCCTTGATCCAGGCGGCGGCTTCTTCTTCCGCGCTGCCGCCGATTTCCCCGATCATCACAACCGCTTCCGTTGCCGGATCCCCGGCGAACAGCTGCAGTGCGTCGATGAACGTCGTGCCGATCATCGGGTCGCCGCCGATGCCGATGCACGTCGTCTGGCCGAGGCCGTTGCCCGTCAGCTGATGAATCGCCTCATAAGTGAGCGTGCCCGACTTCGACACGATGCCCACCCGGCCCGGCTTGCAGATGTGGCCCGGGATGATGCCGGCCTTCGCCTGCCCGGCGGTGATGAGGCCGGGGCAGTTCGGGCCGATCAGCCGCGTCTTCTTCGCGCGGCTGTTGAGGAAGGCCATCGCCTTCATCATGTCGAGCACCGGGATGCCTTCGGTGATGCACACCGCGAGATCGAGACCGGCGTCGGCCGCCTCCATCACCGCGTCGGCGCCGCCGGGCGGCGGCACGAAGATCACCGACGCGTTCGCGCCGGTCGCCTTCACCGCGTCGTGCACCGTGTTGAACACCGGCCAGCCTTCGTGAGTCGTGCCGCCCTTGCCGGGCGTCACACCGCCGACGACGTTCGTGCCGTAGGCCTGCGCCTGCTTCGCGTGGAACGTGCCTTCGCGGCCCGTGAGGCCCTGCACGATCAACCGCGTGGACTTGTCAATCAGGACTGCCATTCGAGACCTACTTCCCCAGCGCGACCACCGAGGCCGCGGCTTCGCTCATCGTGTCGGCGGTCGTGAAGTTTAGGCCGCTGTCCTTGAGCATCTGTTTGCCGAGTTCGACGTTCGTGCCTTCCATGCGGATGACGATCGGCACGGGCACGCCCAGTTCCTTCACCGCGGCGATCACGCCCTGCGCGAGCACGTCGCAGCGCAGGATGCCGCCGAAGATGTTGATGAGCACGGCCTTCACGGCCTTGTCGCTCATGAGGATGCGGAACGCGTTCTTGATCTGCTCCGCGTTCGCGCCGCCGCCGACGTCGAGGAAGTTGGCCGGTTCGCCGCCCGCCAGCTTGATGATGTCCATCGTCGCCATCGCGAGGCCGGCGCCGTTGACCATGCAGCCGATCGTCCCGTCGAGCTTGATGTAGTTGAGGGAGTACTTCGACGCGTCGATCTCGAGCGGATCTTCTTCCGAGAGGTCGCGCAGATCCTTGAACGCCGGGTGGCGGTAGAGCGCGTTGTCGTCGAAGGTCACCTTCGCGTCGAGCGCGATCAGATCGCCGGCGCCCGTCACGATGAGCGGGTTGATCTCGATCATCGACGCGTCGGTGGCGATGAACGCCTTGTAGAGCGCGAGGAACATCTTGACGGCCTTGCCCACCTGGTCGCCGGTGAGGCCGAGGCTGAACGCGAGCTGGCGCGCCTGATACGGCTGAAGGCCGATCGCCGGGTCGGCAAACGCCTTGAAGATCCGGTCGGGCGTCTCGGCCGCGACCTTCTCGATCTCCATGCCGCCGTCCGGGCTCACCATCACCACCGGCCGCTGCGTGGAGCGGTCGAGGACGATGCCGAAGTAGAGCTCGCGGGCGATCTGCATGCCCTCTTCGATGAGGAGACGCTGGACGAGCTTGCCCTGGGGCCCCGTCTGGTGCGTCACGAGCGTCATGCCCAGGATCTGGTTGGCGAGCGCAAACGCTTCGTCTGCGTTCTTGGCGACCTTCACGCCTCCGCCCTTGCCGCGGCCGCCGGCGTGGATCTGGGCTTTGACGACACAAAGGCCGCCGCCAAGTTCCTGGGCGATCGCCTTCGCTTCAGCGGCCGTGGTCGCGGACTTGCCCCGCGGAACCGGTACGCCGTATTCGGAAAGGATGGATTTGGCTTGGTACTCGTGAATCTTCATCGCGCCGAAAAGTCTATCAGAGCGTGACGCGTGTCTGGCGCGCCTGCGCTACAATGTCGGCCCAGAGGTCACGCGATGCGCGCATTGCGCATATTCAGTTCATCCGTCGGCACCAAGATCGTTCTCGCGTTCACCGGCCTGTCCCTCTTCGGCTTCCTCATTGTGCATTTGTATGGCAACCTGCTCGCGTTCTTCGGGCCGGCCACCTACAACGAACATGCGCATGCGCTGATCAGCAACCCGCTGATCATCCCCGCCGAACTGGGCCTGCTGGCGTTGTTCCTGATGCATGTGGTCAAAGCCATCGGGAACTATCTGGGCAATCGGGCGGCGAGACCCGAGAGCTATGGCACCAAGAAGTGGGCCGGGGGCCCCAGCCGGAAAAGCGTCGGATCCACGACGATGATCTGGACGGGCCTGGCCACGCTCCTCTTTGTGGCCATCCACCTCAAGACGTTCAAATACGGCCCGTACTACGCCAACCCGGCCCTCCCTGAGCAGCGCGATCTCTATCGCCTGTTCATCGAGGTCTTCCAGCACCCGGTGAAGGTCGGGGCCTACGCGGTCTCGATGCTGCTCCTCGGGCTGCATCTGCGCCACGGCATCTCGAGCTCGATGCAGTCGCTCGGGATCATTCCCGAGAGCAAGACGGCCTCGGTGCTGCGCGCGGGTCTCGTCCTCGCGGTGGTCATCGCCGGGCTCTTCGCCGTGCTGCCCGTGCTGGTCTTCTTCGGGGTGCTGAGATAACCGCCATGACACTCGACTCGAAAGTCCCCTCGGGACCGCTGGCCCAGAAATGGGATAACCACAAGTTCGCCAGCAAGCTCGTGAACCCGGCCAACCGCCGGAAGCACACGGTGATCATCGTCGGCACGGGTCTGGCCGGCGCCTCGGCGGCTTCGTCGCTCGGCGAGCTCGGCTACAACGTGCTGAGCTTCTGCATCCATGACAGCCCGCGCCGCGCGCACTCGATCGCCGCGCAGGGCGGCATCAACGCCGCGAAGAACTACCAGAACGACGGCGACAGCATCTATCGCCTCTTCTACGACACGATCAAGGGCGGCGACTACCGCGCGCGCGAAGCGAACGTGTTCCGGCTCGCGCAGTCGAGCGTGAAGATCATCGACCAGTGCGTGGCGCAGGGCGTGCCGTTCGCGCGCGAGTACGGCGGCCAGCTCGACAACCGCTCGTTCGGCGGCGCGCAGGTCTCGCGCACGTTCTACGCGCGCGGCCAGACGGGCCAGCAGCTGCTCCTCGGCGCCTATCAGTCGATGCAGCGGCAGGTCGCCAAGGGCAGCGTCAAGCAGTTCCCGCAGCGCGAGATGCTCGATCTGGTCATCGTCAACGGCCAGGCGCGCGGCATCATCTGCCGCAACCTCGTCACCGGCCAGCTCGAACGCTACGTCGCCGACGCGGTCTGCCTCGCGACCGGCGGCTACGGCACGGCCTACTACCTCTCGACCAACGCCGTGAACTCGAACGTGACGGCAGCGTGGCGCGCCCACAAGCGCGGCGCGCTCTTCGCCAACCCGTGCTTCACGCAGATCCATCCGACCTGCATCCCGGTGTCGGGCGAGGATCAGTCGAAGCTCACGCTCATGTCGGAGAGCCTCCGCAACGACGGCCGCGTGTGGGTCCCGAAGAACCCGGGCGACAAGCGCAGCCCCGAGCAGATCCCGGAGTCGGAGCGCGACTACTACCTCGAGCGCAAGTACCCGAGCTTCGGCAACCTCGTGCCGCGTGACGTCGCGTCGCGCAACGCGAAGATGGTCTGCGACGAGGGCCGCGGCGTCGGCGACAGCGGCCTCGCCGTGTATCTCGACTTCGCGGAGTCGATCAAGCGGCTCGGCCACGACACCGTCGCGGCGCGCTACGGCAACCTCTTCGAGATGTACGAGAAGATCACCGGCGAAGACCCGTACAGGACGCCGATGCGGATGTATCCGGCCATCCACTACACGATGGGCGGCCTCTGGGTCGACTACAACCTCATGAGCAACGTGCAGGGCCTGCACGTGCTCGGCGAGGCGAACTTCTCGGACCACGGCGCGAACCGACTCGGCGCCAGTGCGCTCATGCAGGGACTCGCGGATGGTTACTTCGTGATCCCCTACACGCTCGCCCACTACATCGCCGGCACGAAGGTCGAGAAGGCCACGACCGATCACGACGCCTTCAAGGAAGCCGAAGCGAACGTGCAGGGCCGCATCGACAAGATCCTCGCGGTGAAGGGCTCGAAGTCGCCGCGTGAACTCCATCGCCAGCTCGGCCGCGTGATGTGGGACGAAGTCGGCATGGCACGCAACGACGCCGGCCTGAAGAAGGCGCTCGAGATCATCCCGAAACTCCGCGAGGAGTTCTGGCAGAACGTCTCGGTGCCGGGCGACAAAAACAACCTCAACAAGAACCTCGAATACGCCGGCCGCGTGGCCGACTATCTCGAGTTCGCCGAGTTGCTCGCGCTCGACGCGCTCACGCGCACCGAATCCTGCGGTGGCCACTTCCGCGAGGAAAGCCAGACGCCGGACGGCGAAGCCCAGCGCGACGACGCCAACTTCACGCATGTGTCGGCCTGGGAATTCCAGGGCGTCGGCAAAGCCCCGACGCTTCACAAGGAGCCACTGGTCTTCGAAGAAGTCCACCCGAGCCAGCGGAGCTACAAATGAAGATTCATCTCAAGGTGTGGCGTCAGGCCGGCCCCGACAAGCCCGGCACGTTCGTCGACTACACGGCCGACCAGGTGTCGCCGCACATGTCGTTCCTCGAGATGCTCGACGTCGTCAACGAGGGACTGATCCGCAAGGGCGAAGAGCCGATCGCCTTCGACTCGGACTGCCGTGAAGGCATCTGCGGCACGTGCGGGTTCATGGTGAGCGGCATCCCGCATGGGCCGGAGCCGCACACGACCGTGTGCCAGCTCCACATGCGCAAGTTCAAGGACGGCGACTCGCTGACGCTCGAACCGTGGCGCGCGAAGGGCTTCCCGGTCCTCCGCGACCTCATCGTCGACCGCTCCGCGTTCGACCGCATCATCCAGGCCGGCGGCTACACCTCGGTGAACACGGGCGGCGCGCAGGACGCGAACTGCATCCTCGTCCCGCGCGACACGGCGGAAGCGGCGATGGACTCGGCGGCCTGCATCGGCTGCGGCGCCTGCGTCGCGGCCTGCAAGAACGCCTCGGCCGCGCTCTTCACCTCCGCGAAGATCACGCACATGGCGCTCCTCCCCCAGGGCCAGGTCGAACGCACCACGCGCGTCCTGAACATGGTGGAGCGCATGGATCTTGAAGGCTTCGGCTCGTGCAGCAACGAAGGCGAATGTGAAGCCGTCTGCCCGAAGGGCATCTCGCTCAAGAATATTGCGACGATGAATCGGGAGTACTGGAAGGCAGTGCTTGCGCGCTGAGACACCGTGCGACAGTGCGGCGGTGCGAACGTTCCGCAGTGCACAGTGCGAAAGAGACAGTGCGACAGTGCGGAAGTGAAAGTGCGAAAAGTGCGAAAAGTGCAAAAGTGCAGATAGTGCGATAGTGCGACGGGCCGCCTCTAGCGGCCCGTTGCTTTTTCGGACAACTGCCGTCGGCAGTGCCGCATCCCTTTACTTCCGTGCCGTGGAGTTCCGCAGATACTTCATCAACGGCACGATCGACCCGACCGTCCGGTCGCAGAGGGTGCCCAGTTCCTGGGCCTCGTCGTCCGTGATCCAGCCGCGCGATTCGAAGGAATGGAGATGCTCGCGCGTTTCCAGAGCGGAGCCGTGGGCGATGCGGAGAAAGCGGAGGAATTCCGCATGCCCATATCGGCCGAATCCCTCGGCGATGTTGGCGCACACGGATTGGGAGGAATCACTGATCTGTTCGACGCTGCGTCGATGATCGCGGAACTGCGGTTGACGGCAAATGGCGTCAATACGATCCGCGAGTTGACGTGCCATCTGCCATGCGTGGAGATCTCGATAGTCGCGAACGGCCATAGGACCGAACACTGCACGACCCGTGCCGCACTATCGCACTATCGCACTATCGCACTATCGCACTTTCGCACTTTCGCACTGTGCCCTTCGCACTCCCGCACTGTGCCCTTCGCACTATCGCACTTTTCGCACTTTCTCTTTCGCACCGTGCACTGCGGAACCTTCGCACCCTCGCACTTTCGCACCGTGTCAGGCTCAGCCTATTCAAACCTGAGCGCCTCAATCGGATCGAGCGCCGCCGCCTTCGTCGCGGGCCAGAATCCGAACACGATCCCGACCGCCGCGGCGAACCCGACCGACATCACCACCGCATTCGGCGGCACGAGCGCCGGCCAGTTCTGGTACCACTTCACGAACTCCGCCGCCCCATAGCCGAGCGCGATTCCGAGTGTGCCCCCCACCAGACTGATCACGACCGCTTCCACCAGAAACTGCCAGAGCACGTCGCGACTGCGCGCGCCGATGGCGAGCCTGAGACCGATCTCGCGTGTGCGCTCGGTGACCGACACAAGCATGATGTTCATGATCCCGATGCCGCCGACCATGAGCGACACGGCCGCGACGCTCGCGAGGAGCGTCGTCATCGTCTGTGTCGTCTCCGAGCGCATCGCGAGCATGTCTTCCTGCGTTTGCGCGCGGAAATCGTCGGGATCGTTGCCGGTCAATTTGTGGTTCGTGCGCAGCGCGGCCGTGATCTGCTTCTGCGCCTCATTGACGTCGTCGGCCGAGACGGTCGACGTGATGATGTATTGGAGGTTGTCGGAGCGCTGGAGCTTCTTCGTCACCGTCGTCCAGGGCACGAACACCTGGTCGTCCTGGTTCTGGCCGCTCGACGAGGAGCCCTTCTCGGCCATGACGCCGATGACCTTGAACGGCTGATTCTTGATGCGGATCGTCTCGCCCACCGGGTCGGCATCGCCGAAGAGCATCTCGGCCACGTTGGTGCCGAGGCAGACCACCTTCGATGCGGCTTTGACGTCCTGATCGCTGAAGAACGCGCCCGACTTCATCGGCCACGTCTTGACCTGCACGAAGTCGATGTTCGTGCCGACGACCGTCGACGACCAGTTCTGGTTGCCGTAGATCATCTGCTGACGGGTCTGAATGCCTTCCGCGACATACGCGACGATCGGCAGGTCGCGGAGGCTGTCGGCATCGGACGGCATGAGCTTGCTGTTGCCGCCCGCACCCGTCTGCACACCGCCGGTGTTGACCGTGCCCGGAAACACCGTGACGGTGTTCGTGCCGGCGCCCTTGATCTGATCGGCGATCGAGGCCTGCGCGCCGTTGCCGAGCGCGACCATCGTGATCACGGCGGCCACTCCGATGATCATGCCGAGCATCGTGAGTGTCGTGCGCAGCTTGTTGCGTCCGAGGGCCTTGAGCGCGATCCGCACCGTCATCAACAGGGACATGATGCACGCATCGTAGCAAACTCCTCCGCTCCCGCGCCGGACGATGGAACTTCGGACCGCTATTGTGCGTTACACACTAGCATGCTACTGTGTGACACACATTAGAGACACCCATGGCCCCACTCGATACCTCCGACTGGTCTTCCCAATTGAAACGCGGCGTGCTGGAGCTCTGCATCCTCCAGGTGCTGCGTGACGACCCGAGCTATGGCTACGAGATCGTGACCACGCTCGATCGCTTCGGGCCGCTCGCCGCCGGCGAGAACACGGTCTACCCCCTGCTCCGCCGGCTCAAGGCCGACGGTGTGCTCGAGACGTTCCTGCGCGAGTCGCCCAGCGGCCCGCCGCGCCAGTACTACCGGTTGACGGCCGACGGCCGCCGCCGCCTCACCGCTCTGACCAAAGAATGGCAGGCCATGACCGATGCGGTCGCCGAGTGCCTGCGCCAAGGAGACGCCGCATGACCACCGCCGACCTGCCGCTCGTGAACCGCTACCTCGACACGCTGGAGAGCCATCTCGTGAACCTCGCCGCCCCGGAACGCGGCGAAGTGATCGCGGAACTGCGCCAGCACATCGCCGACGCCCTCACCGCAGGCCGGACGATCGACCAGGTGCTCGAATCGCTCGGCCCGGTCGACGCGCTCGCCCGCGCCTACCAGTTGGAACTGCTGGTCAGTCCTCGCCCGAGCGCGCCGCCACAGCCGCGCTCCGACCGATGGCTGCGCATCGCCGGGCTTCTGGCCATCGGCAGCCTGCCCACGCTCATCATCGTGATCACGCTCGGATCGATCGGCATCGCCTTCACGTTCTCGGGCGTGGCCGTGATCATCGCGGGCATCGCCGCGATGGCGGGTTCGTTGCCGTCGTGGGCCACGCTCACGATCGAACCGTGGTTGGCCATCGTGCTGGGGGTGGTGATGACCGGTCTCGGGATCTTCTCGACCGGCGCCACGCTCGCCTATCTGCGATTCGTGGTGCGTGTGGTGCGGCGGGTCGTGCCGGCGCGTGCGCCGGCGGCGGCGTAACTCAGTCGCGCGCGGGGCCGGTGGCGTCGAGCAGCATGCGACCGTGCCCAGCAGATGCTCGAGCGAGAACGGCTTCGCCAGGAACAGCGCCCCCGGCGGCGCGGACGAGTGCTCCTGATAGCCGCTCATGAGGATCACGCGCAGCTGCGGCTGCTCCGCCTTGAACCGCACGGCCAGGTCGAAGCCCGACAGGCCGTGCGGCAACACCACGTCGCACAGCGCGAGTTGAATCGCACCGCTGTGCGCCTCCCACGCGGCCACGGCCTCAGGCCCGGACGCGGCCTCGATCACGGTGTAGCCGGCCCCCGACAGCGCCTCGAACAGAATGAGGCGCACCGGCTCTTCGTCTTCGACGAGCAAGATCGTCTCGCTGCCGCCCGGCAGCACGCGCTCCACCGGCTGCGTGCTCGTCTCGTCAACGCCATCCGCGAGCGGCAGCCAGAGCGTGAACACTGTGCCCTTGCCCTGGGTACTCGACACTTCGATCCAGCCGTGATGCTGGTGGACGACACCGTACGTGATGGCCAGCCCCAGCCCCGTGCCGCGCTCCGCATCCTTCGTGGTGAAGAACGGCTCGAAGATGTGCGGCAGGTCCTTCGGATGAATCCCGGTGCCCGTGTCCGCCACGCGAAGGCACGCAAAGCGCCCGGCCCGCCCGTGCGTGTGCCGCGCCGCCGCGATCTCATCGAGCAGCACCAGCTCCGTGGTCACAGTGAGCCGCCCGCCGTGCGGCATCGCATCGCGCGCATTCACCGCCAGGTTGATGACGGCCTGATCGATCTGCGACGGGTCGGCGTGGATCGCCAGCGACGATGCCGCGGGCGCCGTGATGACGGTGATGTCTTCGCCGATGAGCCGCTTCAGCATCGGCGTGAGATCGGTGAGCAGCCGATTGAGATCGAAGCGGCGCAACTGCATCGGCTGGTTGCGGCTGAACGTCAGCAGCTTACGCGTGAGGTCGGACGCGCGTTCGGCGGCGCGCCGGATGTCCTGCAGGCGCGCGTACACCGGATCGCGCGGATCCAGCTCCGGCAATGAAATCTCGGCGTAGCCGTTGATCGCGGTGAGCAGGTTGTTGAAGTCGTGCGCGATGCCGCCGGTGAGGCGCCCCAACGCTTCCATCTTCTGCGCTTGCAGCAACTGCGCCGACAGCCGCAGCCGTTCCGACACGTCGCGGATGATGCCGGTGATGTAGCGCTCGCCGGCAAAGGTGTGTTCCGTCAGCGACACCTCAACCGCGATTTCACGGCCCGAGGCATGACACGCGGTCATGTTCACCGCGGTCCACGGCAAGTGACGCACGGGGCCCGTGCCGCTCGCGAGCAACACGCGCACTTGCTCGTCCGGCATCAGCGCATCGAGACGCATGCCCTGCAGGGCCGCCACCGGGTGCCCGAACAGGACGTCCGAGATCTTCGCCACGCCGGAGAAATTCAAGAACAAGCGTGTGCTCGTGGAAGGACCGATCGTGGACGTCTGCGAGGAAATGGGCTGCTGGATCGCCATTGGCAGCGACAAGGAATTCCAGACCATCCGCTTCAAGGTCGACGACGGCGTGATCGTGTTCCCGATGTCGGCCAAGGGCCTGTCGGCGCGCGTGGAAGGCGTCATCACGGTGACGACGCTCAGCGAGGCCGAGCAGATCGCGCAGGGTCAGGAAATGGCGAAGGAAATGAAGAAGCCGTTCGACCCGAAGTCCGTCAAGGGGCCGAAGGTCAGCGTACAGATCGCAGGCGAAGGCGCCGAAGTAAAGTAAGGCCGTGCGCTGGCACCGGCTGAACGTCATCCTCCACCGGGATGTCGGCTATCTCGCCTTCGCGCTGACGATCGTTTACGGGGTCTCCGGTCTTGCGGTGAATCACCGCGCAGACTGGAACCCCAACTACAAGGAAACCCGCGAAACGCGCACCATCAGCCCGCTCACCGCCACCGACCGCGACGGTCTGGCGGCTGAAGCGCGCGCCGCACTCGCCCTGACAGACGCCCCACGCAACGTCTTCCGGCCGGATCCTGAGACCTTACGACTCTTCTATCCCAACACGACCTACTCGATCGACGTGCCCACCGGCAAAGTCGTGATCGAGCAGCACCTGCCCCGCCCCGTGCTGAAGGAGTTCAACGACCTGCACCTCAACGCGCCCAAAGGCGCGTGGACATGGATTGCCGACCTCTACGCGGTGTCGTTGATCCTGCTCGCGATCACGGGCCTGTTCGTGCTGAAAGGCAAACACGGCATCACCGGCCGCGGGGCGTGGCTCACCGCCATCGGCGTGCTGATTCCCGCCGTGTTCTGGGTCTATCACCTCTACAGCGACTGACTCGTGCGCTCCGACCGGATCACGACGGGCGTGAGCCGCTGACCGCGCAGGAACTCCAACATCCGCTGCCGGTGCGCGATCCGGCGATCGTCAAGTGGACGCCGCGGACGCGGCGGCTGACCAAACGGCAACGACGCCTGCCCGGACGACGCCGGACGGCGAAACGGCACGACATTCGAAGGCAACGTGTTCATGCCCCCAGACTACGCAGGGGGTGTGACACGGCAGGACAGGCCGATTTACGACCGCGGCTGCCGGGCCGCGGCGCCGCGGGGCGCGGCCCGCAGATACTGCGCCGGCCACGACAGTGACACGCCGAGCGCCTCCGCCGCATGAAGGGGCCAGTACGGATCGCGCAGCATCTCGCGCGCCAGCAATACCGCGTCCGCATCACCGCCCCGCACGATGGCATCCGCCTGAACCGGCGTCGTGATCATCCCGACCGTGCCGGTGGCCACCTGCGCTTCGCGACGCACGCGCGCGGCAAACGGAACCTGATAACCCGGGCCAACCGGAATAGCCGCACTCGGCACATTCCCGCCGGTCGAGCAATCGATGAAGTCGACGCCGAGCGCCACGAGTTGTTTGGCCAACACCACTGACGCCTCGACGTCCCAGCCACCCGGCGTCCAGTCGGTCGCCGAGATGCGGACGAACACCGGCCGATCGGCCGGCCATTCCTGCCGCACCGCGGTCACCACTTCCCGCACGATGCGCGTACGGTTCTCGAACGACCCGCCGTAGTGGTCCGTGCGCGTGTTGGAGAGCGGCGAGAGGAACTGATGGAGGAGGTAGCCATGCGCCGCGTGCACTTCCACCACGTCAAAGTCGGCGTCGAGCGCGCGATGGGTGGCCGCACGAAAGGCGGCGATCACGGCATCGATCTCGGTGGTGGTCAGCGCCCGCGGGTCCGGATATCCCGGCGCGAAAGGTGCGGCGGTCGCCCCGACGACCGGCCATCCGCCATCGGCCGGATCCACACGCGTGCCGCCCTCCCACGGCCGTCCGGTGCTCGCCTTCCGGCCGGCGTGCGCGAGCTGCACACCGGCAGCGCTGCCCTGCTCATGGAGAAAGCGGACAATGCGGCGCAGACGATCGACGTGCGCATCGCGATAGAGGCCGATGTCATGCGGGCTGATGCGGCCGTCGGCGGTCACCGCGCAGGCTTCCGTCAAGACCAGACCGGCGCCACCAACCGCGCGGCTGCCCAGATGCACGAGATGCCAGTCGGTGGTGAAGCCATCGGTCGACGAGTACTGACACATCGGCGACACGATGATGCGGTTCGGCAGCGTCACGCCGCGGAGCGGCAACGGGTCGAACAACGTGGGCATGGCGCATAGCCTACTCCAGTCCCCCTGCGCGCTCCGCGCGGCATGTTGGAATTAGCCGCGCATCATTTGCGGCCGGCGACGATCCCGGTGATCACGGTGTCGCCCTCGACGAGCGCGCCCCCGCGCACCTCGACGAGCGTGCCGTCGGCGCGACCGATCGTCACCGTGACGGGTGTCAGTTTGCGCCCGTCGACCTTCCACACCACCGCGCTCTGCCCTGGCGCGAGGTTCGGCGCCTTCACCGGCGTCGACGGCACGACGGTGTCGGGAAATGCCAGCGTGGCCACGGCCGACGGCGTGTACCGCAACGCCGCAAGCGGCACGCGCAGGACATCGCTCGACCGGCCTGCCTCGACCATGAAATGCGTCGTCATTCCCGGCCGCAAGCGCAGGTCGGTGTTGATCACGTCGATGACGCTCTGATACGTGACGACATTGTTCACGGTGGTCGGATTGAGACGCACCTGACGCACGGTGCCGTGAAAGGTCGCGCCGGGCCAGGCGTCCACCGTGAATCGCGCGTCCTGTCCCTCATGGATCCCGGGTACATCCGCCTCATCGGTGGCGCCAATGAGCTGCAGTCGCGTGAGGTCACTGGCCAGCTCGTAGATCGTCGGCGCCATGACCGCCGAGACGAGCGTCTGCCCTTCATCGACATCGCGCGCTACGACCACACCATCGATCGGCGACACGATCGTGCAGTGGTCGATGTTGATCTGCGCCTGCTGGACGGCCACATTGGCGGCCGCGATCACGGCCTCATCCTGCTTGATCTTTTCGCGATCCGACTGCACGGTCAGCTCGGCCGCGTCGCGGTCTTCCTGCGTCTCTTGCTCGTCCTTGAACAGGGTGACGATGCGCTGCCGCTCGAGGCTGTCCTGCGCGAGCCGCGCCTGATCTTGTTGCAGTGATGTCTGCGCTTGCAGCAACGACGCTTTCGCCGACTCCAGCTGTTGCCGCGCCGGCGCCGAGTCGATGTCGGCCAGATGCTCACCCACATGGACGATGGCGTTGTAGTCGACGTACAGCTTCTTCACGGTGCCCGACACCTGCGCGCCGACCGACACGGTACGGTCGGCCGCGAGGGTGCCAGTGGCGGAGATCGTCTGCACGATATCGCCGCGCGTCACCGCACTCTGCATCACCAGCGGCGGAATCGGGCGCGCTTCATAGCGATGCGCGGCCACCACCGCGGATCCGCCCAGAACGACGATCACCAGCGACTTGATCAGACCTTTCAGGCTGCCCATGGCGCCTCCCGACGCGCGGCCGATTGCCGCGCCTGTCAGGATTTGACGCCGGGCACATTTGTGGACGGTGAACCCTGGATTAACTCGTACCGGAAATCGCAGCAACTCCCGCCCTGCATGAGTGTCGTGGACCGGGTGAGCTGAACGCCTGGATGGTAGCCCTCGATGAGCGCCGCGTCACGATTGCAGGACAGGAGTGCGCCGAGTTCAGGAATGCCGAGCGCGCGGTACATCTCGGCATAGCGGCATCGGGTGACGTTGAAGTGATACCGCTCGGACGTGTGCTCGAGGACGTCGATGGCAAGCGCGTCTTCTTTCGTCCACGCCGCCGTGGCCTCGGCAAAGTCGGCCAGATCGCGCCGGCCCTGGCGCGCGGCCAACGCCTCCCCTTGCTCACGGGCAATGGCGACGATTGTCGAGCGGAGGATCTCGATCACGCGCTCGCGCCCGAACTCGGCCGCGAGGGCGTCGACGAACGGTGCCAGCACGCGGGCTTCGATTTCGCGCCGCAGGAGCACAGGCAGGGCGTCGATCGCGGAGGAGGGCTGGGTCATGCCGGCATTGTACGCAGCCGGCGTACGCGGCGGAGGCTCCGCGGGGCTTCCCGTCCCCGCGGAGCACGCCGCACGAACCGGCAGTTTAGAAACGCAGCTGGAGACCCGTGTAGAAACTGCCGGAATTGATGGGGGTGTCGCCCGAGATGCGATTGAAGCGATACCCGACGTCGAGGCCGGTGCGCCCGTTGATGGCGAACGTCACACCGCCACCGATCGAGAACAGCCCCTGCGTGGAACTGGTGAGCAAGGGCTCGGTCACCTGCGACGTGATGTCGCTGTTGCCGTTGATCGGATCGACCATCGTCGCGAAGTAGCTTCCGGACAGGTGCGCCACGCCGCCGCCCGCTTCGAGGTACGCCCCGACGGTCTGTTTGCTGTCAGTGTGCACGCGCACGAGCGCTGAGAACGTGTCGGCGCGGAGCGTGCCGCTCGTCGTCGCCGTGTTGCCGAACTGGGTCGCGTAGGTGTTCGCCTGCGCGTTCACATCGTCGGCGACCGATTGCGGCAGGATGCTCGACAGATGGCCGTATTCGCCGGTGATGCGGAGGTAGGGGGTCAGGTTCACGCCCACGGTGGTCTGGGCGGCCCCACCGCGCTGGTTTCCGACGGTGACGCCCCCGGCTTGGCCAATGACGAGGCTCTGGGCCATGGCGGGGAGCGGGGCCGCGACGAGCGCGCCGAGAACCGCGAACTTCAGGACGTGTGCTTTGAACGATGAGGTCATCTCAGTCTCCTTGTGTGTGCCGTCCGCGACAGCGGAGCGTGTGTGGCATCACCTACTAAGACCGTCCGGCCCCTAAAGAGACGATGAACTCAGTCTTAAAGAAAATTACAGATGCTATCCTTCGCCTCATGAAGCGCGCCCTGATTGGCACCCTCCTCCTCGTCACCACGGCCTGGCTGGCCGCGGCCCCGCAGAACCAGGGCGGCGGCCGTCAGGGCGGTGCGGCTGCACCACGGCCGCGCAGCATCACGCTCGGCGATCTCACGGCCTTCGAGGTGAAGGACAACATCGTCACCATCAGCGCCGGCCAGGACCAGGTGCGCGTCATCTACTACCGCGACGACATCTTCCGGATCTGGCTCGGGCCCGACGGCACCTTCACGGAAGCGCAGCCGAACGCGGCCGATGCGCAAATCGTGCTGGCGCCGTTCAACGCACTGAAAGGCGTCGCGGTGAAGACGCGCGATGCCGGCGAGTACTACCGCGTCGACAGCGGCACGTCGGTGCTTCGCGTGTACAAGCGTCCGCTGCGGTTTGCGCTGTTCGACAAGGCGAATGCGACGGTGATCTGGCAGGAAACGAAGCCGATCACCTACGGCCCGTCGACGATTCAGACGCTGAAGCGCGGCGACAACGAGAACTTCTTCGGCGGCGGCATGACGAACGGCTACTTCT
>CAYFLU010000032.1:0-23422 GCA_964343975.1 uncultured Solibacteraceae bacterium
GCGCTCGGCGCCTCACCGCGCGCAATCGTGGCCATGGTGCTCGGCCGCGCGGCCGCGATCGCCGTCATCGGCATCGGCGCGGGCACCCTCGGTGCGCTGGCACTGTCGCGCGCCATCGCCGCGCTCGTCTACGGCATCAGCGCGCGCGACGTCA
This sequence comes from uncultured Solibacteraceae bacterium, assembly GCA_964343975.1. Taxonomy (GTDB): domain Bacteria; phylum Acidobacteriota; class Vicinamibacteria; order Vicinamibacterales; family SCN-69-37; genus SCUN01. The sequence goes on from CAYFLU010000032.1 coordinate 155, forward strand.
CGACGTTCGTCGCCGTCCCGCTGGGACTCGCCGCCGTCGCACTGGCCGCCGCGGCACTACCGGCACGCAGCGCCGCGCGCACGAACGCGACCGACGCGATCCGCCAGTAGTGTGCAGTGTGGGTGAACTCGGACCTGGACCTGGACGTGTCCCTGGACCTGAACCTGGACGTGGACCTGGGACGACGGCGGACGCGGGACCCGGGACTCGGGACTCGGGACCCGCCGAGCGCAAATCGCTCCGCGCTACGGCCTGACGATCGTGACCGTGAAGCTCGTCTGCGTGGTGAGCGTGCCGAGATCCCACACGCGGACGCAGTACGTGCCGGCGTCCACGCTGGCGGTGAGCTGTCCGCCCGCGCCGGTTTCTGAGGAGCGGGTGTAGAGGCAGCCGCTGCCGGTGGCATCGACCAGACCGATCGCAAAGCCGAGCTTGGTGCCCGTTGCGCCGCCGACCGTGGTGAGCGTCGCAGTGGCCGTGCCGGCCTTCGCCGCCACGAACGTGCGGAACGCGTAGCCGCTCACATTGAGCAGGCCCTGGAACGTCTCGGTGACTGGCGAGGTCGTCGTGGTCGTCGTCGTGGTGGTGGTCGTCGTGGTGGTCCCGCCGAGCGTCACTGCGGGTCCGTTTTCGCAGGCCGCCACGAGCGGCGTTACCGCGACGAGCGCGGCCAGCAGCAATCGTGTGCGACTCATGAGTGGATGATCCGGACGGCGAAGTTGAGCGACTTGGTGACGGTGCCGGGGTCCGACACGATCACACAGAAGGTACCGGCGCTGGCCACGCTGAGATACTGCGCGGCCAGTGACGAGGCGGTGGTCGTCGAGAAGGTCGTGGCGCAGGTCGTGCCATCCGGCACGCCGAAGCCCAGCCGCACGGTCGACGTCACCGCAGCGCCCGTCGTCGCATCGGTCACGCTCGCCAGCGTGACGCGCACGGGATCCGGATTGCCGATCACGAATGAATAAAAGGTCGAGCCCTTCGGATCGAGCGTGCCCGTGAAGAGTTCGGTCACGGGCGACACGATCGTGTAGTCGGTCGGAGACGTCGTGTTCTGGCCCAAACAGGCCATGCTCGACGACAGGGCAAGGATCAATCCAAGAACGGTCAGGCGCTTCATTCTCACTGGTTCACAGGTCGATTGATGTTAACCGAGAACTGCACCGGACCCGCGATCACGGCCTGATCCCACACCCGGACGCAGTAGGTGCCAGGGGTCTGGGAGGCCGAGAGCAGCGTGTCGGAACTGGCCGCCACGGTCACCGAGGTCGTCACCGAGCAGTCGGTCGCCCGGGGCCCACCGAGGCCGATGGTCAGGGTTTCGCCCGTATTGGCGCCGTTGCGCTGGACCTTGGTCAGCTGGAACGAGATGGTGCCCTGCTGGTTGGTGGTGAACGAGAAGAAGGTCGAGCCGCTCTGGCTGAGGGTCCCCGTGAAGACCTGCGTCATGGACGCGGGCTCCGGGCTGGTCGCGGTGGTGTCGGTGCTGCCACAGTTGCTTGTGACGACCAGCGCCGCCAAAAGGGCGGGGAGGGCCAGAACCTTGGAACGAAAGACAGGCATGGCAGCGAATTTAGCAAATCCGCTGCCACCCTGCCTTGTCCCTTTTCAGTACCCCCGGAATATTCGTGCAGAGGCCCGAGAGATCAGGCCTTCTTGATCAGCTCGACGTCCAAGGTGATCTTCACGTCCTTGCCGACGAGGACCCCGCCCGTCTCGAGCGCGGCGTTCCAGGTCAGACCGAAGTCTTCGCGGTTGATCGCGGTCGTGGCCGAGAACCCGGCGCGCTCCCCGCCCCACGGATCCTTCTGCAGCCCGTGGCTCTCGACAGTCAGCACCACCTCGCGCGTCACGTCCTTGATCGTCAGGTTGCCGACGAGCTGAAACGTCTCGCCCTTGACGTTCTGCACCTTCGTGCTCGTGAAGGTCAGCGTCGGGAACTTCTCGACTTCGAAGAAATCGGCCGACCGGAGGTGCGCGTCGCGCTGCGCTTCCTTGGTGTCGATGCTGGCCACGTTGATCGTGACCGAGGCCGACCCGGTGCTGAGGTCCGACGGGTCGAACGCGACCTCGCCCTGCACATCGGCGAAGCGGCCGCGAACGGTGGAAATCATGAGGTGCTTGACGGCAAAACCCGCCTCGGTGTGCGAGGCGTCAACAGTCCAGGTGGTGCGGGTGGCGGTAGTCACGGCGAACTCTCCTCGAAGAAACGTGCGAAACAACGAAACATATGTGACTATACATTTGTAAGTCACTCACGTCAAGTCTCACGTTTTCTGTTACACTTTCTTGCATGAGCGGCCTGTGCCCGCGTTTCCACAAAGCCATCGAGCTGATTGGCGGCCGATGGACCGGCGCCGTCGTCCGGCTCCTCTTGGGCGGCCGGGCCCGATTCGCCGAACTGCGCGACGCCATCCCCGAAATCAGCGACCGCATGCTGTCCGAGCGGCTCCGCGTCCTCGAAGCCGAGGGCATCATCATGCGGCACGTGATCCCCGACCCGCCGATCCGCGTGGAATACGAACTGACCCAGAAGGGCAAGGAACTGCAGAAGTCGCTCGAAGCCATCGGCCACTGGGCCGAGCGCTGGATCACCGCCGAAGATATGGCCGACGATGTCGTCCGGCGGCCGCGGCAGGCCGTGGCGCCCCGCACGCGCGCCGCACGCCCGACGAAAACCACCGGACGTCGTCCACGCGCCTAACCCGGCGCGGTCCACGCGCCTGACCCGGCGCCGGCACGATCCTCCGCGCGGGCTCCCGCCGGAGTTCTAGAATGTCTTCATGCTGCTGTCCCCCACGGACTGCCATCTCTGGAACGAAGGCCGGTGGCGCCGTGCGTGGGAAAAGATGGGCGCGCGTCCGCACACCGAACACGGCGTCGCGGGCTATCACTTCGCCGTCTGGGCCCCCTCCGCTACGAAGGTCTCGGTCGTCGGCGGCTTCAATCAATGGGACGGCCGCCAACATCCGATGGCGCCGGTCGATTCGAGCGGTATCTGGCAGTGCTTCATCCCGCACCTCGGGGCTGGTGAAGCCTACAAGTTCGAAATCCATCCGGCGCACGGCCCGTACTTCCTGAAGGCCGATCCGTTCGGCCTCGCGTGCGAACGTCCCCCGCAAGACGCCTCCATCACCGCGCGGCTCGACACCTACACCTGGCACGACGACGCGTGGATGCAGGCGCGGCGCGACGGAGGCACGCGGCTCGACCGGCCGATGGCCATCTACGAAGTCCACGCCGGGTCGTGGCGACGCGCGCCGGCCGACGGCCATCGTCAACTCGACTGGGGCGAACTCGCGCGCGACCTCGTGCCGTACGTGAAGGCGCAGGGCTTCACGCACATCGAACTGCTCCCGGTGATGGAGCATCCGTACGAGCCGTCGTGGGGGTATCAGGTCACCGGCTACTTCGCACCGACGAGCCGGTTCGGCTCGCCCGACGACTTCCGCGCGTTCGTCGACGCGTGCCACGGCGCGGGCATCGGCGTGCTGCTCGACTGGGTGCCGGCGCACTTTCCCAAGGACGCCGCGGGGCTGCGACGTTTCGACGGCACGGCGCTCTTCGAACACGAGGATCCGCGCCAGGGCGAACATCAGGACTGGGGCACGCTCATCTTCAACTACGGCCGCCACGAAGTCCGCAACTTCCTGATCAGCAACGCGCTCTACTGGCTCGAGAGCTTCCACATCGATGGCCTCCGCGTGGACGCGGTGGCGTCGATGCTCTACCTCGACTACTCACGCAAAGAGGGCGAGTGGGTGCCGAACCGGCACGGCGGCCGCGAGAACCTCGACGCGATCGACTTCCTGCGTGAACTGAACGCGGCCACGCACGACGAGCAGCCCGGCACCGTGATGATCGCCGAGGAATCCACGGCGTTTCCGGCCGTGAGCCGTCCGACCTGGATCGGCGGGCTCGGCTTCACGTTCAAGTGGAACATGGGCTGGATGCACGACATCCTCACCTACGCGGCCAAGGACCCGATCTATCGCCGCTGGGAGCATCGCCACCTGACGTTCTCGATGCTCTACGCGTTCAACGAGAACTTCATCCTGCCGTTCTCGCACGACGAAGTCGTGCACGGCAAAGGATCGATGCTCACGAAGATGCCGGGCGACACCTGGCAGAAGGCCGCCACGCTCCGCGCGCTCTACGCGTACATGTATGCGCATCCGGGCAAGAAGCTGATGTTCATGGGCAGCGAGTTCGGGCAGTGGCGTGAATGGACGCACGAGCGGTCGCTCGACTGGCATCTGCTCGACGATCCCACGCACGCCGGCCTGCAACGGTTCGTCGCCGATCTGAACGCGCTCTACACACGCGAACCGGCGCTCCACGAAGTCGACTTCGAGGCGCCGGGCTTCGAGTGGATCGACTGCAACGACAGCGACGCCAGCGTGATCTCGCTCGTCCGTCGCGCCGCCGATCCGGCCGACTGGCTCGCCATCGTCGTGAACTGGACGCCGGTCGTCCGCGAGGGCTACCGGATCGGCGTGCCGGCGGCCGGCTACTACGCGGAGCTCCTCAACAGCGATGCGGCGGCCTACGGCGGCAGCAACGCCGGCAACGACGGCGGCCGCACCACCGAAGACGTGGCGGCGCACGGGCACGCGCAGTCGCTCTCGCTCACGCTCCCACCGCTCGGCGCGCTGTTCCTCAAGAAAGCCTGACGGCCGCCGTCACACAACGAACAACGGCGCCGGGGCTCGTCGCCCCGGCGCCGTCAGTCTTCGCGAACGCGCCTGTTACCAGTGCACGATCACGCGCGCCCAGCCCGTCTGCGCCTTGTACGGTTCGAAGCGGTACCCGAGCAGCATGTAGTTGCCGGGGATCCGCGCGTCCTGCGCCTGCGAGTCGAGCGTGAAGTCCTTCACGTTGTACTTGTCGTACCAGTACGTCAACCCGAGCGAGATCCGCGGCGTGACCTTGTAGATCAAGTCCGCCGTGCCGCGCTGCAGGTCGCTCGTGATCGCCGGCAGCTGCTGCGGCGTCGCGAGCGTGGTCGCCACGGGATCGCCCACGCCGAACACGTAGGTGATCGTGCTCTTGTTGTAGTCGTAGCCGAAGTGGAACTCGAGCTTGTCATCCGCGAGCTTGGTGATGTCCAGGTTCGCGATGACCGAGTCGACCTGATCGTCGCCATTCGTCGAGAAGTACTTCGACAGATCTGTCGTGGCCGTCGCCGACGCCGAGTTGTTCATCTGCTTCGTCTTGTAGCGCTCGTTCGAGTACGACAGTCCGAGTGCGATCTGCTCGGTCGGTGTGCCCGTGATGCCCGCGCTGTAGACGTGGTGGTTGTTGTCGCGGAGGCCGATCGTGCTGTTCAGGTAGTCGTCCTTGCCGACCGACGTCGACAGGTTCAACGCCCAGTCCGCGCCCGCCATCAGCGACGCCACGAACGAGGCGCGGCTGCGGTTGCGGTCCGCGATGTCGTAGTGCCGCATCAACGGCTGCTCGCCGATGCCCGGCAGGAGCGTCGAGTCGAAGCCCTGCCCGCGGCGCTGCGAGTACTCGTACATGCTGCGCAACGTCAGGAAGCTCTGCCCGACGATGTCCATCTTCACGCGGCCCGTGTTCTCGGTCGTGCCGGTGTAGATGCGGTCGTTGCGGTCTTCCTGATTGCGCGTGCCGCCCACACTGAACGTCGCGCGGCCCATCGGCGTGAAGTAGACGTCCGCGTCGAGCGTCTGCCGCTTCAGGCTGTAGACCTCCGACGTGACCGCCGGCGACACCAGCTGGTATCCGGCATCGGCGCGCACCTGCGACGTGTTGGTCCACTCCGGGGTCTGGTTGTCGTAGTTGTAGTAGCGGTAGCGCGCCACGAGGTTCAGGCTCGAGGACGGCCGCGACGAGAACGACACGTTGGCCGACGACGACTGCACCTTGCCCTGCAGAGTCTGCCGGAAGAGCGTCGGCACCGTGGTGACCGCACTGTTGATCGTGAACGGCAGGATGTTCTCGCCGCCGTCCTTCAACTGCGACGTCGTCGCGTAGAACGTGAGGCGCGACCGCGCCGGGAGCTTCAACGACACCATGCCGTTCACGCCGACGAGCGTGCTGTCGAGCGCGAGACGCGGCAACCGTCCACGGCTGCTCACCGTCGCCGTGTCCGAGAGCGCGATCGGGTTGTCGAACACCACCGGCTCGGCGTTGTTCTTGAACCACGAGCCCGTGTAGCCGAACCGGAAGAGCGCGATGCCGTGCGTCGCTTCGATCGACGCATCCACATCGGAGATCTTCTGGTCCACCGGCTGCGCGATCTCGATCTCGGTGCTCATGTAGGCGCCATACGGCATGGTGCCTTCACGCGTCGTGTGCTTGGCGTTCACCTTGAACGAGACGTTGTCGGTGAGCGCGTACTCCACGCCGCCACCCAGCACGTGCCGCTTCTGCTCGAGCTTGAACACCGGCGAGTTCGCGATCACGCTCTGGAACGACGCGTACCGCGGCGCCACGCCGTTGACCGCCGTCGTCGACAACGCAATCCACGCCTTCTGCTGGTTGTCGTCGAGGATCAACGTGTACGGCGTCGGATTCAGATACGGCGTCCGCACGTTGTCGCTCAGGAGGAACGGGATCTGATCCCAGTACGCCGTGCCCTTGAACTGCCCGCCGTAGCGCGCGTTCACCGTGTACTTCTGATCCGAGCCGAGCACCTTGTCGGCGCCCACCTTGATCAGCCACCCGGCATGCTCGACGTCGAGACGGAACGTCTCGCCGAAGAGCCCGTCCTTCAGATCGCGGAACCGCTCGTAGCGGGCCGGATCGCCGGACGTGGTGGTCACGCGCGCGCCGAAATCAAAGAACCCGCGCGTCGTCGTGGCCGTGTCTGCCGTTTGCGCGAAGGCCGTGGCCGGAGCCAGCGCCAACGCAAGAATCGCAAGCGTTTTCATGATGCGCATGGTCGCCTCCGCCTATCGCAGGAACCGGTTGCCGGCCGGATGATTGGACCCGTGGATCGCCGCGTGGCACTGCACGCAACCGCGGGCAAAGATACGGACGCTCGTCTGCACCTGGGTGGCGTCATACATCGTGCCCGGGTGACCCGACGGCGCATGGCAGCGCTGACAGAGGAACGGCTGCTTGGCCACGAGCATGCGGTCGTTCGACGACCCATGCGCGTCGTGGCAGGTCACGCAGCCGTCACGCGACGGCGCATGCTCCCAGAGGAACGGCCCGCGCTTGTCCGCATGGCACGACGTGCAGAGCTCGGCCACCGAGTCGCCGACGCGCAGCATCTTCGTGTTCGTGCTGCCGTGCGTGTTGTGGCACGACGAGCACTGCATCTTGCCTTCACGCACCGGCATGTGACCGGACCGGTCGAGCTTCGACGCCTTGTCGCGATGGCACACCGCGCACGTCTCGATCTGCGTCTTCTTCTTCAGCTGGCCCTTGTCCGACTCGGGCGCATGCACGCTGTGGCAGCTGACGCAGGAGACGCCGCGCGACTCATGCGTGCTGCCCTGCCACAACTGATGCTCGCCCTTGTTGTGGCACGTGACGCACACCTGATTCACGTCGTCGGCCGCCATCGTCGAGAACTTCTTGAGGTGCGACTTCTCGGGATCCGCCGCATGCGCCGACCCGGCGCCATGGCACGTCTCGCAGCCCTGCTTGCCGGCCGGCGTGCGCGGATCCGTCTTCATGTGGTGTGGCGTCTTCGCATAGCCCGTCGCCTGCTTGTCATGGCACGTCGAACACGTGTCGTCGCCCACGTACGTCGCGTTGCTCGCCTGCGGCGCTGCCGGTTTTGCGGCAGAAGTCGCCTGTTCAACCACCTTCACTGCGGATTTTTCCGCAGTCGGCTGGACCGCGGCTCGGACCACCACGGTGAGCCAAACCGCACAAATGCCTGCAACCAAAAGGGTTGGGGCTGGTCGAAGCTTTCTGAAATGTCCCACGTTCGCTCTCCTCGCTCCTTGATATGGCAAGCGCCATACCAACCGCGCCGTGACGACGCTCCAACGCCCCACGTCAAAAAAAAAGTGCCTCGGACGCTGGGCGCCGAGGCACTTCAAATGTGATTCGTCTGCTGATTCTTGGAAAAACCTACTTCGTCAGGGTCGCCAGGTAGGCGCTGAGGTCCTTGATGTGCTCCGGCGACAGACCGTTCTTCATCGACGCGGCCGCCGACATCAACATCTTCGGCTTCTTCTCGAGCTTGGCTTCCTGCGCCTTCGGATCCTTCAGCCACGCTTCGATCTCGGCCGGCTTGCGCTTCGTCGCGATGCCGTCGAGCGCCGACGCCAGCTTGCCGCCCTTGCCCGCAACCGCATGGCAGGTGGTGCACTTGAGCTCCGTGAACGCCGCTTCACCCTTCTTTGCATCCTGCGCGAACATCGAGCCACCCGCGAGCACCACCATCACGAACACCGCAGAAACACGCTTCATGTGTCAAACCTCCAAGAAGAACCGAAAGATTTCCCCGTGAAATTAATATAACGCTTGTTACTTTCCCGAACGAAAAAGAAGCCGACGATGCCGAGGGCGTTGCGGACGGCTTTGCCTGGGCGGTCGCTTGGGGAGATTCCCGCGCCACTGCGGTCATTTCCACAGACTAAAGCGGCATCGTCGGCTATCCAGAGATGGAGGGGAAAGGAAGCAAGGTGTTGAGAGTCAGTGAGTTAGCCCGTCATCTCGCACGCTGCCGCGTCGCCCGTCAGGTCTCCTTCGATGGATGAAGAGAGCAAGCGGCGTACCAGCGGGAAGTTGGCTATCATCCCCGCCATGACCCCACGTATTGCTCGCATCGCGGCCATTGCCCTCTTTTGTGTCGGCACGATTACATCGACCACGGCCCAACAGACCGCCAGCGCCCAGCTCGGCGCGTTGGTGAAGGCGTACAGCACCGAGCGTGCGGCGCTGGCGAAATCGGCCGCGCCTGAACCGGCGGCAGGACAGCTGCGCATTGATCAAGGGCCGGCCGGTTCGCCGGAACTCGCACGCGCACTCGCCGCGCACGCGGCGACGTTTCTCACCAGGCTGCACGCGATCGACACGAAGCAACTGACGCACGACGAGTGGATCGTGTACGGGATCGTCGAAGACCAGGCCCGCCTCGATGCCGAAAACACCGAAGACTTCTTCTGGCTCACGAGCACGATCACGCCCTATTCATCGGGCCTGCGCACGATCGCGGGGCCGCTTGCCGCCGCGCCGCTCGCGACGCCGGCACAGCGCGAGGCGTACCTGAACGCGCTCCAGGCGTTGCCCAAGACGATGAAGGCGTATGAGACGCGGTTGGCGGAAGCGGCCGCGCACGGCGTGGCGCTGCCGACGGAGGAACTGCGGTTGGTGCTGCCGTTCGTCCGCTCGCTGGCGAACCCGCCGGCCAAGAGCGGCTTCGCCGTCGCAGAGGCGCGCGTGTCCGCCATGGCCGCGGCGGATCGCACGGCGTTTCTGCAGAAGGTGAACGACACGATCACCGGCACGGTGAATCCCGCGATCGAGGCGCTCGCCGCCTACATCGACGGCCCGTACCGCAGCCGCACCATCGGCCCGGTCGGCATCTCGCATCAGCCGCACGGCGCGGAGTTCTACCGCTACCTGATCCACAAGCACACCGGCCTCGACCTCACGCCGCAGCAGATTCACGAACGCGGGCTGGCCGAAGTGGCGCGTATCAACGGCGAACTCGAGAAGCTGCGCGTGGAAGCCGGCTTCACGGGCTCGCTCGTGGAGTTCAAGAAGTACCTGCGCACCGACCGCCGGTTCTTCCCGACCACCTCGCAGGAGATCGGCGACAAGATGATGGCGGCCATCCGGCTCATCGAGCCGAAGATGCCGCAGTACTTCTCGATGATGCCGAAGGCGCCGTACGGCGTGCGCCGGCTCGCGCCGGCGCTCGAGCCGTCGATGACGTACGGCATCTACACGATGCCCGACCGCGCCGACCCGATGGGCTACTACAACTACAACGGCCTCAATCCCGAAACGCGCTCGATCACGATGGTCACCGCGATCGTGTTCCACGAACTGCTGCCGGGCCACCACTACCAGCTCAACCGTCTGAAGGAACAGTCCGCGACGTTCACGAGCGCGCGCAAGATGTTCACCGGCTCCGGGGCGATCTACTCGGAGCTCTGCGAGGGATGCGGCCCGATGTACACGGCCTACACCGAAGGCTGGGGCGAATACTCCTCGGATCTCGCGTGGGAGATGGGCGCCTACCCGGATGTGTGGACCAAGGCCGGGCGTCTCGGCATGGACCTGTTCACGTCGACGCGGCTCGTGGTCGACACCGGGATGAACGCGCTCGGCTGGTCGCGCGAACGCGCGATGCAGTTCATGAAGGACAACACGTTTGAAGCCGACGCGCAGATCGACACCGAGTCGCTGCGCTACTCCGTCGACATGCCCGGCCAGGCGCTCGCCTACAAACTCGGCGCGCTCGCCATCAAGGACGCGCGCGAACGCGTGCGCGCCGCGCAAGGCGCGGCGTTCGACATCCGCAAGTTCCACGACTATTTCTTGAACGCGGGCGAGATGCCGGCGGGTATGTTCGCCGCGCACTTCGACTGCCTGCTCACCGGCGAAAAGCACAAGAAATGAAGCTCGCGCGCTCGATCCACGCCGTCGACCTGCACGCCTGCGGCGAACCCGGCCGCGTGATCACCGGCGGCGTGCTCGACGTCCCCGGCCGGACGATGTACGAAAAGATGGTGCATCTGCGCACGCACGGCGACCGCCTGCGTCTGCTGATGCTCCGCGAGCCGCGCGGCTACCCCGCCGCCAACTGCAACGTGATCCTGCCCGCCACACATCCCGACGCGCAGGCCGGCTTCGTGATCATGGAGCAGGTCGAGTACCCCGCGATGTCGGGCACCAACACGATCTGCGTGGTCACGGCACTCCTCGAAACCGGCATGATCGAGGCACGCGAACCGGTGACCGAACTCACGCTCGAAGCACCGGCCGGCCTCATTCGCGTCCGCGCCGACGTGCACGACGGCAAGGTCACGGGCGTGACGTTCCTGAATGTGCCGGCGTTCGCCGTGCACCTCGATCGCGAGATCGACGTGCCGCATCTCGGACGCGTGACCGTCGACGTCGCCTGGGGCGGAATGTTCTACGTGATCGCCGACGCCGATGCGCTCGGCGTGTCCCTTGATCCGGGCAACGGCCGCAAGATCGCACGCATCGGCGAGATGGTGAAGAAGTCCGCGCAGGAACAACTCCTGGCCGAACACCCGCTGAATCCCGGGTTCAACGGCATCACAATCAGCCAGCTCTCCGCGAAGCCGCGCCGGGCCGGCGTCGATCGCCAGAACGCCGTGATCGTCTCAACGGGCGACCTCGACTGGAACGATCCCGATACGTGGACCGGCGCGCTCGACCGTTCACCGTGCGGCACCGGCACATGCGCAAAGATGGCGATCCTCCACGCGAAGGGCCAGCTGCCGCTGAATCAGGATTTCCACCACGAAGGCATCCTCGGCACGGTGTTCACCGGACGACTCCTCGAGGAAACCACCGTGGGACCGCACCGCGCTGTCGTCCCGACGATCCGCGGCACGGCCTGGATCACCGGCATCGCGGACTACGCAGTGGATCCGTCCGATCCCTTCCCGGACGGCTTCATCGTCGGGGATATCTGGGGCAAAGCGTAGTCGGCGACTAACGCAGCGCCGCAATCGCCACGATCGCGATCGCGAGCGGGCACACGTAGCGCAGCAACCACACGCACACACGCGCCGCGAACGGCGACTCATCAGACAGCTCGCGCGTGACGAGCGTGCGATCGAGCAGCCATCCCACGAACACGCTCGTCGCCATGGCGCCGATCGGCAGCAGCAGGTTCGACGACACGAAGTCCGCCACGTCGAAGAACGTCTTTTCGCGAAAGAGGGGCAACGCGCCGAGCGGATGCCAGGTCGACCACAGATTGAACGACAACACGGACCCGAGGCCCGAGACCCAGGCCGTGGCGGCGGCCACCGTCACCGCGCGGCCGCGCGTCAGTCCGCGCCGCTGCTCGAGCCACTCGATGAACGGCTCCAGCCCTGCCATCGAGGGCGTGAGCGCCGCCAGCACCAGCAGGAAGAAGAACACCGTGCCGAACACACGGCCGCCCGGCATCTGCGCGAACACCGTCGCCAGCACGTCGAACACAAGCTCGGTGCCGGCCGCGGGGTTCATGCCGTAGTGGAACACCAGCGGAAAGATCGTGAGCGTCGCCAGCATCGACACCAGCAAGATGGAGCCGACGATGATGAGCGAGGAGCGGACGAGCGAGGTGCCGCGCGTCACATACGAGCCCATCGCGATCATCATCGCCATGCCGACGCCCGTCGCGTAGAACGCCTGCCCCACCGCCGCCAACACCACCGCGGGCGTGATCGCCGCGAAGTTCGGCACGAACGCAAACCGCAGCCCCTGCGAGAGATCGCCGATCGACATGGCGTAACTCATGAGCGCGAGCAGCAGAACGAGCAGCACCGGCGCGCGCAGCTTGGTCGCCACTTCCACGCCGCGCCCGACGCCACGCGCCGAGATCACACCGACGAGCGCGACAAACGCCAGATGCCAGGCGCCGATCTCGACGGGATTCCCGAGAAACCCCTTCCACAGGGCCGCCACGTCCGGACGCGACAACCCGACGAGCGCGCCGCTCGCGCACTTCCACGTGTAGGCGAGCACCCACCCGGCAATGACCGTGTAGTACGAAATGATCGCGAACGCCGCGATCGTGCCGAGAATGCCGATGAGATTCCAGCGCGTGCTCAGCCCCGACGCCGCCGCGACCACGCCCGCGGCCTCGGGCGGACTGCACTGCGCGCGGCGGCCGATCATGAACTCCGCCACGAGCAACGGCGTCGCGATCATGAGACACGCCAGCACGAACACGAAGATAAAGGCGCTGCCGCCGTTCGATCCGGCCAGATACGGCATGCGCCAGATGCTGCCGAGCCCGACGGCGCCGCCGACCGTGGCGAGATAGAACGCCAGCCGCGACGACCATTGCGGTGTGGATGCAGACATGGGAGTTGGCGCCTATCCTAGTGCAACGTCGCACCGCGCGGTGACCTTCATGCGCACGCGCATCCACATCGACGCTGAGCGCGGGCAATGGCACAATGCGGCGGTCGCATGGCTGACGACACCGTTCTCGTTCATCGCTTGCGCCAGGGCCCATGGCCCGGCGGCAGCCTCTGCCTGACCGGCGACTGCCCGAACTGCCTCGCCACCGTCGACGGCATCACCTACACACGCACGTGCCAGACGCCGCATCGCGAGGGCCAGCACGTGGTGCCGCATCCGTCGCACGACCATCTGCCGCCGCTCGACGGCACCGGCGCCCGTGACGCAGTCGCCACCCGCACGATTCACTGCGACGTCGTCGTGATCGGCCAGGGCCCGGCGGGCACCGCCGCGGCTGCGGCCGCGCGCGCGCAGGGCCGGCACGTCGAGACGCTCGACGCCGCCCAAGGACAAGAGGCCGTCGGCATCTACCCCGGCCCGCTCGTCGTTGCGCGCACCGACGACGGCGTGCAGCGCCTGTACCCGCGCATCGAGATCGTCGTCGCCACTGGCGCTGCGGAGATTCAGCCCATCGTGCCGGGCAGTGATCTGGCCGGCATCCTGACGCGCGGCGCCGCCGAGCGCCTCGCGGAGGCCGGTGTGCCGCTCGGCCAGGTCGTGGCCGTGGGCGCACCGCCCGCGCACGTGCCCTGCACCGCGGTGCCCGGCACGCTCGTGCGCTTCGAACCGCACGCGCACGAGTCGCGCCGTGTCGGCGCCGTGATCGTGCGCGACGACGCCGGCGTCGAGCATCGGCACAGCTGCGACACGGCCGTGATCTTTCTCGGGCTCACGCCGCGTGATGCGCTCGTGCGCATGTCGCGCGGCATGCCCGTGCGCGCCGTCGGCGATGTGACCCGCGCGCCCGATCTGCCGCCCGCGCCCGAGCACGGCGTAATCTGCCCGTGTCTCGGCACGACGGTGGACGATGTGCGGTCGGTGCATGCACGCGGGTTCACGGACCTCGAGCTCGTGAAGCGCGCGACGCTTGCCGGCACGGGCCCGTGCCAGGGCAGCGTGTGCGTGCCGCATCTGCGCGCGTTCCTGCAGAGCACGGGCGCCACACTGCAGCCGCCCTTCACGGCGCGGCCGCTCACGCGCCAGCTCACGATGGCGGAAGCGGCCGCGGGCTGGCACCACGTCGCCACACCGCGCACCGCACTCGACGCGGAACATCGCGCGCTCGGTGCACAGATGGAACGGCTCGGCGGGTGGTGGCGGCCCTGGCACTACGGCGACACCGACGAGGAATACCGCGCCGTGCGCAACGCCGTCTCGATCTGCGATGTCAGCACGCTCGGCAAGATGATCGTGTCGGGGCCAGACGTCGTGCGCCTGCTCGAGCATCTCTATCCCGTGCCGATCGCGTCACTCAAGCCCGGCCGGTCCAAGTACGTGCTGCTGCTCGACGAGCGCGGCTACGTGATGGACGACGGAATGGTGAACCGCGACAGCGAGACACGTTTCACGCTCACATTCACGAGCGGCGGCTCGACGCACGCGGAGCTCTGGGTCCGCGACTGGGCCGAATCGCTCGAGTGCGATGTGCGCATCATGAATGTCACGCAGGCGCTCGGCGCGATCAACCTCACCGGCCCGCGCGCCACGGAACTGCTCCAACGCGCAGGCGTCACCACGCCGCCCGCGTTCATGCAGCACACGCGCGCGGCCGTCGCGGGCGTGGATTGCCGCATCTACCGCCTCAGCTTCACAGGCGAAGTGTCGTACGAGCTGCATCACGCCGCGCACGACTCGGTGCGGCTGTGGCGCGCCCTGCTCGATCTCGGCCGCGACCTCGGCATCCGCCCACACGGTCTCGAGGCCCTGATGCGCCTTCGCCTCGAAAAAGGTCACCTCATCGTCGGACAAGACACCGAGTTCGACTCCACGCCGCGCCGGCTCAATCACGAATGGGCCGTGCGCATGGACAAACCCGCGTTCGTCGGACGGCAGGCGATTCTGCGCACGAATCTCCAGACACTCGACAAGCAGCTGTGTGGCCTCACGATGGACGGGCCCCCGCCCGCGGAAGGAACGACGATCTGGCGCGATGGCGTGTTTGCCGGCTACGTCACGTCTGCGGCGTGGTCACCGACGCTTGGACGCTCGGTGCTGCTGGGCTGGCTGCGTCTCAACAACGGCATCTTGCCGAATCACGTCACGATCGACGGCCGTCCCGCCGAACAAGCCGTGACGCCGTTCTACGACCCGGAGGGCCACCGTGCGCGCGCGTGATCCGCTCACTCCGCTCGCGGCCGCACGCATCGTCGCCACACCGGCGGCGCTCGACCAGTTCCGATGGCCGACGAGTACGTTCGCATTGCGCACGGCGACGGATGAGGCGCTCGTGGTCACCGTACCCGGCCGGCACGAGGTGATCGATGTCCCTGCCGACGCCGTTCCTGATCCGCACGCCGTGATCTGCCGCGACACGTCGTGGACCGGCGTGTGGGTGACGACGACAGACGCGATCGACCTGCTGGCACGACATGCCGACTGGGAACCGCCGCGGCAACGGCCCGCCTTCGCGCAGGGCCTGGTCGCCGGGCTTCCGGTGAAGCTCTGGGTCGGGCGCGACATGTCGCTCGTGATCGTGCCCGCCGCCGTGGCGCGAGAATTCGAGGAGCGTGTGCGATGAACGAATACGTCGAACGCGCCATCGACTTCGCGTGGCCGGATGCGATGAAGCCGGCCTACGACGTCGTGATCATCGGCGGCGGCGGCCATGGCATCGCGACGGCGTACTACCTCGCGACGCGGCACGGCATCACGAACGTGGCCGTCCTAGAACGGAAGTACATCGGCGCCGGCAATTCCGGCCGGAACACCACGATCATCCGCGCGAACTACGGCATTCCCGAGGCCGTGCGCTTCTATCAGCGCAGCGTGGATCTGTACGCATCGCTCGAGCAGGAAACCGACCGCAACCTCATGCACGCCACGAAGGGCCTGTTGTGGATCGCGCACAGCGAAGCCGGCGTGCGGCAGGAGCGGGCGCGTGCCGAGGTCAACACGGCGTTCGGGGCGCAGACGGAGTTCGTCGGCCCCGAGCGCATCAAGGAGATCTGCCCGGAGCTCGACATGACCGGCCAGGGCGTGTGGCCGATCTACGGCGCGTCGTATCACGCCGCCGGCGCCAGCGCGCGTCACGATCGCGTGGTGTGGGCGTTCGCGGAAGGCGCGATGCGGCGCGGCGTCCACATTCATCAACAGACCGCAGTGACGGGATTTCTGCGCGACGGCGACCGCGTGACCGGCGTGGAGACCACGCGCGGCCCGATCTCGGCCGGCACGGTGCTCTGCGCCGTCGGCGGCCACGTGACCACGCTGTCATCGATGCTCGGCCTGCGATTGCCGATCCGCACGCATCAGCTCCAGGCGTTCGTGACCAATCGCTACGCCCGCACCTTCCACCCGATCGTCGCCTCGTCGGGCCTCGGCGTCTACGCGTCGCAAACCGCGAAGGGCGAGATGCTCATCGGCGCCGAGATCGATCGCGCGCCGGCCTACAGCTACGACTCGAGCCACACGATTCTGCAGAGCTGCGCGTTCCGGTCGATCGCGCTCCTGCCGTTCCTGCGCGATCTCAAGGTGTTGCGTCAGTGGACAGGCGTGTGTGACATGAGCGCCGACTACTCGCCGGTCATGGGATACACGGCCGTGCCGAATTTCCTGCTCACGACCGGCTGGGGCACGTGGGGCTTCAAGGCGATTCCGGCCGGCGGCGAGCAGATGGCCGAGCTCATCGCCACGGGTCGCACACCGGCGCTGATTGCGCCATTTGCGCTCGACCGCTTCGCCAACGATCGCACGATGGCCGACCGCGGCTCCGCGGGGACGCACTAATGACTATGCGCTTGCGACTGACCTGTCCGCACTGCGGTGCGCGCGCGATCGAAGAGTTCGCGCACGGCGAGGTGCCCGAGATTCCCGACACGTTGACCGACGTGAACGCGCGCGATCTCGACAAGGCGTTCATGCACACCAATGCTGAAGGTCTGGTGACGGAGCGCTGGTTCCACACGGCCGGCTGCCGGCGGTGGTTCACGGTGCAGCGCGACACCCGCACGAACGACGTACGAGGCTAGCGCACCGAGGCCGCGTCAGGCCAGGCCGGCGCGGCGACGCAGGTCGTCGAAACGCGGATCCGCGCGCAGCGGATCGAGCGCCGGATCAACGTTCAGGTAGATGATCCAGTACGACTTCTCGACGAGGGCCTTCTCCAGCCATTCGAAGGCGAGTGCTGTGTCGCCCATCGCCACGTAGATCACCGCGAGCTGGTAGGGCGACACAAACGTGTCTCGCGACCGTTCATGCAATTCGGCAATCGCGGCCGACACCTCCGTGCGGTCGCCGCGGAGCGCGTGCACGTAGCCCAGCGCGGCCACCACGTCGCGGTCGTTCGACAGGCCCTTCGAAATCGAGAGCTCCTCCAGGGCGCGGTCGTATTGCCCCATCTGCGCCCAGGTCAGGCCGAGACGGAAGTGCGCCATCGAGAAGTTCGGATCGATCTGCGACACGTGACGGAACTGACGCACCGCCGCGTCGTAGTCGCGCGAGTAGTACGACGGATACCCCGCGATCGTGGCGATGATGCGCGACAGCGGATCGCTCTCCTGCGCTTTTGCCAACGCGACGTGCGCCTCCGTGAACCGCCCCATCGCCGTGAGGTAGATGCCGTACCGCTGATGCGCATCGCCGTAGCGGGGATTGAGCTCGATGGCGCGGCGCAGTTCGCGCTCAGCCGCGTCCCAATGCCACTCGTAGAAGAGTTCGACGACGCCAAGCGAGTTGTGGGCTTCGGCGAGTGCGGGATCGAGCCGTAACGCGGACAACGCGGCCGCCTTCGACTTCGGAAACACCTCGCGCGGCATCGACGCGCCGTAGGGGCTCAGCAGCGCATACGCATCGGCCAGACCGACCCACGCCGGCGCAAACAACGGATCCTCATCGGTCGATTGCAGGAAGCACGTGATCGCTTCCGTCAGCGTGCCGGTGAGGCGCTTGTTCAGCAGATGCCGGCCCTTCAGGAAGAACTGATGCGCGCGTCCGAATTCGTCGCGCACGGTCACCACTTCCCGCACGTCGGCGGAGAACCGGTACCCACGCCCGGGCACCGTGACGATGAACTTGTGCTCGCTCGGCGATTCACCGAGGGCTTTGCGGAGTACCGAGATGTTCTGGGTGAGATTGCCGTCTTCGACGAACGTGTCGGGCCACACGGCGCGGAGAATATCCGCCTTGGCGACGATCCGCTCTCGCTGTTGGATCAGCAGCGCCAGGATGTCAAACGCCTTCGGGACGAGCGACACGGGCTCGCCCTTTCGTAGCAACAATCGCTTGCCGAGATCGATTCTGAACTCGCCGAATTCGTACACACCACCCGCCGACATGCCCGTGCTGACATTTTCTGAGAAGTCTTGAGATGCGGTGAAGGACATTTGTGCCCGAGGTTCAGCGCACGACGACCCGAGCGGGCCACAACGCGACGTCCCCGGCGTAGTCGGCCCACAGACGAGCGCCGTCGACGCCGCTCAGCGGCAGCGACACCTGCCAGTGGCCGGCGCTGTCGGTGGTCGCGGTGCCGAGCGGCACCTTCGCCGCCTCGAGCGGGATCTCCGCACGGCTGATCTCGCCATTCGCGTCGCCGAAGATCAGCACGAAATGGCCGCTCCCGCGCGAGGCCGGCGCCACGCGCGCGACCACGGTGAACGTGAACGCGCTGCCGGCCGCCGCGAACGGCGCGGACGTGAGCAGCAGTCGCTGCGCCGTGGGCACGATCAGTCGCGCGGACGTGCCTTCGAGCGACACGACCGCCGGATTGGACACAGTCCACGACGTGAACCCGTCGCGGAAGTCGCGCGTGACCGTGCTGCCGCCGATGTCCGTGCGCGTGCTCTCGACAAGCAGATCCGCGTCCCCGCGACAGTTGTTGCACTGCGTGTTCACCCGTACCCCCATCGCCATCGTCGTCGTCCCCGCCGGGATCGGACCGCTGACGAGGTAGGTGCCCGTGAGGCCGAGACCGCTCGTGGCTTGCGCAGAGACCACAACCGAGGCGCGTGCGAGCGCATCGCCCGTCGCGGTGCGGAGTGAGCCGCCCGCGAGGCTGCCCTGGAGTGCGCCCGTCAGCGCGGTGCGGATGCGCCGGTAGCGGTTGATCAGCCAGGTGAAGGCGTCGCTGTCTGTGTCGGGGAGGAGCGTGCGCGGGTACGGGTGCCACGACTGAAACACGGCGACGTCGGGCGCACCGCTCTCGAGTTCGTACGCGGGCATGCGCTGGTCGGCCTTGCCGATCCACTGCGCATCAGTGAGGTCGGCGCTGTCGCCGTTGTAGATCACGCCGAAGCGCACGGCGCGGGCCGTCGCCACGGCGCGAAGGGCGTCGACGCCGGCGCGCCAGTCGGTGTCGGTCCACTGCACGTCGGCGTGCATGAACGCGAGCGGAAACCCTGCCGTCGCGAACGCGTCGACCATCGTGGTGTAGCGCGTCAGCCAGTCGGTGCCCGCGATGGGCAGGGGCTCGATGTCGCCGACCTCGACGAGGGGGAACTCGGCTTTCAGCGCGCGCAGCGACACGGCAGCGTCGGCGGCCACTTGCTGGGGCGACCAGCGGCAGGCGTTGGCGCCGTCGTAGAGCGAGCCGAAGTAGAACGGCTCGTCCATCGCCACATAGCGCAAGGTGCCGCCGAGGGCGGCGATTCGCCGCGCGGCGCTCACGAGGGCGCGGCCGCCGAACCCTTCCACGCCACGACCGCAGGCGTCGGTGTCACCGAGGACGCCGTATTCCAGGGCGAGCTCGATGCCGCGACGGTCGAGGTCCGCGAAGACCGCCCGAAGGTTCGCGTCGCCGAGGTTCTCGAGCGCCCCGGCGTAGAGTTTGAAGACCGACGTGCGCGCGGCCGCGGAGGGCCACGACGCCGCGGGCGAGAAGAGCGAGAGGAACTGGGGTGACCCTGTGAAGTTCGCGCGCGGCGTGGGATCGAGCGGCGCGAACCAGACCCAGTTCGCGGGTCGCGTGCACTGCTGTGTGAGGGCGGGCTCGCCGGAACAGCCCGGCGGGCTGCCTTCCGATGCGGCGCGCTGTTGCGTACCGCGCGGCGGGCAGATGGCCGGGGTCCAGTCGCCGTACGAGAACGTGCAGGGCGTGGACTTCTGCACCGAGCCGCACGCGGACAGTGCGAGCGCGGCGGCGAACGCGGCGACACAGGCGAGCGGCCGCGATCGCTCCGTCATCGGTCAGTGCGTGAGCGGCTCGAACCGCGCGGTGAAGTGGCGCAGCACGGCCGGCGCGTGTGTCATGCGGTAGCCGCGCAGGGTCTCGCGCTGCTGCCCCACGGCGGCCACGGTTTCGGCGACCAGGTCGATGTGCGACTGCGTGTAGACGCGGCGCGGAATGGCGAGACGCACGAGATCCATCGCGGCGGGGGTCTCGGTGCCGTCGGGATGGCGGCCGAACATCACGGTGCCGATCTCCACGCCGCGAATGCCGCCTTCGATATAGAGCGCGTTGGCGACGGCGATCCCGGGATACTGCAGCGGCGGAATACTCGGCGCGAGCGCGCGCGCGTCGATGTAGATCGCATGGCCGCCCGGCGGCTGAATGATCGGCACGCCGGCCGCCAGCAGCTTCTCGCCGAGGTAGGCCGTCGAGCGAATGCGATAGTGCAGATACGGCTCTTCGACCACTTCTTCGAGCCCCCGCGCAATCGCTTCGAGGTCGTAGCCGGCCAACCCGCCGTACGTCGGGAACCCTTCGGTGAGAATCAGCAGATTGCGCGCGTTCTCGGCCCAGCGGTCGTCGTTCATGGCCAGGAAGCCGCCGATGTTCGCGAGGCCGTCCTTCTTCGCCGACATCGTGCAGCCGTCGGCGAGCGCGAACATCTCCTGCGCAATCGACTTCGGCGTGCGATCGGCGTAGCCCTCCTCGCGGGTCTTGATGAACCACGCGTTCTCGGCAAACCGGCACGCGTCGAGAAAGAACGGCTTGTGAAACTTGTCGCAGAGCGCGCGCACGCCTTTCAGGTTCTCGAGCGACACCGGCTGGCCGCCGCCGGAGTTGTTGGTGATCGTCACCATCACGAGCGGCACGCGATCGCCGTGCTCGGTCAGCAACTGATCCAGCGCCTCGAGATCCACATTGCCTTTGAACGGATGGACGAGCGACGGCACCTTGCCTTCGGCAATCACCAGATCACGCGCCTCGGCCTCCTCCACCTCGATGTTCGCGCGCGTGGTGTCGAAGTGCGAGTTGTTCGGGACGATGTCGCCGGGCTTCAGGATCGTATGAAACAGAATGCGCTCGGCCGCGCGGCCCTGATGCGTCGGGATGATGTGGCGGAACCCTGTGAGATCGGCGACCACATCGCGGAAGCGGTAGTACGACCGGCTGCCCGCATAGCTTTCGTCGCCCTGCATCAGCGCGCCCCACTGCGCGGCCGACATCGCGCCGGTGCCCGAGTCGGTCAGCAAGTCGATGAGCACGTCTTCCGCATGGAGCAGGAACACGTTGTAGCCGGCCTCTTTCAGCCGCGCTTCGCGGGCGTCGCGCGTGGTGAACTTGATGGCTTCAACGGACTTGATGCGGAACGGCTC
Source organism: uncultured Solibacteraceae bacterium (assembly GCA_964343975.1). GTDB lineage: Bacteria > Acidobacteriota > Vicinamibacteria > Vicinamibacterales > SCN-69-37 > SCUN01. The sequence continues at coordinate 21,773 of CAYFLU010000032.1, forward strand.
GATGATCGTCATTGGGCGGCCTGCTGCATCGCCCGCCAGAGCGCCTCCACATGCACGCGCTCAGTCGGCAACGCGCCGATGGACACTCGCACCATCCATCGCCCTTCCAGTATCGCCGGAGTGACGTAGGCCGCGCCGGATCTATTCAACCGATCCGCCCACTGTTGCGTGTGCGCATCGAGCGCGTCGCCGTCACAGCCGGGCGGCTCATGGCGCACGCACAGCGTTTGCAGCGGCACCGGCGCGAGCACGCGCCACTGCGGCGTGGCCGCCACCTGCGCGGCCAGCCACTGCGCATTGCCGAGATCCCGGCGGAGCCGCGCCTGCAACCCCTCGACGCCCTGCTCGCGAATCGCGAACCACAGCTTCAATGCACGGAACCGCCGGCCGAGCGGCACGCCCCAGTCGCGCAGGTTCTTCACCGTCTCGTCCACCGCCGACCGCAGGTAACTCGGGTTCGTCGACATCACGCGCACGAGGTGCTCGGGATCGCGCACGTAGTAGAGCGTGCAGTCGAACGCCGCGCCGAGCCACTTGTGCGGATTGATCACGAGCGAGTCGGCGGCATCAACGCCGGCCCAGAGCGGCCGCAACTCCGGCAGGATCATGCCGGAGCCGGCCATCGCGGCATCCACGTGCAGCCACACACCGAATTCCTTCGCGATGGCCGCCACCGCCGCCAACGGATCAAACGCCGTCGTGGTCGTCGTCCCTGCCGTGCACGCGATCGCGCACGGCCGCAGGCCCGCGGCGAGGTCTTCGACAATGCGGGCGCGGAGCGCCTCGGGGCGCATGGCGAAGCGCTCGTCGTGCGCGACGATGTGGATGTTGTGACGGCCGAAGCCGGCGAGAAGCGCCGCTTTGTCGACGGAACTGTGCGCGTGGGCCGTCATGTAGATGATGAGCGGCTGTGCCTCCGCCTGCAGTCCCCCGCGCGTGAGCGAGAAGTGCGTGGTCTTTTCCCGCACCGTCATCAGGGCCACCATCGTGGCGGTAGAGGCGGTGTCCTGAATCACGCCGCTCCATTCGGTTGAGAGGCCGAGCATCTGCCGCATCCAGTCGGTAACGACTTCTTCGACTTCGGTGAGCGCCGGACTCGATTGCCACGACAACCCGAGCACGCCGAGGCCGGTGCTCGCGTAGTCGCCGAGTACGCTCGCCAGCAGGCCGTTCGACGGGAAGTAGCCGAAGAAGTGCGGATGCTGCCAGTGCGAGAGCCCCGGCATCACCACGCGATCGAGGTCGGCGAGCACGTCGCTGAACGGCTCGGCGTGTTGGGGCGGCGCGGCAGGTAGCTGCGCCTTGATGTCGCCGGGGGCGGTCTGTGCCATCACCGGGCGCTCGGCCACGCGGGCGCGGTAGTCGGCGATGTAGTCGATCAGCTGGTGGCCGTAGGCGCGGAATTCCTCTGGCGTCATGCGCCATGGTGGCGTGTCGGGGACGCCCGAGGCAAGGGCGGCGCCGGCTTAAGATCTGCGCAAGATGCGCACAGTCTCATCAGACATGTCAGACATGGCGATCAACCGGTACATCGCGACGGCCCTCGGCGTTCTCGCACTCACCATCGGCGTCTCGGCGCAACGGCCAGGCCCCCCGCCCCCGCCGGCCCAGGCGCCGCCCTTGCCTCGGGCGTCCCCGACACGCCACCAT
>CAYFLU010000033.1:0-22934 GCA_964343975.1 uncultured Solibacteraceae bacterium
CCGACGTGAGCCTCATCGACGGCCGCATCCTCACGACGACCGACGCGCGCGTCGGCGACTTTCCCGTGCGCGTGCCCGTGATCGACATTCACACCGTTGGCGCGGGCGGTGGCTCTATCGCCGCGATCGACACGGGCGGCGCGCTGCGCGTGGGCCCGCGCAGCGCCGGCGCACAGCCCGGACCCGCCTGCTACGGCGTTGGCACCGAACTGACCACGACCGACGCGAACGTCCTGCTCGGCCGCCTCGATCCCCAGTATTTCTTCGGCGGCAAGATGACGCTCGAGGTGGCGCGTGCCCGCGCCGCTGCCGAGCCGCTCGCGCGCGCGCTGAAGCTGTCGGTCGACGACCTCGCCGAAGGCGTGATCCGCGTGGCCAACGCCAACATGGAACGCGCCATCCGCGTCGTCTCCGTTGAGCGCGGCCATGACCCGCGCGATTTCTCGCTCCTCGCGTTCGGCGGGGCCGGCGGCATGCACGCGTGCGAGATCGCCGAAGCGCTTGAGATGAAGACCGTGATCGTGCCGCGGCAGGCCGGTGTGCTGTCGGCGCTCGGCATGCTCGTGGCCGATGTGACGAAGGACTACTCGGCGAGCGTGCTGAAGCGCGCGAGCGAACTCACCGCCAAAGATCTGGATGCCGCCTACCGGCCGCTCGTCGACGCGGCCACGCGCGATCTGGCCGCCGAAGGCTTCAGCGGCCGCCAGGCCGTGATCACGCGGCTGATCGACGTGCGTTACGCCGGGCAGTCATACGAGATCACGCTGCCGTTCACGCCCCGCTATCGCGCGGTGTTCGATCAACTGCACGGCAAGACCTACGGCTACTCGAACCCGGACCGCGCCGTTGAAGTCGTGAACGTGCGCGTCGTGGCGGCGGGCAAGGCGCCGAAGCCGAAGCTGCCGCGCGCGAAGACCCTCACCACGCGCGCGCCGAAGCCCATGGCCGTGCGGCCGGCGCGCTTCAACGGCACGTCGGTGAAGACGCCGACGTATCAGTGGGAACAGCTCGCCGCCGGCGCTCGCGCGAAGGGACCGGCCGTGATCATGGGGGCGGAAGCCACCGCGGTGATTCCGCCGGGATGGTCGTTTCATGTCGATCGACAGGGGAATGTGATCTGTGCGCGTACATCCCGTTGAATTTGAAGTCTTCAAGAACCTCTACCTCGCGATTGCCGAGGAGATGGGCGTCACGCTCTGTCGCACCGGCTTCTCGCCGAACATCAAGGAGCGGCTCGACTACTCGTGCGCGGTGTACGACGCCGACGGCCACACGATCGCGCAGGGCGATCACATGCCCGTGCACCTCGGCGCGATGCCCCTGTCCGTGCGCGCCGCCATCGACGCCGTCGACATGCGCCCCGGCGACATCGTCGTCTTGAACGACCCGTTTCATGGCGGCACGCATCTGCCCGACATCACGCTCGTGTCGCCGGTCTTCGTGAAGAGGACCGACACACGCCCGACCTTTTACGTGGCCAACCGCGCGCATCACTCGGATGTCGGCGGCATGAGTCCGGGTTCGATGCCCGTGGCGCGCGAGGTGTATCAGGAGGGCCTGATCATTCCGCCGATCCTGCTCGCGCGCGGCGGCGAGATCGACCGGCACGTGTGGTCGCTCATTCTCGCGAACGTGCGCACGCCCGACGAGCGCGAAGGTGACCTGTCTGCGCAGATTGCGTCGAACCGCGTGGCGGAGCGGCGCTTGCTCGAGGTGGTGCGCAAGTACGGCGTCGCGCGCGCCGTCGGCTACGCGAAGGCGCTGCAGGACTACACGGAGCGTGTGGTCCGCGCGGCGATCGCGAAGATTCCGGCAGGCACGTACACGTTCGAAGATGCGCTCGACAACGACGGCTTCCGCGATGCGCCGGTGAAGATCCGCTGCGCCATCACGGTGAAAGGCTCGCAGGCCACGCTCGATTTCACGGGCTCGGACCCGCAGGTGGAGGGCAGCGTGAATGCGAACTTCGCGATCACGCTCTCGGCCTCGCTCTACGCGTTCCGCTGTCTCGTCGAGGAAGACGTCCTCTACAACGAAGGCGTGGCGCGGCCGCTCACGGTGATCGCACCGGCCGGATCAATCGTGAACGCGCAACGGCCCTCGGCCGTGGCCGGCGGCAACGTCGAGACCTCGCAGCGCATCACGGACGTCGTGCTCGGCGCGCTCGCGCAGGCCTTGCCCGAGCGCCTCCCGGCGGCGAGCCAGGGGACGATGAACAACATCACGCTCGGCGGGCGGGATCCGCGGCGGGGCGCGAGCTTCGCGTATTACGAGACGATGGCCGGCGGCATGGGCGGGCGGCGCGGGCTCGATGGCCTCAGCGGCGTGCACACGCACATGAGCAACACGCGCAACACGCCGGTGGAGGCGATCGAGCACTACCTGCCGGTGCGGATCACGCAGTACGCGCTGCGCAACGGCAGTGGCGGCGACGGCGCCGCGCGCGGTGGCGACGGCGTGGTGCGCGAATACGAGATGCTCACCGACACGTCGGTGACGCTGCTGTCGGACCGGCGCGAGCGCGCACCCTATGGCGCCGAAGGCGGCGCGCCGGGCGCGTCGGGGCGCAACACGTTGATTCGTCGCGGCGCGGAGACGCGCCTGCCCGGCAAGGTGCAGATCAACCTGCAAGCGGGCGATCGCCTGCGGATCGAGACGCCGGGAGGCGGTGGCTATGGGCGACGCAACGGCTAGCGGGTTGTTCGGGTGGTGGCGCGAAGGCGATGCGAAGGCGCGCACCGCCCTCCTCGCGGCGTCGCTCGGCTGGATGCTCGACGCCTTCGACGTGATGCTCTATTCGCTCGTGCTCAAGTCGCTCATGGCCGACTTGCGCATCGACTCGGCCACGGCCGGCTGGGTCGCGTCGATCACGCTCATCGCGGCGGCCGGCGGCGGCCTCGTGTTCGGTGTGCTCGCGGACCGGCTCGGCCGCACGCGTGCGCTGATGCTGAGCGTGCTCCTGTATTCGATCTTCACCGCGGCGTGCGGCTTCGCGCAGTCGGCGATGCAGCTGGCGGTGTTCCGCATCTTCCTCGGCATCGGCATGGGCGGCGAGTGGGCGAGTGGCGCCGCGCTCGTGTCCGAGACGTGGCCCGATCGCGTGCGCGGGCGCGCGCTCGGGTTCATGCAGAGCGCGTGGGCCGTGGGCTATGCGCTCGCGGCGGCGGTGAACTGGCTCGTGCAGGACGTGGCGCATCAGAACTGGCGCGTCGTGTTCTTCGTCGGCGTGCTGCCCGCGTTCGCCACGCTGTGGGTGCGCCGGCGCGTGGAAGAACCGGAGCTGTGGAAGCGCGCGAAGGCGTCGCCCGAGAAAGTGTCCGTGTTCTCCGCGATGGGCGGCCGCATGCTCGGCATCACCGCGGCCGTGACCGCGATGAACGCGTGCTGCCTCTTCGGCTACTGGGGCTTCAACTCGTGGGTGCCGACGTTTCTCTCGTCCGCGCCGGCGCAGGGCGGCATGGGCTTCTCGAACAGCGCCATGTCGGGCCTCGTGTTCGTGAATCAGATCGGCATGTGGTTCGGCTACGTCACGTTCGGCTTCATCAGCGACACGGCCGGCCGCAAACGCACGTATGTGACGTACCTGATCCTGGCGGCGCTCTTCGTGTGGGGCTATACGTCCGTCCGATCGACGGCGCTCTTGCTCGTGCTCGGGCCGCTCACGGCGTTCTTTGCCACGGGCTACTTCAGCGGATTCGGCGCGGTCACCGCCGAGCTCTATCCGACGGCCGTCCGCGCGACGGCCCAGGGCTTCACCTATAACCTCGGGCGCATCGCGTCAGCCGCCGCGCCCTGGCTCGTGGGCGATTACGCCAAGGCGCACGGCTTCCCGGCCGCCCTGACGTTCGCGGCGTCGGCGTTTCTCGTCGCCGCCGCGTGCTGGGTGTTCATCCCCGAAACAAAAGGGCGAACGATTACTTCGTGATCTTCGTCACCGATCCCAGGAGGTAGTGCAGGGTGACCGTGTCACCCGGCGCCATATCCCGGGGCACCGCTTCGTCGCCGACGCGGCAATGCCGGATTTCTTCCTCGATGTCTTCCGGATCCATCCAGAACACATCGAGCGAAATCTGCCCGTGAATGGAGATCGGCTGGATTTTGCGAATGATGGCCGTGCGGGTGCCTTTGAGCATGAACCGCCATATGATCGAACAAAGGAGTCAGAAATGACAACGTCGTTCAGGAAACCGTCGGCCCGTCGTGTACTCGCACTCGTGCCGGCTCTGTTGGTGGCTTTGGCCGCTGGCCGTACCGTCCAGGCGCAGGACGCGCTGCCGAAGGGAACCGACCTGCTCGCGAAGTACGTCGCCGCGACCGGGGGGCTCGACGCCTACAAGGCGATCACGTCCGTCCACATGACCGGCACGTTCGAGATGCCGGCGCAGAACATCGGCGGCACCGCCGACATGTTTCAGGCGCGTCCGTCGCAGATGCGCATGACGATCAACATTCAGGGCATCGGCCAGGCCGATCAGGGCTCCGACGGCAAGGTGGCGTGGAGCGTCGACCCGATGAGCGGCCCGTCGCTCCTCACCGGCAAGGCCCTCGCCGACGCGAAGGCCGAGGCCATGTTCGAGAGCCAGTACTTCGCGCCGGAATTCGTCAAGAGCGCGACGACGCTCGAGAAGACAACGTTCCGCAACCGGCCCGCCTACAAGGTCAAGGTCGTCACGACGTTCGACACCGAAAAGACGCTCTACATCGACGCGGAGTCGTCGCTCGTGATCGGCACGGAGTCGGTCACCGAGACGCCGATGGGTCCTGTGGCGACGACCACGAGCACCGGCGACTACAAGAAGTTCGGCGCCATCATGCAGCCGACGACCATCGTGCAGAGCGCGATGGGCATGGAGCAGATCGTGCGCGTGTCGACCGTCGAGTACAACAACGTGCCCGCGTCGGCCTTCGAGCCGCCGGCGGCCGTGAAGGCGTTGATCAAGTAAATGACCGCCCGGCCCCGCGACGTCACTCGGGGCCGTATGCACTCGGTGTTACGTCGTCTGCTCACCGTGTTCTGCTGCGCCGCCGTGGTCACCACGGCCACGACGGCGCAGACCCCTCTCTCGGCTGATGCCGCGGCGCAACTGCGGCTGTTCGACGAGGTCTGGTCCACCGTCAACGACAACTTCTACGATCCGAACTTCGGCGGCGTGAACTGGGCCGCTGTGCGCAATGAACTGCGTCCGAAGGCCGAACACGCTCCGTCCATGGACGACGCGCGTGCGGTGGTGCGCGAGATGTTGTCGCGGCTGAAGAAGTCGCACCTGGCGCTGCTGTCCGGCGCGTCGGCGGCTGACGAAGAGTTCATTCCTCGCGGCGAGGCGATGCCGGACGTGCAGGTGCGCGTGCTGGATCGTGAGGTGCGCGTGACCCGCGGTTCAGCCCTACTGCCTGGCGGGAGTGTCGTCCTGACGATTGACGGCCGCGACGTGCGACCCCGTGCCGGCGAGTCGGCACTGCTGAGCTATCGGCGTGCCGACGCGGCGTTGCATGGTCTGGATGGGTCGACCGCCGTGATCACGTATCGCGCCGTCGGGGCATCCGCCTCCGCACACGCCGCGCTGCCCCGCGTCATTCCGCCCGGCACGCGCGTGCAGTTCAGCAACCTCGCGCCGGTGCGCGTGCGCGTGGACGTCTCCGAACACAAGACGCCCGCCGGCCGTCGCGTGGGCGCGATCGGGTTCAATATCTGGATGGCGGCGATCAACGATCCGGTCGCTGAGGCCGTCGATCGCTTCCGCGCCGCGGACGGTCTCGTGATTGATCTCCGCGGTAACCCCGGCGGTCTCGCCGCGATGATCAGCAACATCGCCGGCCATCTCATCGACAGCGATGCGTTGCTCGGGACGATGCATACGCGGGCGGTGCCGGAGTTGAAGTTCAAGGTGAACCCGCGCCGGTCGACGAATGACGGACGCGCGGTGACGCCGTTCAGCGGGCCGGTGGCGGTGATCGTCGATGAACTCACGGCGAGCGCGTCGGAGTGCTTTGCCGGCGCGCTCCAGGACCTCGGGCGTGTGCGTGTGTTTGGCCGCACGTCGATGGGTGCGGCGTTGCCGGCGTTCACCAAGCGGCTCTCGAACGGCGATGTGCTCGAGTACGTCGTCGGCGACTTTACGACGTCAAAGGGTCGGAGTCTCGAGGGCGGCGGCGTGGTGCCGGATGAGACGCAGCCGCTGACGATTGCCGGATTGGCGGCGGGTCGTGATGAGGCCATGAACGCGGCTTTGGCGTGGATTGACCGGCAACATAAATAGCGCTTTGGCCGCACTGGGGATGTTTGTTATGCTGCGGCCACCTACTGCATGAAAGTGCTCCCGCCCCGCTCTCGGGGTGGTCGAGTGAAAGTTCTTGATGCAACCTGTTCGGAGAATTTGATGGACCAGCGACCGCTGCGTCTGGGCGATATCGTAGACGACTACTGTCCGCGTGAACGACGGATCACGAATCACGCCGTGGTTGTCATGGCCGGGGACGAAGTACAGCAGACCCGGTGCTCTGCCTGTGACGCCGAACATCCCTACAAACACGCGAAGATGCCCGTGCGGAAGAAGAAGGACGAGCACGGCGCGTTGTACGACGAAGTGCTGAGCGGCGTGTTGAAGCCGAAGCGCGCGACGCCGGTGGAGACGTCGGCCGTCGCGGTCGCCGAGCCGGAAACGGCCGTCGCTGTGGCGGCGGTAGAGTCGGTGGTGGTCGAGATGGCGGCCCCGGTGACGACGAGTCAGCCGGAAGCGCCGGCAGTGCCGGCAGCGATGAGCGCATCACCAGAGCCGTCGCAGCCCGAGCCGGCTGCGGAACCTGAACCGGCCGGCTTCAGCTGGGGCCATCGGCCGCTGATTCGCGCGCAGCTGCCGCGCATTGAGGGCCAGGCGCCGGCGGTGGCGCGTCCGCTGCCCGACTTCACGATGCGTCAGAGCCGTCACGGCGGTCACAACGGACACGGCAATCACAATGGCCGTCGCCAGGGCGGCCACTTCCGCGGCCATGGCAACGGCAACGGGAATGGCAACGGCAATGGCAATGGACACGGCCGCGGTGGCCGTCGTCACTGATTCCTTCTTCGAGAATTCGAGATTCCATGGGCGTCCTCTCCGGCAAAGTTGGGTTGATCGTTGGCGTGGCCAACAAGCGGTCGATTGCGTGGGCCATTGCGCAGGCGGCCGATGTGGAGGGCGCGAAGCTCGTGATCACGTACCAGGGCGAGCGGCTCGAAGAGAACGTGCGTGAACTTGCGGCCACGTTGTCGTCGTCGGCCGAGGTCCTGCTGTTGCCGTGTGACGTCACGAACGACGCCGAGATCGATGCCGTGTATGACGCGATCGCGCAGAAGTTCGGCGGCGTGGATTTTCTCGTGCATGGCGCGGCGTATGCGGATCGTGAGGATCTGCTCAAGCCGTTCTACGAGACGTCGCGAGCCGGGTTTGCGAAGGCGCTCGACATCAGCGCGTACTCGCTCGTGGCGCTGACCAAGCGCGCGGTGCCGATGATGGAAGCCCGCGGCGGCGGCAGCATCGTCACGCTCAGTTACCTCGGCGCGTCGCGCGCGTTCGTGAACTACAACGTCATGGGCGTGGCGAAGGCCGCGCTCGAGTCGTCGGTGCGCTATCTGGCGGCCGACCTCGGCCCGAAGAACATCCGCGTCAACGCGATCTCGGCTGGCCCGATCAAGACGCTGGCGGCCTCGGGCATCTCGGGCTTCTCGACGTTCCTGCAGATGTATCGCGATCGCGCCCCGCTCCGCCGCACGGTGGAGACGAACGAAGTGGCCGACGCGGCGATCTTCCTGCTCGGCCCGGCTGGTCGCGGCGTCACCGCTGAAGTGCTGATGGTGGATGCCGGCTTCCACGCCATGGGCGTGTAAGCGGGCCCACTTCGACGACAGCGGGCGCATGGGCGGGGCTATCATCCGCCATGCGAACCCGCATCCTCGTCAGGACCGCCACTGTCCTTGTCGCAGCGCTGCCGTGCTTTGTGCGCGCGCAGGACGCCGTACCGCACCGCACGATCGCGTTCACCACGAGTGAAGGTACCTGGATCTCGCTCGATGCGAGTCCCGACGGTCGCACGCTCGTCTTCGAGTTGCTGGGCGACATCTACGCCGTGTCCGTCGACGGCGGCCGCGCACGGCCGATCCTCACGGGTCGCGCGTTTCAGTCGCAGCCGCGCTTCTCTCCGGACGGCTCGCAGTTGGCGTTCATCAGCGACGAGACCGGCTCCGACAACATCTGGATTTCGCATGCGGACGGCACCGCCGCACGGCCGGTGACGCGCCTTCCGCGTGCCGGGATGCTGTCGCCGGCCTGGAGCGCGGATGCCAGTGGCGTCCTCGCCACGGTCACCTCACAATTTGGCGAACGCACAGCGGAACTCTGGCGTTTCAGCGTGCAGACCGGCGAAGGCACGCGACTGGCCGAGAACACCAACGGTGCATCGACGCCGCTCGTCTCGGCGCCACTGCCGGGGCCGTACGGTCCGTGGCCGACGCGCGACGGCGCGAGCGTCTGGTTCACATCGGTGACACCGCGGCCGTACGGAAGCCGGAACGGCGCCACGAGCGCGCTGATGCGCGTGCCCGCGAATGGCGGCGCCGCTGCGATGGTCCCCGTGGAGGGCACGCCGGCGATGAAGCCGATGCTGTCCCCAGACGGATCGACGCTCGTCTACGGCACCACGCGCGATGGACGCACAGGGCTGAAGGCAAGCGATCTCGCGACCGGCGCGGAACGCTGGCTCGCCTGGCCAGTGGATCGCAACCAACTCGAAGCCAAGGCGTCACGCGATGTGCTGCCCAATTCAGCGTTCTCACCAGACGGCCGCTGGCTCTACACCGCGTTTGGCGGAAAGATCCATCGCCTCGGTGTTCGTGAGTTGTCGGACATCGTGATTCCGTTTTCCGCCGACGTGTCGCTTGACGTGACACCGACGCTGCGATTTCCGCAGCGGCTGGACACCGGCCCCGTGCATTCGCGCGTGGTCCCGCGCGTATCGACGTCGACAGACGGTCGGCTCGCATTTTCCGCACTTGGACGCGTCTGGATCGCCGACGGCAAGGGCGGCGCACCGCAACGGCTCACTGAGACACCACGGGCGCGCGAGTTCATGCCGGCGTGGTCTCCCGATGGCCGATGGATCGCGTACGTGACCTGGGACGAAGAGGGCGGCGCGCTCTGGAAAGCAAGCGCGGATGGCCGCGAGCGACCGGTGCGACTGACGACGACGCCGGCGTTCTGGGCGGTGCCGTCATGGACGGAAGACGGTCGCGCGGTCGTGGCGATCACCGCGCCCCTCGGCTCGACGCTGCTGGTGCCGCCTGGGACGTTGCCGCCCGATGCGCAGCGCGCTGAAGTGCCGGCCACGGGTGGTCAGCCCCGAATGTTGGGCGCCGCACCGCGTGGTGCCCTCACGCCGCCCGCGACTGCCGTCCGCGTACCGGACGTCTCGCTCCCGCGCGCGGCGTCCGCAGGCACGGTCGTCCTTCGCGGCGCGACGGCCATCACCATGCGCGGCGACGACATCATCCGCAACGCCGACGTCGTCGTCACCGACGGGCGGATCGTCGGCGTCGCTGCGCGCGGCGCCATCCCGACGCCGGGCGCAGCGCGCGTCGTGGATGTGGCCGGCAAGTTCATCGTGCCCGGGTATATCGATCTGCACGCGCACTGGGCCGCTTCGGGTGAGATGTCGCAGCCGGAGTCCACGAACGGCTTCGCCAACCTGGCCTTCGGCATCACGACGATTCGTGATCCGCAGAACACGCCGGACATCTTTCCGCTCGCCGACCTCGTCGAGGTGGACGGCGTCCCGAGTCCGCGTGTGCTGTCGACGGGTCCCGGGATCTTCGGCGCGACGAATTTTCAGTCGCTCGATGACGCGCGGCGCACGCTGTTGCGTTATCGCGACGAGTACCAGACGCGCTACCTGAAGTCGTACGTCGTCGGCAATCGCCAACAGCGGCAGTGGCTGGTGCAGGCCGCGCGCGAACTCGCCCTTATGCCCACGACCGAAGGCAACGCCGATGGGAAAGAGAACCTCACGCACGTCATGGACGGCTTCTCCGGCCTGGAGCATTCGATGCCCGAGGCGCCGATTCACGACGATGTGGTGCAGTTGATCGCGCGGAGCGGCATCACGAACACGCCGACGCTCGTCGTGAGCTTCGGCGGCGCGCTGCCGGTCTACCGGTTGCTCGCGGAGGAGCGTCCGCATCTCGACGAGCGCATCAACCGCTGGTTCCCGGACGGCGCGCTGTTTCAGAAGACATCCACGCGTCTGCTGTGGTTTCCGCCCGAGGACTACAACGATCGCGAGACCGGCGCTGGTGCGGCGGCGGTGCTTCGCGCGGGTGGCCGCATCGGGTTGGGCGGACACGGGGAGTTGCAGGGTCTGTCGAACCATTGGGAGATGGCGCTCATGGCCGGCGCCGGCATGCGTCCGAAGGACGTCCTGCGTGTGGCGACGATCGAGGGCGCGTATGCGCTCGGCCTCGAGGCGGATCTCGGCAGTCTCGAGGCGGGCAAGGTCGCCGATCTCGTGGTGCTCGATGCTGATCCTCTGGCCGACATCAAGGCGGCGCGCGCCGTGGCGTATGTGATGAAGGGCGGCACGCTGTATCGGGGTGGAACACTGGATCGCGTGTGGCCGAACCCGGCGCCGCTCACGCTGCCGTGGTCGCTGCGTCGCGTCGGGAGCGCGGGGGCGGGGAAGTAGCTAACCCGGACGCTTGTAGTACTCCGTCTGGTACTTCTCGATCAATTCCTTCATGTCGATCGCGTCACCCTTGGTGTGCCCGTGGCACACCTCGGGGTTTTCGCCGCCGCTCGACTCGATGTAGACGTCCGAGAAGAAGAGATGCGTGTCGATCTTGATCGACGCGATGTGGGCGATGTGGATCGACTCTTCCTTCTTGCCGATGAGGCGCTTCTTGCGCAGCGTCACGCTCGTCGGCGAGACTTCGACCTCGGCGGGAAACCAGAAGTTGCCGCGGGTGAGGCGGCTTGCGCGGAAGATGACGGGCTCGGTCGCCATGGTCGAATGGTAAGCTAACTCGCCGCTGGAGTGCGCGAGTGACCCGGACTCTCCTCACGGGCGCCGATCTGGTCCTGCCGGACCGCATTGCCGCCAATCACACGCTGGTCATTGAAGACGGCCGCATCGTCGAGATGTCGTCCGGCTTGCGCACGGTCGCCTCCGGCGAACACCGGATGGATCTGTCCGGTCACGTGATCGTGCCCGGCTTCATCGACGTGCATGTGCACGGCGTGCTCGGCCGCGACGTCCAGGACGGCGACGGCGCGATCGCCGCCATCGCGCGCGACATGCCGAGGTTCGGCGTCACGGCCTTCTGCCCGACCACCGTGGCCTGCTCACCAGAGACGCTCGCCACCGTGCTCGCTGAAGTGCAACGCCTCCGCGCCACCCCGGAGCCCGGCGCGGCCCGCGTGCTGCCCGCGCACCTCGAAAGCAACTTCATCAGCCCCGCCTTCAACGGCGCGCAGCCGATCGACTGCCTGCGCAAACCACCGGCAAGATGGACCCCGGACTCCACGGACCGGACCCGGACCCGGACCTGGACCTGGACCGGGACCGGGACCAGGACCAGGACCCAAGACCCGGGACGACTGCGGACCCGGGACCCGGAACCCGGAACCCGGGACTTCACGGCTGAAGCTGTTCTGTCTGTGCTCTTCTCCCACCGCCCCGACGTTTCGATCGTCACGATGGCGCCGGAGCTCGAGCATGGGATGGACCTCGTGCGCACGCTCGTGGCGGCGGGCCTCATCGTGTCGATGGGCCACTCGGGCGCCAACTACGAGCAGTCGCTCGAGGCGATTGCCGCCGGCGCGCGCCACGCGACGCATCTCTTCAACCGCATGACGCCGCTCTCGCATCGCGATCCCGGCATGGTCGGCGCGGTGTTGTCGACCGATGACGTGGCGGCGGAGCTCTTGGCCGATGGCCACCACGTGCACCCGTCCGTGATGCGCGTGGCGATTGCCGCCAAGTCTGCCAGCCGCGTGATGGCGATCAGCGACGGCACGGCCGGCGCCGGGTTGCCCCGCGGCGCCAAGGCCAAGCTGGGCGGCCGCACGATCACCGTGGAAGACGTGGCCCGGCTCGATGACCGCACCATGGCCGGGAGCGTCCTCACGATGGATCGCGCCTTTGCGTGCCTCGTGGGGCCCGTCGGGGCCGGCCTCATCGACGCGGCCCGGATGTGCGCCACCACCCCGGCCGCGGAACTGGGTCTTCAGGGCCATGGCGTCCTTGCCGTGGGGGCCACGGCCGACCTGGCCGTGCTCGACGCCAACTTGGCCGTACGTCAGACCTGGATCGGCGGCCGGTGCGGTTTCGATGCACGTACGTGAAAACCTGAGCAGATAATCGTGAACCTTCGCGTGATGTCTCTCGTCCGAAAGGGCATGTCGATGCCCCAGTTCACCGCCGCCCTTCTGGTTGGCGCCACCGTGGCGACCTCCACGGCGTGCCGGCTCGATGTCGATTCGCAGGCCTACATCGAGCGCGAGGAAAAGCGCTTCACGGTGGCGGGCGTGGCCGACCTCAATCTGGGCACGTTCGACGGCCGCATCGAGATCCGGTCGTGGGATCGCGACGAGATCCTCGTCGAAGTGGAAAAGCGCGGGCAGGACAAAGACGCGGTCTCGAAGATCGCGGTCGCGGCGGAGCAGAAGGGCAATGCGATCTCCGTCGAAGCCACGCATTCCGGCCGCACCGCCTTTGTCGGCATCGGCCGCTTCACCTCACCGTCCGCGCGCCTGCTCGTGACGGTGCCCCGCAAGACCAACATCACGGCGCGCACCGCCGACGGCTCGATGACGCTCGATCGCGTCGACGGCAAACTGAATCTCCGCACCAACGACGGCTCCATCAAAGTCACCGAAGGCACGGGCGACGTCATCGTCGAATCGCGCGACGGCACGCTCACGCTCGATGACGTGGCGGGGCATGTGGAAGCGCGGACGGGCGACGGCAGCGTGCGTGTGAGCGGCACGCCGAAGGCGCTGCGCGTGCGTACAGGCGACGGCTCGGTCACCCTCCGCATCCGCGACGGCGCGCAGATGCGCGACGACTGGATGATCGACACGAACGACGGCTCGATCACGGCCGAGCTGCCCGCCAATTTCAATGCGTTCGTGGAAGCCGATCCCGGCGGCGACGGGCGCGTGCGCAGCGACTTCACGCTCACCAACGCGAGCGGCGCCAACCTGACGGGCAAGAAGCGCGACAAGGGCCCGGTCTCGGGCCAGATCGGCACCGGCGGCAAGCGGCTCACGCTGCGCACCGGCGACGGCTCGATCAAGATCACGAATTACTGAAGGCCTGATCCCGTTCGCGGCATTTGCTGCACTGGCCGCACGGCTGGTCATCGGCCTGCGGGTTCATGCACGACAGCGTGAGATCGAGCGGCACGCCGAGCTCGCGTCCCAACCGGATCACATCCTCCTTGTGCATCGTCGACAGCGGCGCCGCGATCTTCAGATCGTGCGCGAGACCGAGCGAGAGCGCGCGCCCCATCGTGTCGAAGAACTCCGGGGTGGCATCCGGAAACGGATTGCCCGCGAGCGGTCCGAGCGCGAGGCGATGGATCTTCAGCCGCGCGCACAGCACCGCGGCTTTCGAGATGAGGACGATGTTGCGGCCTTCGAGGTAGACGTCTTCGTCGGGCGTGTCGTAGGCCGGCGGCCGGCCGGTGACGGCCCAGTGTGACGGCGGGTAGACCTCGCGCATGTCGACGGTGAGCGTGACCACGGGGGCGACGCGGCCGGCGAACGGCGGGGACGCAAGGAGTCTGGCGATCGTCCTAGCTTCAGCGTCTTCCCACGCGAGACCGGATCGCACATGGATGGGTTGTACGCCACGCTGATCTTCGCTGCCCTGCAACTCGCGCGCGAGCAACACCGCGCTGTCGAGTCCACCGGAGAAGAGCACCGCTGAGGTCGGCATGGGCTAGAGTGTAGACATGTACCTTGTCACGAAGCGCATCGATTTTTGTTACGGCCACCGCCTGCTCGATTACGACGGTGTGTGCAAGCACCCGCACGGGCACAACGCCCAGGTGGAGGTCGACGTGCGCACCGACCGCCTCGACAAACGCAACATGGTGGCGGATTTCTCGGACATCAAACGGCTGGTGAAGGGCTGGATCGACCGCGAGCTCGATCACAAGATGATCCTGCGCCACGACGACCCGCTCGTGAAGCCGCTGCAGGCGCTCGGCGAGCCGATCTACCTGCTCGACAGCAATCCCACGGTCGAGCGGATCGCGAAGCTGATTTTCGACAAGTCGCGTGAGCAGGGCCTCGACGTCGTCGCGGTCCGCGTGTGGGAAACGCCGACGTCGCGCACCGAGTACAGCGAAGTCACCGCGTAAAGACCGTGGCCGTCCGGCCACGGTGCTATTCCGTGTGTTTCAGGAGAAGGACCGGCACCGTCACCAGGTGCCGGACCTTGTCGACCGTCGTGCCCTTCACGAGGTCTTCGAGGAAGCGGTGGCCGTGTGTGGCCATCGCGATCGCGTCGGCCTGTTCCGTGCCGACCGCCTTCACGAGTTCGGTCGCCGGATCGCCCATCAGCAGACGGGTGTCGACCGTGAGTCCGCTGTTGCGGAGGTCGGTGGCGAGCGCGTCGAGGTAGGCGCGGTCGTCCTGAATCTCTTCTGATTCGCGCAGTTTCAGCTGCTTGAAGTTGCGCGCGGCCCAGCCGTCGGCGACGTGCACGAGCACGAGCGCGGCGTTGGTGAGCTGCGCGAGCTGTCGCACGTGCGCGACGATCGTGCGGTCGGCGGCCGAGTGTTCGATGGCGACGAGAATCCGGGAATACATGGCAGCCTCTAGAGCGTCGCAATGGTCTGGTACAGCAGCCAGACGTTGAGGACGGCGATCACGATTGCCACGGCCCACGCGAGCACGCGCAGCCACATCGGCGACGCGAACGCGCCCATCTTGGCGCGATCGCTCGTGAACTGAACCAGCGGGAACACGGCGAACGGCAGCTGCAAACTCAAGACGACCTGACTGAAGATCAGGAGCGGCCCGGTGCCGTGTTCGCCGTAGAGACCGATCACGATCACGGCCGGCACGATGGCGATCATGCGCGTGATGAAGCGGCGCAACCACGGCCGCATGCGGAGGTTGATGAAGCCCTCCATCACGATCTGGCCCGCGAGCGTGCCGGTGAGCGTGGCGTTCTGGCCCGACGCGAGCAGCGCCACGGCGAAGAGCGTGCTCGCGAGCCCCGTGCCGAGGAGCGGCGCCAGCAGTTGATGCGCGTCGCCGATCTCGGCGATGTCGTGATGGCCCGAGGTGTGGAACACCGCGGCCGACATGATGAGGATCGCGGCGTTGATGAAGAGCGCCGACATCAACGCCGCCGACGAGTCGATCGTGGCGAAGCGGATCGCCTCCGCCTTGCTGTGCTGATCGTCGAGGTACTTGCGCGTCTGCACGATCGACGAGTGCAGGTAGAGATTGTGCGGCATCACGGTGGCGCCGAGGATGCCGATCGCGATGTAGAGCATCTCGCGGTTGCGGATGATGTCGAGCTGCGGCACGAACCCGGCCGCCACCTCGCTCAGCACCGGTTTGGCCAGCCACAGGTTGATCGCGAACGACCCGGCGATCGCCACGATGAGCGCGATCACCAGCACTTCGACGTAGCGGAAGCCGTGGTTCTGCAGATAGAGGACGACGAGCACATCGGCCGACGTGAGGAGCACGCCCCAGATCAGCGGCAGCCCGAACAGCAACTGCAGGGCGATGGCCGCGCCGATGACCTCCGCCAGATCGCACGCCGCGATGGCGATCTCGCAGAGCACCCACAAGGCCACGGTGACCGGCCGCGAGTAGTGATCACGGCACGCCTGCGCGAGGTCGCGGCCGCTGGCGATGCCGAGGCGCACCGACAGCGCCTGCAGCAGGATCGCCATGAGGTTGGAAATCATGATCACGCTGAGCAGCGTGTAGCCGTACTTGGAGCCGCCCGCGAGGTCGGTGGCCCAGTTGCCCGGGTCCATGTAGCCGACGGCCACGAGATAGCCCGGCCCCGCAAACGCCAGCATCTTCTTGAAGAAGCTGGCGCCCTGCGGCACCGCGATCGTGCCGTGGACTTCGGGAAGGCTGGGGGTGTTGGTGTTCATCGCCAGAGGTTGAACACGCCGCCCTCGCTTACTTGAGGATGCGGCGCAGTTCCGGGATCAGGTAGGCGACGACGTCTTCTTCGGTGATGTCTTCGACCGGACGGCCGACGCCGACGAGGCGATCTTCGACAACCGTGCCGCCTTTGCGGCGCACGCTGCTGCGGCCGATCACGTGCGCGGGCGGCGCCGTGTCGAGGCGGAACTCGATGAAGTCTTCGTGGGAGCTGCTGAAGGCCAGACGCACGTAGTCGGACGGCGTGTGCACCTGACAGAGCTCGCCTTCGGCCTTGAGGATCGAGGCCGTCTGCAGGAGCAGCGGCGCGATCGTGCCGTTCAGGAGGCGGGCGAAGGCCGCGCGCGCGTTGTCGGCGGCCACGCGGCGGTCGGTGCCCGCCGGGCCGGAGCCGG
Source organism: uncultured Solibacteraceae bacterium (assembly GCA_964343975.1). GTDB lineage: Bacteria > Acidobacteriota > Vicinamibacteria > Vicinamibacterales > SCN-69-37 > SCUN01. Next base: position 16,565 of record CAYFLU010000033.1, read on the forward strand.
GCCGGTCGAGCTCCCGGAGGATGCGTTTGCGGAGTTCAGCGACGTCCATGGCCTTCCATCGTATCCGTACTCGCGCACTTCAGTACGCCGGCCTCGGAGAGTGCCGCGATCGTGCCGGTGCTCATGCCGAGTTCGGCGAGGACGGCGGCCGTGTGTTGCCCGAGCACGGGTGGGGCGGTGCGCACGCTGCCGGGCGTCTCCGACAGCTTCACGGGCACGCCGAGCACGGGCACGGCGCCGAGCGTGGGATGGGCCGTGGTCTCGACCATGTGCCGTGCGGCGGTCTGTGCATCGGCCAGCACCGCGTCGATCTGGCGCACGGCGCCGGCGGGGACACCGGCCGCGCGCAGGCGCGTGAGCCAGCCATCGACCGTGTCACCAGCGATGGCGCGCGCCACGATCGGGTGCAGCGTGTCGTAGTGGCGCACGCGGCGGTCGTTGGTGAGGAAGCGCGCGTCGGCGCCGGCGTCGGGCAGCGAGGCGGCCGCACAGAAGCGCTGCCACTGCTCGTCGTTGCCGACGGCGAGAACGAGCGTGCCGTCGCTCGCCGCAAAGGTGTCGTACGGCGCGATGCTCGCGTGCGTGTTGCCGAGCCGCGTCGGCGCCGTGCCGGTGATGAGCGTGCGCTCGGCCTGATAGGTGAGGAGCGCGAGCGTCGCATCGAACATGCCGATGTCGACGTACTGGCCGCGACCCGTGGTGCCGCGCGCAATCAACGCGAGCAGGATGCCTTGCGTGGCGAAGAGGCCCGCGGCGATGTCGGCGATGGCGACGCCGAGCCGCACCGGCGGCGCATCGGGCACACCGGTGATGCTCATGAGTCCGCCTTCGGCCTGCACCATCGCGTCGTAGCCCGCTTCCTTCGCACGCGGGCCGTGTTGGCCGAAGCCCGAGATCGACGCGTAGATGAGGCGCGGGAATTTCGCTGAGAGTGTCGCGTAGTCGAGGCCGAGCTTGGCGAGCGTGCCCGGACGGAAGTTCTCGATGAGGATGTCGGCGCGCGCGATCAACTGGTCGAGCACCGCGCGCCCGTCGGCGGTCTTGAAGTCGAGCGCGACGCTCTCCTTGTTGCGGTTCACGCTGAGGAAGTAGCTGCTTTCGCGCGCATCGCCCTCGCCGACCCAGGGCGGCCCCCATGCGCGCGTGTCGTCGCCGCGATGCGGATGCTCGATCTTGATGACGCGCGCGCCCATGTCGGCCAGCTGCATCGTGCAGTACGGGCCCGACAACACGCGTGAGAGGTCGAGCGCGGTGAGTCCGGCGAGAGGTCCCGTGCTCATCGCGCGAGCCTCCGCGCCACCGTGACGAGATCGCTCACGAGCGCATACGCGGTCTTCTCCATGCCGCCGTCACGCTGCGTGATCACCACGCGGCCGAGCGGCCAGCTGTCGATCTCGAGCGCGTTGGCCTGGCCATCGAGAATCGCCAGCGGATCGTCGCCCGGAAGCTCGGTCAGTTGCACACGCGCCCGCACCGTGCCGGTCGCATCGCGATTCGCGGACCCGACGAGCTTGAGCCGTCGTCCCGCAGCCAGAAGCGCACGTGCGCGATCGCCACACGCGGGCGACACGCCTTCGCGCGCCACATCTGCGGGGGTGATGCGCGCATCGAGCCACACATTCGCGAGCGCGGCAACTTTTGCGGCCGCGTCCCAGCCGTCCACATCGAGCGACGGATCCGCTTCCGCCACGCCTTCGGCTTGCATGCGCGCGAGCGCCGCGTGGTAGTCGTCGCCGCGTTCGAGCGCGGACAGCAAATGATTCGTCGTGCTGTTCACCACGCCGCGGAAGCCGCGAATCGTCACTGCGGGCATCGTCTCGCGCACCAGATTCAGGATCGGGATGCCGTCCATGACGGCGCCTTCGGAGAGAAACGACAGGCTCTTGGCCGATGCGAGGTCCGCGAGCGGGCGGTAGGCGCACGCCACCGGTCCTTTGTTGGCCGAGATGACGTGCACGCCGGCCTCGAGCGCGGCGCGTACGTGAGAAACCGCCGGCTCCCCCGACTGAACGTTCAACACCGTCGTCTCAACCAATACGCGGGCATCGGAGCGCACGGCGCTCAGCCGCTCGAGAATCGCCGCCGCCGGGGACTCATACGCCGGCCCAACCGCATCGCCGGCGGCCGCGCGGTTCACGAGCTGTTCGAGTGTGGTGCCGTCGATGCCCGCGTCATCCCATACGCAGCCATGTCGTCGCGTCGCGATGCCGACGACGACGGGTTCGACGCCGAGCGCGCGCAGTGCCGCGCGCTGCTCGTCGAGCAGACGCACGAACCGTCGCGCGACGTTGCCGAACCCGACGAGGGCGAGATGCAGCTGCATGACGGCTGTAGAGTGTACGTGAAGGAGCACGCCATGAATCGTCTCGCCACCCTCATCCTCGCTTCCGCCGCCGTGGTCTCGATGACGGCCGCGCCCGCTGCGGCGCAGGCGACGCTCAACTCGCCCTCGGTCACCACCGAAGGGCGGGCGTCGATCAAGGTGGCGCCCGACATGGCGTGGCTCAGTGTGACGGCCGAGTCGCGCGCGGCCAAGCCCGCCGACGCGCAGTCGGCGAATGCGCAGGCGATGGACAAGATCCGCGCCGCGCTCCGCGCTGCCGGCGTGGCCGACGCCGCCGTGAAGACGCGCAGCTACAACGTGGAACCGCAGATGCAGTACACGAACGGCAAGTCCACCGTGATCGGCTACATCGCGCAGCAGTCGCTCGACGTGCGCGTGGATACGCTCGCGAACCTCGGCAAGGTGATCGACGCGGCGGGCACCGCGGCGACCTCGATTGGCGACATCCGCTACGACACGAGCAAGCGTACAACCCTCGAAGGGGACGCGCTGGCGATGGCGGTGAAGGACGGCGTGCGCCGCGCGGATCAGATCGCTGCCGCAGCCGGCCGCTCGGTGCTGAGCGTGTGGCACATCACCGACCAGCACGAGCCGCAGATGGTGCCGCGGCCGATGGCGCTCATGGCCGCCGCCGCGAAATCGGCCGAGACGACGATCACGCCCGCCGAGGTGGAGATCACGGCGAGCGTCACGGTGACGGTGATTCTGAAGTAGCTAGTTGAGCTTGCGCGGCGGGGTGTCGTTCGGCGCGTCGGTGTCGGGCTCGAACTGACGCAGGAACGTTGGCTGCGTGGCCGGCGTTTCGATCTTGCCGGCCTGCGACAGCTTCAGCTCGCGCAGCTTCGCAATCGACGGCATCACCCGCGAGTCGAACGAGCCCACGGTGGCATTGAACGCATCGGTCGCCTTCTTCAACTGCGTGCCGACCGCATCGAAGTGGCCGAGCATCAGCGCCAGGCGATCGCACAGCTCCAACGCCGCATCCCGAATCGCTTCCGCGTTCTTCGCCGTGCTGAGCTGCGTCCAGCCCGACGACACGGCACGTAGCAGCGCCAGGAGCGTCATCGGCGTGGCCAACACCACACTCTGCCCCGCGGCAAATTCCAGCAGATCCGCGTCGCGCTCGAACGCGGCATGCATCAGCGGCTCGAGCGGCAGGAACAGGACGACAAACTCCGGGCTCATGTCGCCGAACTGCTCCCAGTACTTCTTCGCGCCAAGCGTTTTGATGTGGCCGCGTAGCGCCGTGACGTGCGCGTCGAGATGCCGCTGCCGGTCCGCATCGCTCGTCGCGTCCATCGCCTTCATGTACGCGTCGATCGGCACCTTCGCGTCGACGACGATCGCGGCGTTGCCCGGCAGATGAATGATCAGATCGGGCCGGAGCTTCGCATCCGTCCCGCCCGTGACCTGCTGCTCGAAGTCGCAGTGCTCGAGCATGCCGGCGAGTTCGACGATGCGCTTGAGTTGGAGTTCGCCCCAGCGGCCGCGGACGTTGGGGGACTTCAGCGCGCTGGCGAGGCCGTCGGCGGAACGGCGGAGCTGCTCTTGCGTCTGTGTGAGTGAGAGCAGCTGTTCGCGCACGGCGCGAAACGAGCCTTCGCGGTCGCGATCGGCCTGCGCCACCTGCGACTGCACGCGCGTGAGGGTGTCGCGCACGGGTTTCAGGATCTCGTCGATCGCGTCTTGCCGGGCGCGGAGCGATTCGGTGGCCGACTCGAGGAGCGTCGAGTGGTTCTGGCGCAATGCGTCCTGCGACAGGGCGGCGAAGGCGCCGCGCATCTCCTCGCGCATCGCGTCAGTGGCGCGGGCCTGCATGCGCTGGGCGATCAACACCCCCAGGCCGACGCCTCCAAGGAGGCCCACAGCGACGAGCAGCAACGTGGCGGTCATGATGACGGTTCTATCGTGAGCTAATCTTAGAGCCGTGACAGGACCGGTCACACTCAATATCGATGAGCTGCGCCGCTACAGCCGGCACACGCTGCTGCCCGAGTTCGGCCTCGCCGGACAGGAGAAGCTGCGCGCCGCGCGTGTGCTGATGGTGGGCCTCGGCGGCCTCGGCTCACCGGCCGCGATGTATCTGGCTGCGGCCGGTGTCGGCACCCTCGGTCTCGTCGAATTCGATGTCGTCGACGAATCGAACCTGCAGCGGCAGGTCATTCACGGCACGCCCGACATCGGCCGGGCGAAGCTGGCGTCGGCAATGGACCGCCTGCGCGAGATCAATCCGCATGTGCAGCTCGAGCCGCATGCGGCGGCGTTCGATGTGAGCAACGCGCTCGCGCTGGTGCGTGCCTACGATCTGGTCGTTGACGGCACCGACAATTTCTCCACGCGCTATCTCGTGAACGACGCGTGCGTCATGACGGGCACGCCGAATGTGTACGGCAGCGTGTTCCGCTTCGAAGGGCAGGCGGCGATCTTCGCCGCGAAGAACGGACCGTGCTATCGCTGTCTGCATCCGGAGCCGCCGCCGGCCGGGTTGATTCCGAGTTGCGCCGAAGCGGGCGTGCTGGGCGTGTTGCCGGGGCTGATCGGGATGATTCAGGCCACCGAAGCGATCAAGCTCATCACCGGCATCGGCGATCCGCTCATCGGACGGTTTCTCATTTACGACGCCCTCCGCATGCGGATGCGCGAGATCACGTTGCAGCGCGATCCAGAGTGCCCGGTGTGTGGTGATGCACCGACGATCCGTGAATTGGCGTCGTACGATCTGACCTGCGAACCCATGGCCACTGATTCGATGACCGTCACCGACCTCAAGACCTGGCGCGACACCGGCACGCGTCACACGCTGCTCGACGTGCGCGAGCCCTCGGAGATCGCGATCTGCGCGATCGACGGCTCCCTGCGGATTCCGATGCAGCAGGTCGCGTCCAGCCTCGACGCCCTCCCCCAGGACGAACCCATCGTCGTCCACTGCAAGATGGGCGGCCGGAGCGCCCAGATCACGGCGATGCTTCGCGCGAAGGGGTACGACGCGCGGAACCTTCAGGGCGGGATTCTCGACTGGATCGCCAAGATCGACTCGTCGCTGAGTCGGTACTAAATACTTACATATCAACGACTTAGAAATCGGACCTGAAAAGTCCTCTTGCCGTACGCCACGGCGTACCCGTAAACTGGACTTTCCAGGTCGGACTTAGATTCGTTCATGTTGAGACTCTCGAAGAAATCGGACTACGCGCTGCTCGCGCTGCGGCACCTGGCGGTGCCCGGGGCGCGGCAGACGGCGTCGGCACGCGAGCTGGCGGAGGCCTACGACCTCCCGCCGGAGTTGCTGGCCAAGGTGCTGCAGCAGCTGGTGCGCGCGGGCCTGCTCGTGTCGGTGCAGGGCATTCGCGGCGGCTACGGCCTGGCGAAGCCGGCGGCGGGCATCACGGTGGTGGACGTCATTGAAGCGGTGGACGGCCCGATGACGGTCACGGCGTGTTCGGAGCAGGACCAGAGCTGCGATCAGTACACGAAGTGCAACATCCGCGATCCGCTCTGGAAGTTGAAGGATCGCATCGTCTCGGCGCTCGCCGCGACGACCGTCGCGGAGCTCGCGGCGGATCTCACACCGCAGCCGGATCTCATTCCGGTGTCGGTGATTCGCTCGGCCAATGCCGGGGGCACGAGGTAAGCGCGATGGTGGGCATCACAGACAACGCGGCGCTGCAGATTCCGAAGCTGCTCGCGAAGCATCAGATGGCCGAGGGCGGTCTGCGCGTGGGCGTGAAGGCGGGCGGCTGTTCCGGCTTCGAGTACGTCTTCGAGTGGGAAACCGCGCCGAAGGACAACGACATCATCTACACGCTGCCGAACGGCGCGCGCGTGTGGGTGGATCCGCGCAGCCACCGGCTGCTTGACGGCACCACGCTCGACTACGACACGAGCCTCCTCAGCCGGGGCTTCGTCTTCCAGAATCCGCATGCGAAGAGCACGTGCGGGTGCGGCCAGAGTTTCTCGCTCTAGACATTCACCATGGCCACCGAAACCAACCAGATCGAAGAACTCACCGGCACCGAATACAAGTAC
>CAYFLU010000034.1:0-22580 GCA_964343975.1 uncultured Solibacteraceae bacterium
ACACTCGCGTCCGGCGCACAGATGCGCCCAGAACGTGTCGAGGTCTGGCGCTTCCGGGAAGCGCCCGGCCATGCCGATGATGGCGATGCCGTCCGTGCTGTGACTCACGACTCGTCCGATGTCCGTTCTGTGCGCTGCCGGCGCCGCTCACGCTGTTCGCGACGGGCATCGGCGCGCTGTTGCTGATCGGTGGACTCGTTTTCAACGGCGACGCTTCCCGCGAGTTTCCGCGCGAGCTCGCGCACCGTCGGGCCTTCATACAAATCGGCCGGACGGATGTTGTCCGCGTGTTGCGGATGCTTGGACTTCATCAAGGAGATCAGCTGCACACCGAGCAGCGAATCCCCACCGAGCTCGAAGAAGTTGTCGTTGATCCCGATCTTCTCGATGCCCAGCAGCTCCCGCCAGATCAACTCCACCGACTGTTCCTCGGCGGTTTCCGGTGCCTTGTACGGCGTGGGCAGGGCCGGACGCGGGTGCATCTTGCGCGCGCGCGGCGCCGGTGCCGCCGCGGGCGTGCTGCCGCCCTGCGAGCCACCCGTGAACGCGCCGATCGGCCGCGTGGTGACGATGAGCTGCACACGGCCGAAGGCCATCGCACGCTCGAGGGCATCGATGCCTTCCGCGGGCAGAATGCCGTGCGACAGATCGCGACCGGACGCGGGCGCGGCGGCGGTTCGACCCGCCTGTGCGGCCGTCGATGAGGCCCGCACCATGGCGGCGACCGACACCACGACCTTGCCGATGTGAAGGGCCGCGGCCATGTAACCGAACGCGGCTGAGGCCTGTTCGATCGGATACGTCTCGATCGGCAGCACCTGCAGACGTCCCCGCTCGAACGCGTCGAGAATGTCCGACAGCATCTGGCGCAGATAGTCCGGGTCGGCAGACGCCACCTGACCGAGATCAAACGCCGAGAACGTCAGGTTGTTGGCGAACGGTCGCAGACCGATGCCCGTGTTCTGGTAGATGTCACGCGCGCCGATCTCGACGAACCGGCCGCCCGATCTCAGCACGCTCAATCCGGCGCCGATGAAATCACCCGCCAGCGCGTTGAGGACGACGTCGACGCCTTCGCCGTTCGTGAAGGCGCGCACGTCGTCGACGAACGAGAGGCTGCGCGACGTCGTGATGTGCTGCACGCCGAGCGACTGCAGGTACTCGCGCTTCTCCGGCGTGCCGACCGAGGCGATCACCTCTGCCCCCTTCATCCGGGCGATCTGCACGGCGGCCAGACCGACGCCACCGGCCGCCGCGTGGATCAACACGCGCTCGCCCTTCTTCAGGCGGGCGAGTCCATTCAGCGCGTGATAGGCCGTGAGGAAGACCATCGGGATCGACGCGGCTTCCACGAACCCCATGCCCAGCGGAATCCGCGCCACCGCCTTGGCTGAGGTCGTGACGAAACCGCTGAACGACTTGGTCGAGAACGCCAGCACGTCGTCGCCGACGGCGACGTCGGTCACGCCCTCACCGATACGCACGACCTTGCCGGAGCATTCCGCGCCGAAGCCGACCACGGCCGCGCCGGCGTCGTGCTCGCTCGACAACATGCCGAGCGCGCGTAGTACGTCGCGGAAGTTCAGCCCGGCGGCGGCGACCTGGATCTCGACTTCACCGGCGCCCGGGGCACGACGTTCCGCCGGCATGGCGGCGAAGCTGTCGAGCACGCCCGGCGTCGGAATACCGAGCGTGAAGTTGGCGGTGGCCGGTGCGGCCAACTCGGACCGCGCGCTGCCCTCCATCAGATGCAGCACGAGGTTGTCGATTTCGAGGCACTCACGTCCGTTCGGGTCGATGAACCGGCAATCGAAGCGGATCGCCCGGGGGTTGTTCGTGATCGAGTCCTTCACGTGCGTCCACGTGAACAGGCGCGCCGGCAACGGGCCGCGCACGCGGACCGCGTCGTACGAGAACGGCACGTACTGCGCAGGGCTCTGGCTCAGGTAGAGCGGATAGAGCGCGGTGAAGTCCGTGAAGGCGGGATGCAGCTTGAAGGCGTTCACGTCGGCGGCAAAGGTGCCGAGGTCGTGTTCACCGAGGATCGTGTTCGTGCCGTAGGCCACGCGCTGCGTGTTGTTCCAGCGCGGTCCGAGCGCGAGATAGCCGCCCTCCTTGGCCGCCCGGTACCGCACGAGCACGGCCTCGTCGATGGTCTGCTCGGTGCACTGTGCACGGAGTGCGGCGATGTCGTGCCTGACCTCGCCCGGCGCGATGGCCGTGATGGCGCCACGCACATGCTCCTCGCGCGCTGCGCCGGCGCCGCTCTCAATCACGAACTGGAACCCGTGCGCGGCCGGCGTGAACACGACGCGCATTTCCTTCGTGGTGCCCGCCGGCACGGCGAGCGGGGTCAGCACGAACAGATCGCGCATCTCGCACCCGACCGACCCGCTTGCCAACTCGAATGCCGCGCGCGCATATTCGAGGTAGGCGCTCCCGGGCACCGTCGGCTGTCCGAACAGCACGTGTTCGCCGAGCAGCCATCCCGTGTCTGTGCTGACGGATGCGACGAAGCTCACCGCGGTGCCGCGGACCTCGCGTCGCACGAACAGCGGATGTGTGAGCGCGTCACTGGTGTCGGGCGCCGGCTGATCGGTGCTGTCGGCGCCGAGCTTGGTGTTGGTCTCCACCGCCATGCCCACTTCCGCCCAGTCGTCCCAGTTGATCGACAGCCACTGCGTGGACGTGCGCGCGTAGCGCGACGCGGCGAACGCGTCGAGGAACGCATTGGCCGCGCAGTAGTCGACCTGGCCGAATGGACCCGCGACAGCGGCGGCCGACGAGAACAGCACCATCAGATCCGGCGTGCGATTCTTGAAAAGGCTGTCGAGCACGAGTGTGCCCGCCACCTTCGGTTCGAGGACCTTCGCCGCCACCTCGCGCTTCTTGCGCTGGATGGCGCCGCCACCGGGGACGCCGGCGGTGTGGAAGACGCCATCGATGCGACCGAACTGACGCTCCGCGTCGTCCACCACGCGCGCCATGGCGGCGGCATCCGACACGTCGGCCTTGGCCACCACGATCTCTGCGCCGAGCGCTTCGATCGTCGCGAGTCGACGCGTGCGTGGATCATCCGCGCCGGGACGGCCTTGACGACTCGTGAGAATCAGCTTGGCTTGATAGTGACGCGCCAGATGTTCCGCGACCGTCAAGCCGATTCCGCCCGTGCCGCCCGTGATGAGGTAGCACCCGCTCTTCTTCAGCGGCAGACGCGCGCGATCCGGCGCGGCCACGCGCGCCTTCTCGATCGACTGCACGAAGCGCTGATCACCATCGGTGACCCGATACGCGACCACGGTGTCCGTGCCCGTGCCCGCCACTTCAGCGATCACGCGATCCGCCCAGTGCGCTTCGGTTGCCGAGGTGAGTTCCGGGAGATCGATTGCCGCCGTCTGGATGTCGGCGTGTTCTCGCGGCGTCACCCGGCACGGTCCCAGCAGGGTCGCGCGCTCAGGCGCAGTGCCTGTGTCGCCGCCGACGGTGAACAATCGATCCGTGACCACACCCACGCGCACCGGCTTCGGGAGCGTCGCCTTGCCGAGCGCCTGGACCAGCGCGAGCGTGCTGTAGAACGCGCGGTCCTGCGTCTCGGCCGCGTTCACAAAACCGCCGCCGTAGAGCACGTTGCCGGCGTGCACGACGTACCCGGGCAGGCCGCCGTCGCGCCACTGATCGAACAACGCTTCCATGTCTTCGGCGCGACCCGGCGAGAACTGCCGCCCGAAGCTCACGCGCGTCACCGTCTCACCCTGTTCCTTCAAACGCTGCTCAACGACATCGGCAAATGCGCCGTCACCGAGCACGAGCCACGGACGGCCGTCACCTTTGGCGCCGAGCGCGGGCGTCGCCGTCGTGGTCCACGACGGCACGTAGAACCAGTCGGCCACATCGGCTGGCTTCGTCGTCGTGCTGACGGGAATCGCCGCGGTCGCACGCTTCTCAGGCTCCAGCCAGAAGTACGTTCGTTCGAAGGGATACGTCGGCAGCGGCACGCGCAGACGATGTTCATCACGATGGAGCGCCGACCAGTTCACGGTGACCCCCGACACCCACAGTGTGCCGATCGCCTGCATCAACACGCGCAGATCCGCCGTCTCATCGGTGCGCGCGCGCAGCGTGGCCACGAGTGGACGGCCATCCTTGCGCAGGATCCGCTTCGCGAAGCCGAGGAGGGTTTTGCCGGGACCCACTTCGAGCACGGCTGCGCCGGGCGTTGTCGTCGCCGCGGCCAGGCCGTCGGCGAATCGCACGGCTTCGCGCAGGTGGTTGACCCAGTACCGCGTGCTCGTGGCGTCGTCGGCCGTCATCGGCCGGCCCGTGAGATTCGAGATGAAGGGCCGCGTCGGCGCGGAGCGTCGCGTGGAGGCCACCGCCGCGTCGAACGCCGGCAGGATGCTGTCCATCATCGACGAGTGGAACGCGTGCGAGGTCTCGAGGCGCTTGCACGCGATGCCGGCGGCCGAGAGCGCGGCCTCGACGCGCGCGATGCCGTCGAACGTGCCGGAGAGCACGCTTGTGCCGGGCGCGTTCAGGGCGGCCATCGAGACGTCGGTGGCGGTGTACGACCGCACCACGTCTTCATCCGCCATCACGGCGAGCATGGCGCCGGCCGGACACGACTGCATGAGGCGTCCGCGCGTGGCGACGAGCATCAGCGCATCGTCGAGCGTGAAGACGCCGGCCAGACAGGCGGCGACGTATTCGCCAACGCTATGACCGATCATGCCGGACGGCTGGAGACCCCAATCCATCAGGAGGCTCGCGACGGCGTATTCGATGACGAAGAGTGCCGGCTGCGTGATCGCGGTCTGCTTCAGTTGCCGAGCTGCCTCGTCCAGATCGGCGCCGGGCGCGGGATAGAGGACATCGCGCAGGTCCAGGCCGAGATGCGGCGTGAGGACGGTGGCACAGTGATCGATTGTGGCGCGGAACGCGGGCACGGTCTCGTAGAGGCCGCGGCCCATGTTCACGTATTGCGCGCCCTGGCCCGGGAAGAGCCACACCATGTCACGCGCGCCGCTCACCATCTCGTCGCCGGCGATCGTCCGCTGTGTTTCGAGGAGCGAGATCGCGTCTTCGGTGTCGCTGGCGACGACGGCGAGCCGGTGCGGAAATGCGCGGCGACCGGACTGCAGCGTCCACGCAATGTCGGCGAACGCCTGGTCCGGGTGCTGTTGCAGATGCTTGGCGAGATTGGCGGCGACGACCGGGAGGGCCGTCTCGGTGCGCGCCGACACCGGCAGGATCTGCACGGGCAGTCCGGCCGATGATGCGGGGCGCTCCGGCGCCTGCTCGAGAATCACGTGGGCGTTCGTGCCGCCGAAGCCGAGACCGCTCACAGCCGCGCGGCGCGGTCCCTGAGCGAGTGGCCATTCGATCAGCCGGTTGTTCACGAAGAACGGCGAGTTGTCGAAGTCGATCTTCGGATTCGGCGTCTTGAAGTGCAGCGTGGGCGGCACCTGGCCGTGCTTCACGGCCAACGTGGCCTTCACGAGCGACGACACGCCGGCTGCGCGATCGAGGTGGCCGAAGTTCGTCTTCACCGAGCCCAGTGCGCAATACGTCTTCTTGTCCGTGTGACGCCGATACGCCTCGGTGAGTGCGCCGACTTCGATCGGATCGCCCACTTCGGTGCCCGTGCCGTGCGCTTCGACGAAGCCAATCGAGGCTGGGTCAACACCCGACACATCGATCGCGCGCGACACGGCGGCCGCCTGGCCTTCGAACGAAGGCGCCGTGTAGCCGGCCTTGTTCGAACCGTCGTTGTTGATCGCGGATCCGCGAATCACGGCGTGGATCGTGTCGCCGTCGGCGATGGCGTCCTTCAAGCGCTTGAGGATCACGGCGCCGACGCCGCTGCCGAACACCGTGCCACGGCCCTCCGCGTCGAACGCGCGGCAGTGGCCGTCGGGCGACAAGATGTCGCCTTCCGCGTAGTTGTAGCCGACCGGATTCCGGCCGTGCAGGTTGGAGCCGCCCGCGATGGCCATGTCGGACTCGCCGAGCCGCAAGCTCTGGCAGGCGAGATGGACGGCGACGAGCGACGTCGAGCAGAACGACTGCACGTTCACGCTCGGCCCCGTGAGGTTCAACTTGTACGACACCAGCGTGGCGAGCGCGTCCTTGTCGTTGAAGCACATCGCCATGACCATCGATCCGGCGGTGCTCGGATCCTGATCCATCATCGGCTTGAGGCTGTCGAGCAAGTACCGGCTGATGTTCGCGCCGGCAAACACGCCGATCTTGCCGGCGTACTGCTCGGCATCGTAGCCCGCGTCTTCGAGTGCGGACCATGCTTCTTCCATGAAGAGTCGGTACTGCGGGTCGATCAACTCGGCGTCACGCGGACTCACGCCGAAGAACGCCGCATCGAATTGTTCGACCGCGCCGAGGAACGGCGCGGCCGGCACGAACGCCTTGCTCGCGTAGACCTCCGGGCCGTAGCCGCGCGCCGCCAGCTCCTCGGGGCTGAAGAACGCAATCGACTCCACGCCGTTGCGCAAGTTCTGCCAATACTCGTCGACCGAGTTCGCGCCGGGAAGGCGCACGTGCCAGCCAATGATTGCGACGTCCATGTCGTTCACGCTACGTACTCCCTTGATCGTTTGCTGCCAAGAACTTGCGGATGGTCGGCGCACTGTACACGGTGGTCACCGGTACCGAGATGCCGGTGCGTTCGCGGTACAGCGCCAGCATGCGCAATGCCGTCAATGAATCGCCACCCAGCTCGAAAAAGTTGTCGTCGACGCCAATCGGCTCGAGGCCCAAGACGTCTTGCCAGAGCGCGGCCAGCGCCACTTCCGCGGCCGCGCCGGGTCGCACGAAATCAGTCGCGAGGGAGGGCCGCGCGTGTCGTGCCGCTGCCGTCGTTGCGACCGGAGCCTGCGTGGCGCGTTGGCGCGCGGCCAGCGGCCGCGTCGACACGGCGATCTGTGCGCGCTCGAGTCCGGAGACCACCGCGAACGCCCGTACGCCGTCCGAAGAGCCTATCGCATCCGCGTCGGCGACCGCGGCGGCCATGCCGACGTCGCGCCAACGATCCCAGTTGATCGCGATCGTGCGGCGCCCCGGCGTCGACGGCCGGCGCGCGATGGCATCGAGCACGGCGTTGGCCGCGGTATACGCCGCCTGACCCGCGCCGCCCAATTCCACCGACAACGACGCGCAATACAGGACCAATGACGGCGCGAACCGCGCGATCACGTGCTCCAGCACCACGGCGCCGGTGACTTTCGGCGCCATCACGCGTGCGGCGCCGTCGGCGGTTTCCAGCGCCACGACGCGGCCGCCCGCCACGCCGGCGGCGTGCACGACGCCGTCCAGGCGTCCGAAGCGTGCGGCGATGGCGTCAGCCACGCGCGTCATCGCCGTCGGGTCAGTCACATCCGCCGCCATCACGAGCACGTCGGCGCCGGCGCGTTCAAGCGCGGCCCGCGCGGCATCACCCAACTGACCGGACCGGCTCGTCAGGATGAGACGCGCCTGCATCGTGTGCGCGAGATGCTCCGCCAGCGCGAGGCCGATGCCGCCGGTGCCGCCCGTGATCCAGTATACGCCGCCGCTCACGAATCCCGACGTGGCGGGCGTGATCGCGCACGGCTCGTACCGCTCCATCCAACGCATGCGACCGCGATAGGCGATCGGTGCGGAGAGCGGTGCGCCGCACAGGTCCGCGGCCACAGCATCCGCCAGCCAGGCCACGCGTGCGGGATCGGTCTCGCTCGGCACATCGATGTGGGCGCAATGCAGGTGCGGCGCTTCCTGCGGCGCCACACGCCAGAGGCCGAGCACCGCCGCGCGCTCCGGCACGATCGGGTCCTCGCCCGTGACCTGCTGCACGCCGCGCTGCACGAACACCAGCGTGCGCGGTCCGGTGGCGCGGCTCATCGCTTGCACCACCGGCAACGCCTCTGCGAACGTCGACGCAAACAGCACGACACGCTCCGCCGAGGCATCCACCTCGCCATGGCGCACGCGCGTCGCCGCGACGCCGCGCGTGGTCACGGCCGCCACGACGGCGTCGGCCATCGCGTCTTCCGGTTCCGCGACGACAACCCACGGTCCCTCTGGCGCATCGCCTTCGCGCGAACCGCGCGGCGCCTGCATCCAGACCGGCGCGGAGAACCACGCTTCGAACGGCAGACGGCCATCCTCATCGACAGGTGCGCTGGCCGCGCGCTTCTCGATCCAATGTCGCTCGCGTTCGAACGGGTAGGTCGGCAACGGCACGCGGTTCCGGATTTCGCCCGCGTAGTACTGCGGCCACGCCACAGCGCCGCCGGCGAGCCACAGTCGCGCGAGCGCCAGTACAAAGCTGTCGTCGGCCGGACGCGTATCGCGCGCGTCGGGCAAACTCGCAAGCGCCTCCTGCGTCGCGCCGGGGCCGCGCTGCTGCAACGCGAGGGCCTGCAGGGTCCGACCCGGGCCCACTTCGAGGACGATGCGCTGCGGATCGCGCAGGATCTCGCGGAGTCCATCGGCGAAATACACCGTGCGGCGCATCTGACGCACCCAGTACTCGGGATCGGTCGCTTCTTCCGGCCGAATCCACGTGCCCGTGACGTTCGAAATGAACGGCAGCGTTGGCGGACGCAGGCTGATGCCGCGCATGACGTCGCGGAACGCGGGCAGCGCCGCGTCCATCATGTGCGAGTGGAACGCGTGCGAGACGTCGAGGCGGCGATGCAGAATCCCGCGGGCGTCGAGTGCATCGGCCAACGCGGCGATCGCGTCGGCTGGGCCCGCGACGACGCACGCCGCCGCATGATTCACGACGGCGATCGAGACCGTCGTCACATCGATCCATGACTTCACGTCGGCTTCGGCTGCGGAGACGGCCAGCATCTCGCCGCGCGGCATGGCCGCCATGAGGCGTCCTCGCGCGAGCACGGCGGCGATCGCGTCTTCGAGCGAGAAGACGCCCGACAGACACGCGGCCACATATTCGCCGACGCTGTGTCCAATCGCGCTCTGCGGTGTCACGCCGCAGGCGAGCCACAACTGCGCGAGCGCGTACTCGACCACGAAGAGCGCGATCTGGCACGTGCTGGTTTCTGCCAGCCGCACGGCAGCGGCGTCACGCTCGTGCGCCGCTGGATACAGCAGCGGCAGGAGATCGGGACCCTGCTGCGTCTGCACGATCGCCACCGCGCGCGTCAGCGCGTCGCGGAACGCGGGCTCACGCTCGTACAACGCGCGCGCCATGTCCACGTGCTGGCTGCCCTGACCCGGGAACATGAACGTGACCGGCCGCGCGGTGTCGGGCGCGACCGCGGTGAAGACCGATGCCGGATCCCGCGCGTCGATCGCATCGAGCACATCGTCGATGGCCGGCGCCGCGCCGTTCGGGCCCGTGGCCACGATGACGCGGCGGTGCGTGAACGGGGTGCGTCCCACCGCCAACGTGAAGGCGACGTCGGCTACCGGCGGCGCCGCGTCGACGTCGAGCGCATCAGCCAGCCGATCGGTCATCGCATCGAGCGCCGAGGCTGATCGAGCCGAGAGCGCCAGGATCTGCACACGCCGGCTCGGCCCGGATGCGCGAAGCGCCGGCGCGGCTTCCACGATGGCGTGCGCATTCGTGCCGCCAATGCCGAAGGAACTGACGGCGGCTCGTCGTGGCGCGTCGTCGAGCGGCCAGGGCTGCGTGGTGTGGTTGATGAAGAATGGACTCTCGGCCAGCGCGAGCTGGGGATTGGGTTCCGAGAAATGCACCGTCGGCGGCACGAGTCCGTGCTGCACCGCGAGCGCCGTCTTGATCAGGCCCGTCACACCCGCGGCCGCGTCGAGATGCCCGACGTTGCTCTTCACCGAACCCAACGCGCAGAACTGGCGGCGCGTGGTGTGTCGGCGGAACACACGAGTGAGCGCGGCCACTTCCACGGGATCGCCGAGTGGAGTGCCGGTGCCGTGCGCTTCGATGAAACCGATCGACTCGGGCGCGACCTCCGCAACGGCATGCGCCATCGCGATGACGTCCGCCTGTCCGTCGATGCCCGGGGCGGTGAAGCCGACTTTCACCGCGCCGTCGTTGTTCACGGCCGAACCCCGAATCACGGCGAGGATCGTGTCTCCGGCTGCCACGGCGTCTTCCACACGACGCAGCGCCACCATGCCCGCACCGCTGCCGTGTACTGTGCCTTTCGCCTTTGCGTCGAATGGACGGCAATGTCCATCCGGCGACAGAATGCCGCCGTCCTGATACACGTAGCCCGAGGCGGCATCGAGCGACAACGACACGCCGCCGGCAATCGCCATGTCGCATTCGAACGTCAGCAACGACTGACACGCGAGATGCACGGCGACGAGCGACGTCGAGCAGGCCGTCTGCACAGCCACACTCGGGCCGCGCAGGTTCAGCTTGTAGGACACCCACGCCGGGACGAAGTCCTTGTCGTTGGCGATCATCGCCTGATACGCGCCGGCCTGCTCAAGTGCATCCGCGCTCGGCAACACATGCCGGATGAAATACCGCGTGGCGCCGACGCCGCCGAACACGCCGATCGGTCCATCGAACGACGCCGGCGCGTAGCCCGCCTGTTCGATCGCTTCCCACGCGCACTCCATGAACAGGCGCGCTTGCGGATCGAGCAACGCCGCTTCGCGCGGCGTGAAGCCGAAGAACGCGGCGTCAAACCGGTCCACGTCCTCGAGCACTGAGGCCGCGGGCACGAAGCCCGGATGATCGAGCAGCCGCGACGGCACGCCGGCGGCCATCAGTTCGTCCCGCGTGAAGAACGACACCGCTTCCACGCCGCCGACGAGGTTTTCCCAGAACGCGGCCAGTGTCGCCGCGCCCGGGATACGCCCGGATGCGCCGACGATGGCGATACCGCGCAGGGCCTCAGTGCCGTGACTCATCGCACGGGCCTCCGCTGTTTCAGTGCCGCGCGCTGACGCTCGGCGCGCGCGCTGACGTCCGCCGCCGCACGCGTCTCGCGCGCCGCCGTGCCAGCTGCCGATAGATGCGCGGCGAGATCCTCGATGCGCGGATACGTGAACAGGTCGAGCAGTGTCAGATCCGGTGACAGGTCGCGCCGCAACTGCGTGAGCACACGCGCGAGCAGGATCGAGTTGCCGCCGAGGTCGAAGAAGCTGTCGCGCGTGCCGACGGCATCGCGCTCGAGCACCGCACACCACGCCGCAGCAATCGTGCGCTCGAGATCGGACGCGGGCGCCTGGAAGGCCTGCCGCGCCGAGACGTCCGGCGCCGGCAGCGCGCGCCGGTCCACCTTGCCGCTTGCGGTCAGCGGCAACTGCTCGAGTGTGACGATGAACGACGGCAGCATGTAGTCGGGCAATTGCGTGCGGAGATGCGCCCGCACCGACGCGTCGTCCACGTGGTCGCCGATGATGTAGGCGACCAGATCGAGCGCGCGCGCGATGACGACGGCGTCGCGCACGTGCGGCACGGCGCGGATCGCGCTCTCGACCTCACCCAGCTCGATGCGGTGTCCACGCACTTTCACCTGGAAGTCGTTGCGACCGATGAATTCGAGCGTGCCGTCGGCGCGCCACCGCGCCAGATCGCCCGTGCGATAGAGCCGCGCACCGGGCACGCCGCTGAACGGATCGGGCACGAAGCGCTCCGCGGTGAGCGCCGGTCGTCCGAGATAGCCGAGAGCGACACCAGCGCCGCCGAGATACAACTCGCCGGGCTGCCCGACCGACACGAGCGCGCCACGTGCATCAAGCACGTATGCCGCCGTGTTGGCCACGGGACGGCCGATGGCGACCGGGACGGTTGTGTCGAGCGCCGACGAGGCGACTTCGAGCCACGTCGCGCACACCGCGCATTCGGTGGGACCGTACGCATTCACATACCGCGCGGTGGACGCGTAGTGCTGCGCGTCGCCCGGATCGGCCGCCTCGCCTGCGGTGATGAGCAGGCGCACGGACGGCAGTGCGGCGCGGTCCAACGTGCGCACGAACGCCGGCGGGAGGACGAACACGGTGACGCGGGTGCGCGCGCACCACTCCACAAACGCGCGTGGATCGATGCGCGCATCGTCGGGCACGATCGCCAGCGTGGCGCCAGACAGGAGCGTCAGGAAGGTCTCGTAGACCGAGGCGTCGAAGCTGACCGAAGCGAACTGACCGAACACATCGCCGGGGCCGAGGCCGAAACCGGCGATCTGATCAGCGGCCATGTTGTCGAGCGCGGCATGGGTCACGCCCACACCCTTGGGCGCACCCGTCGACCCCGACGTGTAGATCACGTACGCGAGATCTGATGCGTGCGGTGTGCCCGTTACGGGCGCGATGGAGGTGTCGGTGTCGGCCGGTGTCAGCACCGAGACCGCGCCGCTGTCCTGGCGGAGGAACGCCCGTCGGTCGTCGGGCAGCGCGGGATCCACCGGCAGATACGCAGCGCCGGCTGCCATCACGCCCAACATCGAGACGAACGTGAAGAGCGAGCGTGGCGCTTCCACGGCCACGATCTGGCCGGGCCCTACACCGCGGGCGCGCAGGCGCCCGGCGACGTGTTGCGCCCGCACCTCGAGCTCGCGATAGGTGAGCGTTTCGCCGTCGGCGGCGATGAGCGCCGGGCGATCCGGATAGGCACGCGCGATCGCGGCGAACCGTTCGATGAGCGACTGCGCCGGCCGTGGGCGCACGTCGCCCTGCGACCAACGGCGCAGGGCATGCTCGGCGTCCGTGGTCAGAAGCGGCAGTGCCGCGACCGGCCGATCGCCCTCGCGCGTCAGGGCGCGCAACAGCGTGGTGAACTGCTGGCCGAGTGCCGCCACGCGCGCTGCCGTGAAGAGCGCGGTGCTGTACTGCACGCCCAACGCCAGTCCGTCGCCGTCGGCGGCCACATGGAACGTGAGGTCGAAGCGGCTGATGTCGTGACGCACCGCGACCGGGCGCACATCGAGGTCCGGCAACTGCAGCGCCGCGTTCGCCTCTTCCTCGACGACGAGCATCACGTCGAAGAGCGGAGAGCGGCCGAGATGTCGCGGCACGCGCAATTCATCAACCAACCGGTCGAACGGGTACGCCTGATGGCGGAACGCCGCGCTCACGCCGGCTTTCACGCGATCGAGGAGCGCCGCAAAGCGTTCCTCGGGCGTGATTGTGGTGCGCAGCGCGAGCGTGTTGACGTAGAACCCGACCTGATCCGCCAGATCCGGATGCACCCGGCCGGTGATTGGCGTTCCCACGGTGACGTCAGTCTCACCACTCACGCGATAGAGCAGCACGTCGAGCGCGGCGAGCAGCGTCATGAACAACGTGGCGCCCTGTCGTCGGCCGAGCGCGCGCAGCTCGGCGGTGAGCGCCGCATCGATCGGCACCACGACGGCGCCGCCGCGGAAACTCTGCATGGCTGGACGCGGGAAGTCCGCCGGCACATCGATCGGCGGGGGCGTCGTGGCGAACGCGGCATGCCAGTACGCACGATCGGCGGCGCCGGCGGATCCCTCGAGCCGCGCCTGCTGCCACAGCGTGTAGTCCTTGTACTGCACGCGCAGCGACGGCCACGCCGGCGTGACGCCGCGGCGGTCCTCGTCGTACGCGCGGAACACCTCACGCACGAGAATCGGCATGGACGCGCCGTCGGTGGCGACGTGATGCACGACGATGGCGAGGCCGGTGTGGCCGGAGGTGAGGTGATGGATCGCGGCGCGCAACAGCGGCGCGCGGTCGAACGGCAGCGGTTCCGCCGCGAGCGATGCGGCGGCGTCTGCGAACGCGTCGGCGTCGAGCGTGGCGTCACCGCGTTCGAGCGTGAAGGCCGGATCCGCCACGATCTCCTGGCGTGGTTCACCCTCGATCGTCACGAATCGCGTGCGCAGCACCTCATGACGCGCGATCACCCAGCGAAACGCGCGCTCGAGTGCGTCCGCATCCACGGCGCCGCCGATTACGAAGGCCGCCGGCACGTTGTACGCCGCCGATCCTTCGCCGCTCATTTCATTGAGGATCCACAGCCGTCGCTGAGCGCCCGACAGTGGATACGTGGTCATCGCTGGTGCGACCGGGATCGGCGTCACCGGTTCCGCCGCGCGCGAGGCGAGGCCGGCGATCGTGGGGTCGGCGAACACATCGCCCAAGGTCAGCTCCGCGCCGATCACTGACGCGGCGCGCGACAGCATGCGAATGGCCTTCAGACTGTGACCGCCGAGGTCGAAGAAGCTCTCGGTGATGCCGACCTCGTCGAGTCGCAGCACGTCACGCCACACGTCGACGAGCTGGCGTTCGATGTCCGACTGCGGCGGCACGATTGTTCGCCGCGAGAGTGGCGCCCGGCGTCGAGCGCGTGTTGGCGACTGATCAGCCCACGCGGCCGCAGCGGCCGCGATCGACTCAGCCGTGAACAGGTCGCGATCCGCGTGGTGACGTGGCGCAGCGGCGGCCGGTGTGGCCGTTTCGTCGGCGACCTCCTCACCCTGGCCGGCGGCGTCCGGATCGAACGCGAGTGTGCGCGCGGTCTCGGCGTCGAGCCGATAGGTGATCGTGTCGCCGTCTTGGCGCACGTCCGCACCCGGCAGCCGGTCGAGGAAGTCGCGAGCGGGACGGTTCTTCGCCGAAGGCACATACCGCAGATCGACGAACGGTCGCGCGGCGGTGGCCGCGGCTGCGCCGAGCACCTGCACCATCCGATGCTCGACGCCGCGTCCGAGGGCGCGGCAACTGAGCATCATGGCGTCGCACACGAGCGCCTGCTCCGCGGTGACGTAGCTCACCACACCGACGAGTCCGTAATCGCCGAACCGGTCCGCCACGCGGACGACCGACATGCCGCGCTCGGACGCCCGTTGCGCGCGGACGTCGGCTTCCGTGCGCCGAAGCGTTGTCGTGTTGAACTGATTCGTCCGCTGCGACAGCTGCGCCGCGCGCGGCACATCGGCGTCGGACACCGGTGCAATGTCGATGCGCAGGTCGAGACTGTCGAGAAAGGCCTTCAACGTCGGCGCCGACGACTTCAGCCGCTCACGTTCACTGGCCGCCGCGTAGAACGCCGCGCGCGCGGCGTCTTCGGCGGTCACGGCTCCGCGATCGAAGATCCACGCGCCGCGGAGCGCCGCTGGAATCTGATCGACCGCCTCCGGCAAGCACAGCGTCAGGACCTCCGGACAGGCGGCCTGCACTTCCGCGCATTCGAGCGGATTGTCGTCGACGAACACGAAGCTGTCGAGACCGACGTTCAGTTCCGCCGCCAACGCCCGCAAATTGACCGACTTTGGTATCCAGTTCACGCGCCGCGCGGCGAAATCGTTCCATTGCAGCGGCATCTCCGGATGCGCCGCAAACGCACGTGCCACATCCGACTCGTCGTTCTTGCTCACGAGACACAGCAGCAGCCCTTCGGCGCATGCGTCCCGCATGAACTGTTGCAGCGCCTGTCGCGGCGCATCGATGACGATGCCCTCCGGGCCGTCTTCACCGACCACCCCGCGCCAGAGCGTCTGGTCGGCGTCGAGCGCAATCACCTTCACCGGCCGTCGTCGCGCGGCGTCGAGCCGCCGCGCGATCATCGTGCCGATCGCGGCGTACATCTCCGGCGTGTACGGCACGGCGCCGAGCGCGTCGGTGCGCGCGTCGAAGGCCGCAGCAACCGGGTAGAGCGCCGCGAGCGTCGCGGACGACACGACGGTGACATTGCGCAGTCCGCGCGCCGCGTCGAGGAACCGCGCTTCGTCATCGGCGCCGGTGCCCGCGGCATCCGGGCAGACGACGACGAGCATCGGCACGGAGGGCGTGCGCGCCGCCGCCACGCGCAGGGCCTCGACACATTCGGCTACCGCATCACGCGTGCGCGCGGCACGCGCCGTGTCGGGACGCCGGCCGTAGAGCGTGAAGAGGCCCGACTCGTGCAGTCGCGTCTCTTCCTCCACGATCACGTCGAACCCGTGGCGCTCGACGAGCGCCCGCACCGCATCGAGCGTGCCGTCGCCGTGATCGTGCACTTCCATCACGATCTGGCGGATCCGCGACCAGTCATCGTCGGTGAGGCCGGCGAGAATCGCGCGTTCGCTCTTCTCCGCGTCGAGCTTCAGCAGATCGATGTGCGTCACGCCGTGCTCGCGCATGACGCTCGACAGCGACCGCACCGGCACGATCACCGTCTCCGCGGTCATGCGATCCGTCATGAGCGTGTCGGTGGCTTCATGCAGCGCGGCAGCCGACGCGGCACCCTCGCGTTCGACCACGTTGCGCACGACCGCGCGCACCGACGCCGCATCCGCGGCCGCATCGGGGTGATAGCTCGAGAACACCGACGACTTCGGGTAGAACGTGAACGGCGCCTCGCCGTCGGTGGCGCCAATGCCGCAGTTGAAGACGCGCGCGTCGGCGCAGTACGCGGCCGTGTTGCGACGCAACGCGTCGAATGTCGGCGGCGCCGGCTCGAAGCTGAACAAACGGACGCCGGTCGCCGACGCATTCGCGAACAACGAGAACAGGCCGATGTTGGCGCCGATGTCGAACACCACGTCGCCGTCCTGGATCGTGACGCCGTGCCGTTCGTACACGCGGTCGACGAAGATCTCCTGGAACACGTCGTCTGTTTCGTACGCGTTGAGGTGCGCGACCGTCGCGCCTGACGGCAGACGGTGGGTCTCGTGCTCGTCAAGCGCGCGCGCGGCGTTGGGCGAACGCGGTGTGAGCACGCGAGGCGCCTGTTGCCAATCCGCGAAGCGGATCAGGCACACATTGGCGCCATAGCGGTTGCGACCGAGCACGCTCGATGGATCGAGCAGCGCCTGAAAGACCTGGCCGAAAGGCGCGAAGGTGACGGCCGTGGGTTGGCCGAGCCGCGCCATCCAGAACGCCAGCACGTCGTCGACGGGCTCGGCCGTGAAGGTCGAGGCGATGGCGATCGTCTGTTCACGCACAGCGCCGTCGGGACGCGGCAGCGCGTCGAGCGTCTGCGACGGCGTGGCGAGGATCGCCGACACCAGGCGCGTGAATTCACCAGCCAATGCCGCGATGGCCGGGCGCGGATAACGCGCGGCGCGGAATTCGAGCGTGAGCTCGAGCCCGTCGCGCGATTCGGCGAAGTGGAACGTCAGATCGAACTTGTCGCCGGTCGCCGGCAGCGCGACCGGCGTCAGCGACACACCGGGTAACGCCAGATCCGCCGTCACGTTGTTCTGCAGCACGATCAACGCGTCGAAGAGCGGGAACCGGCCATCGGCCGCCAGATCAAGTTCGTCAACCAGGCGATCGAACGGATACGCCTGATGGTCGAAGGCGCCAATCGCGCGATCGCGCACGTCGGCGAGCGTCGCGGTGAACGTCGCTGATGAATCGAGCGTTGTGCGCAGCGCCAGCGTGTTGACGTAGAAGCCGATGTGCGGCTCGGTGTCGGGATGGATGCGGCCCGCGGTGACCGTGCCGATCGTGAGGTCGGTCTGGCCCGTGTAGCGATGCAGCAACGTCTGCACCGCGGCCGTCAGCGTCATGAAGAGGCTCGCCTGATGCGCGCGTCCCAGCGCGGTCAGCGCCTGCGTCGTGCCGGTGTCGAGTGTGACGACGACGCGCTCGGGCGGTTGGGCGCCACCGGAGGGCGCGCCGGTATCGAACGGCAGCGCGAGACGCGGCGGTGGCGCCGGGAAGATCGCGCGCCAATACTCGCGCTGCGCATCGAGGGCGCCGTCGTCGAGCAGCGCCTGCATCCAGCCCGCGTAGTCCTTGTATTGCACGCGCAGTGGCGTCCACGCCGTCGGGCGTCCCGCACGGGCATCGGCGTAGGCCGTCGCGAGTTCGCGCACGAGCACGGGCATCGACCAGCCATCGCACACGAGGTGGTGCATCACCACGATCCAACCGAACGTGTCGGCGCTGAAGCGGCGCACAGCCATGCGCACGAGCGGCGGTGTGGTGAGATCGAACGGCAGCGCGGCCAACCGCGCCGCTTCCGCGTCGAAGGCGGCGGCCGGCAGGTCGGCCACGTCGACGGCGACCGGCGGGCCATCCGCAATCCACTGACGCGGTTCGCCACCAACTTCACGGAACGCCGTCCGGAGTGATTCATGCCGCGCCTGCAAGCGCTGCCACGCCGTCGTCAGTGCGTCCACGTCGAGCGTGCCAACGCCGGTGAAGGCGACGGCGACGTTGTAGGCCGCGCCGGGCGCGCGCTGTTCAGCGAGCCAGAGCCGTCGCTGCGCGTGCGAGACCGGGTAGTGCGGTTGCACCGCAACTGGTGTCAGTGGCCGGCCCTGGAACGGTTCACGCGCGTCGAGGCACGCGGCCAGACCGGCGACGGTCGGGTGTGTGAACAGATCGTGCAGCCGCAGATCGAGGCCGGCCGACTGGCGCGCCTGCGCGATCACGCGCGTGGCGAGCAGGCTGTGTCCGCCACGCTCGAAGAAGTCGTCGTCGACGCCGACGGCCTCGACGTTGAGCACGCCCGCGATGATGGTGGCCAGGGCCTGTTCGGTGGCCGTGCGCGGCGCCACAAAGGTGCGCGTGCTCGCCAGTGCGGGCTCGGCCACGGCGTGCAGGGCGCGCCGGTCGAGTTTGCCGCTCGACGTGAGCGGCCAGGCGGTCACGTGCACGAATCGCGCGGGCACCATCGCCGCCGGCAACTGGCTCGCCAGAAACGCGCGCAGGTCCGTGAGCGTGACATCGGCGGTCGCCGTGAGATACGCCACGAGCGCATCGCCCTCGGCGAGCACGGCCGCGTTCTTCACGGACGGATGTGATTGCAACACCGCGTCGATCTCGCCGAGTTCGATGCGATGTCCGCGGATCTTGACCTGATGATCGTTGCGGCCGAGATACTCGAGCTGTCCGTCCTCGCGCCACCGGCCGAGATCGCCGGTGCGGTACAGGCGTGCCCCCGGGGTGTCGGTGAACGGATCCGGAACGAACCGCTCCGCGGTCAGGGCCGGACGCCCGAGATAGCCGCGGCCCACGTTGACGCCACCGATGTAAATCTCACCGATCGCGCCGAACGGCACCGGCGACAGCTCGCGATCGAGCACATACAGCGCCGTGTTGGCCACGGGCGCGCCGATCGGCACGAGCGGCGTCTCGGCGTGGGCGAAGCAGTCGAAGAACGACACGTCGACCGTCGCTTCGGTCGGCCCGTACAAGTTGTGGAGCCGCGTGCCGTGCGCCGCATGCATTGTGCGCCGCACGCGCGCGACCAGATCGGCCGGCAGCGCTTCGCCGCTCGCGAATAGATCACGCAGCGATGCGAGCCGCGTGAGGGCGGCCGGCTCATCGTCGAGATGATCGAGGAACGCGCGCAGCATCGACGGCACGAAATGCATCTTCGTGACGCAATGCGTCGCCACGGCATCCACGATGGCCGCCGGATCCTTTTCCGCATCCGGCGCGAGAAACGCCACGGTGGCGCCGGAGAACGCCCACCAGAACAGCTCCCACACCGACACGTCGAACGTGAACGGCGTCTTCTGCAGGATCACGTCGCCCGGTCCGAGGCCGTAGGCGCGATCCATCCACTCGATGCGGTTCACCGCCGAGCCATGCTCGATCTCGACGCCCTTCGGCTGGCCGGTGGACCCGGACGTATAGATGACGTACGCCACGTCGCGCGGGTCCACGTGCGGCAGCACACCGGCGACGGCCGACGACTCCCACGCCGCGACGTCGTGCTCGTGCAGCACGGCCGCAGGACGGCAATCGGCGAGGAGCTGATCGATGCGGCGCTGCGGATCACCAGGCTGGATCGGCACATAGGCCGCACCCGCGCGCTGGATGCCGAGAATGCCGCTCATTATCTGTTCGCCGCGTCGCGCGAGCAGCGCGACACGGGTGCCGGTGTCGACCCCACGCGCACGCAGCGCATGCGCCACATTCGTGGCGCGCGCATCGATCTCCGCGTAGGTCCACGCCCGCGTCCCATCAACAACGGCGATGGCATTCGGCGTGCGCGCCGCCTGCGCGCTGAAGCGCCCGATCAATGTCGCCGTCGTGTCGTGCGGCGCCGTGGTCGCGTTCAACTCCCGGACGATGTGCGCGCGCTCTTCTGCCGGCATCGACGGCACGCGGCGGAGCGGCACCGAGGGATCCGCAGCGAGTTGATCGAGGCACGTCGCCAGATGCGTCGCCAGCCGCGACATACGCGCGCGACTGAAGAGGTCCGTGCGGTACTGCAGCGCCGCCTCGAATGCGCCCTCGGCAGTGGCGGCAAACGTGACGGTGAGATCGAGCTGGCTCACCTCACGCCGCAAATCCACCGGCGAGACCGCCAGCCCGGCGAGCGTGAGCGGGGCGCCCGGTTCGGGCGCGACGATCACCATCACGTCGAACAACGGCGACCGTCCCGTGTCGCGTCGGAGCGCCAGTTGGTCCACGAGTTGATCGAACGGATAACTCTCGTGATCAAACGCCTCGGTGACCGCGCGCCGCACGTCATCGAGTCCGGCCGCAAACGGTGCGTCGGGCTGCACGCGACAGCGCAGCGCGAGCGTATTGACGAAGCACCCGACCAGTCCCTCGACATCAGGATGCGGCCGGCCGCGCGCGGGCGTGCCGATGGTGATGTCGCGCTGCCCTGTCCAGCGTTCAAGGACGACGGCGGTGGCGGCGACGAGCGCCATGAACACGCTCGCCTGTCCCGTGCGCGCGATCGCCGACAGCGCGTGGGCCGTGGCGCGGGGCACGGTGAATCGCACCGTGTCGCCGCGGAACGACGTCGTCGTCGGCCGCGGACCTTCGGTGGGCAACGCGAGCGGCTCGGGCAGTTCGCGGAAGCGTTCGCGCCAATACGTCGCATGCGCGGACTGATCCGCCGCATCCTGCCAGGCCGCGAAGTCGGGGTATTGAATCGGCAGCGCGGGCAGTGTGGGCGTCTGTGCCGACAACCGCGCGGCATAGCACGCGCCGAGATCGCGCATCAGCAACGGCATCGACTCGCCATCCGCGGCGAGGTGATGCACGACGATCACACAGCCGTGACGGGTCGGGGACAGGCGGTACACCGCTACGCGCACCAGTGGTGGCGCGGCGAGATCAAAGCGCGCGTCCGCCAGTGTGGTGGCGGCCACTCGAAACGCGTCGTCCGGATGCGCGGTCGCCGAGAGATCCGACACCTCCACGCGCACATCATTCGCGGCGCCGAGCACGCCGACCGGCGTCCCGCTGACATCACGGATGCCCGTGCGCAGCGCTTCATGCCGTGCCACGACATCGCGCACGGCTGCGGTGAACGCGGTCAGATCGAGCGCGCCATCGACGATGAAGGCCGTGGCGATGTTGTACGCCGCGGGCCCGTCGGTCGTGAGCGCGTCGAGAAACCAGAGGCGTCGCTGCGCGGCCGAGAGCGGCACGGCGCCGTCACGCGGCGCGACGGGAATCGGCGCCACGGGGCCGTCGGCGCCGCGCGTGAGCAACGCGATCAGTTCCGCCTTGTGCGCACGCAGGGCCTGACGTACGTCATCGGTGATCGCACCGGCGGGCGCGCGCAACCGCAGCTCGCCCTGATCCACGGTGACGCGAATGTCGCGCGCGCGCAGGGTCTGCAGCAGGGTCGTGAGGGACACCGGGGTACTCACAGCGTTTCGTCCTCGTAGCCGTCGCCCGCGGCGTTGGCCGCAGGGCCGGCGACCCATGTGGCCGCGTCGAGGTAGGCCGCGAGTTCCGCCACCGTCGGATACAGGAAGATCTCGCGCACCGACACGGTCCGCGACAGCGACGTCGTCAATGCCGCCGCGGCGCGCGCGGCGGTGAGGCTGTGTCCGCCCGCGTCGAAGAAGTTGTCGTGAATGCCGATGGATGGACGCCCCAGTGTTCGCGCCCATGCGTCCGCCACGGTGTGTTCGAGCGGGGTGCGCGGCGCGATGGCCTCCGCCGCTGCGTCGAGCGCGACGGCATCGGTGCGGGTCAGCAATGCGCGACGATCGAGTTTGCCGCTGGTGGTGCGCGGGAGCGCGGGCAGGCGCATCCAGCGTGTGGGAATCATCTGCGGCGCCAGCCCGGCGGCCCGCAGTGCGTCTTTCAATGCCGCGACCGGGCGCGCCTGGTCGCGCAGGACCACGAACGCCGAGAGCTCACTGCCGTGGTGGGTCACGACGGCGGCGGCATCGGACAGATCCTCGAGAGCGCGCAGCGCGGTGTCCACCTCTCCGAGCTCGATGCGGAAGCCGCGCACTTTCACCTGATCATCGATGCGCCCGCCGTACTCGAGCCGTCCATCCGGACGCCACCGCGCTCGATCGCCGGTGCGATACAGGCGCGCCCCGGGCACCGCGGTGACCGGATCGGGTACGAACGCGGCCGCCGTGAGGTCCGGACGACCGAGATAGCCGCGGCCCAGACCTTCGCCGCCCAGATACAGTTCGCCCCACGCCCCCACAGCCGACAGTGCCATTCGATGGTCGAACACATAGGCTATCAGGCCATCGACCGGTCGTCCGATCGAGATCTGACGATCCTCGCGCCATTCATCGTGCGTCGAGTCGATCGTGACTTCGGTCGGCCCATACAAATTGATGACGCGCGCATCGGGATGTCGTGTGTTCGTGCGGACGCACAGGTCCGCCGACAGGGCTTCGCCGCCCACGAAGATCCGCGCGAGCCGTGTGGCCTCGGCGAACGCCGGTTCCTCGACGAGCGCTTGCAACAATGTCGGGACGAGCTGCACCACGGTGATGCGCTCGTCG